>JACMOV010000046.1 GCA_014377845.1 Herminiimonas sp.
CTTGCTGCCGTTCGGGCCAAACTGAGAGACGGTGTCGAACAGGCCCATGAAGCGAAAGTCGAGGCAATATGCCCCGAATTTGTTTGTCTTGTAGCTGGCAATGAGCCTGTTCGAAAAGTCCCGCGCTTCTGCTGCGCCGCGAGAAAAACCGATCACGTCGATTGGAATCGTCAACCTTACATCGGGGTTCATGCTGATGTAGTCATCAAAAGCATCCAACTGCTTTGTTACAAGAAGGTGGCCATCTTCTGCAATTCTTTGCTCGATTGCGTTCGAGCCGACACTTTTTAGGGGGTCGGACCCGATACCAAACTTGTAGCGCGCAAACTCTTGCCCTGATATCGACCGATCATAAAAGCCGTACATCAGCGCCACGTTGGTCGAATCGATATTCCGGGAATCCCGGTCGCTGTTGTTTCCAGTCCCATCAAAGGCAAACAAAATCAACCCACTCGGATCCGTGTATTTCAACGGGTTGTTGGCAACATACGCATAGCTGTTGATCCCGCCCCGCAGGCCCAGCGGATCCGGTGTGAGGTAACGACCGGTGCGCGGGTCGTAGTAGCGGTGGTCGTTGTAGTACAGGCCTGTCTCCGCGTCTTCGTACTGCCCGGGCAAACGCAGGTTCAGGCGAAATCGGGATGATCCTGATGTAGGCGCGGGGTTTTCCGACGCGCTGCTCTTGATGATGTTGCCGTAGGCGCCGTACGCGGCTCGCCAGATGACCTGGCCGGCGGCGTTGCTCACCGCTTCGGTTGCGCCGAGGTGGTCGTTTTGCAGATAAGCGATCGTCTCACCTGAGCCAGTCCAGGCACGCCACAAGGTTGCAAGATCACGCGCTACCGCCTGCCACGTCGTGGGCTCGGCGCCATCGGCCTGCATGCCTGCAGGCGTGTCGATGACTGCAACCGGCATGTCGGCCAGGTACACGTACTGGCGCGTGATCTTGCCGCCATCATCGAGCTCGGCAGCGAGTTGCCGGCCTTCATACAGGTACCCCGTCGTTCTGCCATCCACCTCCTTGCCGATGCGTTCTCCCATGTGGTTGTAGCGGTAGCGTGCGAGGTGCTCACCCTTTCTCTGAACGGTTCTCAATTTTCCGGTTGCATCCCATTTGTAGCTGCGCTCACCGGTCTGAACGGGTTGGCCGCTGGCGTTGTACGTCGTATCCGTACCGGCGAGCTTTGTTCCTCTATTGGTCGCAGCCTCGTAGAGGGTCTTGACCGTGCCGGTATCCAGATCGGCTGGAGTGCTGATGCCTTCCTGTGCGAGCAAGCGGTTGCCGGCGCCGTCGTGAAAATAACGTGCGATGCTGGTGGTCGACCGAGTGCGCTCGTCCGCAGCACTTGCTGCAGTGCCTTTGCTGACGATCAGTCGATCCTGCGCATCGTAGGCGTAAATGGTCGTTGCATCCTTACCTTGCGCGTATAGCAGGTTGCCCTCCGTATCCCACAGATAGCGATGGTCGATTAGGGCGTGCGCATCGCGTGGCAGGGCGAGTGCGCCGGGAAGGAGCGGCTTGAATGCGATCTTCTCCTGCAGGGCGGCGACGGTTTTCTGGTCGGCGTCAGCTGCGTGCGCGGCGCCGATTCCCAGAACTGTGCCCACGGCGACGCCCGGACTGCGGGGTGCAGGCGTGACCGGCATCCTGTGGACGACTCGGGCGAGAATGCCCTCCTTGCTACGCTGGTAGTGGGTCTGGATCCCGTTGCCGTAGGTGACGTACTTGAGGCCGACGATATCGCGCTCGAGGTCGCGCACGATCGGCTGCGCCGGCAGGAGCCAGCGCAGCCATGTCGTCTGCATCCGGCTGCGCTCGACCGCCGTGACCTGGCCCTGGCCGTTGCGGCGATACAGCAACGTACTGCCGTCGGGCAGGCTGGTGCTTTGCAGCGCGCCAGTGGCATCGTACCGGTACTGTGTGGTGCTGGTGAATGGTGCGCCTTGCGGGCGGTGCAGGATCACGTCCCTGGCAGCGAGGCGACCCTGATCATCGTAGCGGTAGCGTTCGGACTGCTCTGGATGGTCGATCGCGACGAGGTTTGCGCCCTCGTATCGCCAGAGGGTGGTAACCAGTTTTTCGGTTGGGTTCGTGGCGTGCGCGTCAATGATCGTCTGGCTGGTGAGACGTCCGCGCACGTCGTAGGCGTAATGTGCCGCGTTGCCGACCGCATCGCCACTGCCGGTCAACCGGCCAGCAGCGTTGTATTCGCGCGTGACCGTACCGCTGTCGGCGCTGATGATTGCAACCGTCCTGCCGAAATCATCCTTGAGCGTACGGGTCATCGCCCCGCTCGGTGCAATGACGGCGGTAGTCCGGCCGAGCGGATCGTGCTGGAACCTCGTGGTCGTATCCTGCCAATGCGCCTGTATAGAATTGGCTGCCTCGATCGTTTCGGCAAGATTGCCCGCAGTATCGTAGACATGGCGGCGTTGCCGACCCAGCGTGTCGGTTTCCACCACGGGCCGATCCTGCGCATCCCACTCGGCCGTGCGCATGCCGCCGGAAGGATCGATGCCGGTAACGAGCCGTCCGGCTGAATCGTAATCGTAGTAATGCGCTTGCCTGAAATGTGCCGATTGTGTCGACGCTTCAAGCAGGTTGCCCTCGGTGTCGTAGCGTTTGCGCGAGATGATTCCCAGAGGCGATGCGATCCAGGTGTTGCGACCCGCGATGTCGAAACCGAATCGCGCATTTGCCACAGTGGTTTTGTCGCTATCCACGCCATCCTCGCCATCGCGACCAATGTCCTTTGTGCCGCTTTCCACCGCATTGCCGACGGCGTCGTACCGGACGACGCGCGTCACACCGTTTGAGCGGGTGGCCAGAAGCTGGCTACGGAAGTTATAAGTGAAGCTAGTGGCTTTGCCCTCGTCATCGGTGACCCGCGAGACGCGTCCCGCGGCATCGTATTCCAGCGTGCTCGAGTCCTTGCCGGAAGTGATCAGCCGGATGATGTAGTTACCGTCCCGGTCCCATTCAGCGCGGGTGTTATCGATGTCTGAAAGGGATTTGCGCTGCGCACTGTCGACAGGGCCGTCGACTGCGCTCAGCAGGCTCCGGCCGTTGATGGTCGTGTAACGATAGGTGGTGCTGCGCAGGATCGCCGACGCCGGTTCTTGCGGATTGCCCGATGGGGTCCAGCCATGCTCGGCGACGCTGATGACCTGGCCGCGGTCGTTGTAGGCGATGTTCGTCACCACCTCGCGTCCCGGCACCACGCTCGGGCGGGCGACCACGACCGGCGCCGGATTGTCGCCCTCGTAGGTGTATCGCATGCGCCATTGCAGGGCCTGGGCTTTTCCAGCACGGTAGCGAGCGCTTCCCACCATGATCGTTCGGCCGGTATCGTCCAATGCAATCCGGGTCACTTCGACGGGCTGTCCGTTCCGGTCGAGACGTATCGATTCCACCAGGCGTCCGAGCGTGTCATACGCGTAGCGCATGTTCATCTCGCCGCATTGAAAGCAGCCGGCTCCGCGTACTTCGGTGAGCCGAAATTCCCCGCCGATGATTGCGTGCCGGTAGGTCGTGACCTGGCCCAGGCTGTTCGTCAAGACGGTACGTCCGGGATTGGAGAAATCGAGCACGACCTGGCCAATGCCTGTGCCCTCGATCAGCCGTGCCGGCTTCAGCGGCACGCCGTCTTTACCCGTCTGCAGTCGTGCCGGCATGCCGCGCACCGTGAGCACGGCACGACCGTTGACGTCATACAGGTAGGTCGCGATGCGGGTCGACATGGCAGGTGCTTCGTCGCGGGAACCGGTAACACTGATACCGCTCAGCAAGGTCGGCCGGCGTGCATCCTCGTAATGGTAGCGTCGACCATTGCCGCGCTCCGGATAGTCGACTGCGATCAGGTTTGCCCTTACGCGTCCTGCATCCACGGTCGAGCCTGGCGGCAGCGCGCTTGCGTAGCGGTACCCGAACACGCCGACCGGGCTGGTAATCATGTCCACGCCACGAAAGCCGCTCGCTTGATTGCCGTTCGTGGGTGCCAGATAGTGCAGCTTCAACTGCCGGCCCTGCGGATCGGTAACCTCCACCAGCAGTCCCCTCGCATCCCGTTGCAGGCTGACAAATTCACCGGTCGGCGCAGCGATCTGCACCAGCTTTCCCGTGGCGTTGAAATTCAGCACGCGGCCGTTGGTCCAGGTCCAGGCGAAGTTTTCGCCCTGCGCAGTCGTCGTGATCTGCATGCGGCCATTTGCCGGGTTGCCGGTAGAGCACAGGCTGCGGTTTTCCGGATCGCGGCTGAAGATGATGCGGCTGCCATCGGCCTGCATGATCTGCAGCGTGTTGCCGATGATGTACAGGTCGGTTTCGTACGACAGCTTCCAGCCACGTCCCAGGATCCCCGTCGCCGTCCCGGGCATGCTGTAGGCACTGTTGTAGTGGCGCACGATCTCGAGTCCGAGGACGCCTGGCAGCGCCGGCATGTCCACTTCGCGCTGATACTTGTTGCCGGAAATGACGTTGATCGGATTGCCGGCACCGACATTGACGCCACCTTGGTTACCGAGGCTGGCGACCGCCGCTTCGCGGCTGCAGGTGCCGCCACCGGAAGCCGGGCCGCAACTGCCTTGGCCGGCGGGCGGGGCCGGCGCGGGGGGTGGGGGCGGGCAGCTCATCGAGACGCCGCATCCGCTTGGCCGCGTAAGGGGCAGACCGGCAGAAAATACATCCGCTGGACACAGTGCCGCCAAAGCGATCAGGAAAATCGGAAAGAGCACGTCATGGAAACGCAACGGCGCCAACCGATGGGAAAGGCGCAAAGTTGCAAGCCGGTGATGCGACGGAGCAGACATGAGGATATGAGGGGGGTGTGGACGCGGTGCATCGGCACGCCACGTGGATGTGGTTCATGCGCCCGGGCACTGGTCGGTTGTTGATAAAAAACAACCTGCATGGTCGGCAAAGTCGGGAAGGGGAGCGACGTTAATTTGAATGATTAACGGGAGGCCGGTCGCGGGTCAGGGTTTGTGGTGACGCTTTCAACCAGGACAGACCGCTCATGGCCGATACTGTATCTCGTTGGGAACATGAAGATGTACTGGACCGAATGCAGCAGCGATTAAACGTATGGCCAAATCCTATGCGGTTGCGCCGGCAAACAGCCGAGCATCCGTTTGGCTCTTTCAAGGCATGGATGGGAGCTACGCACTTTCTGACCAAGTCACTGCCGCGAGTGAAAGCCGAGATGAGTTTGCATGTGCTGGCCTACAACATCAAGCGAGCGATCGCTATATTGGGAATCGATGGACTGACGGCGGCGATCAGGGCTTGAGGCCCTTCTAGCGCCTGAATTGGCGCCGATCTGGATGCCATGCACCGTTTCAAACCGACCTCGCAGAAAAATCCGTGGCAGCGATCAGTTTCAGTCCCGAGGCGGTAGGGACGATTTGACTCTGCTCGTATGCGTCGTGTGACCGAAATCTGCAAGGCACAACCGGATCTTTGTTTTTACACAGCCTGGACCCAAAGGGGCCGGTAGCGACCCTGCCAGCCCTCAGACTATGAAGAAACTCTTTTTTGTCAAGCCTTCTTGTGGTCTTCTACAACGGAGTCAATGATAAGCCGGAGGACTGAGAGAGCGATGTCCTCACGAAGCCCTGCCCTTTTTGCAAGCGCTAGTATTCTTTTCTCTTGCTCACCCTCTCGTTGACGGTCAACCGGGGGTAGGTTTTCCGCCTTTTTTAGCGCTCCAACCTTGTCCGTTATTTGAAAGCGCATCGCAAGCGTACTGATAAGTACCTCATCGATTCGGTCTATTTCTTCCCGAAATTTTTTTAGCTGTTCCATCTCGCTCCACGATTGCCGTATTTTATCCAGACGATGTCCGATTTTGGCC
>JACMOV010000047.1 GCA_014377845.1 Herminiimonas sp.
AACAAAAAACCCGCATCAGCATTGGGCTAGAGGCGGGTTCTTGTACGTCGCTGGACTTCTACAAACGTGTTCTTGGTGGTGATAGGTGGACTTGAACCACCGACCCCAGCATTATGAGTGCTGTGCTCTAACCAACTGAGCTATATCACCAAGCAGCGAAAGATTGTCGGTTTTTTCGGCACTCGTGTCAAGATTCAATTCCGTCGAAGCGAAGCAAGATGCTACTTTGAAGCGATTCGTCTCGACGCGTTATCGGTTGAAAGCTGTGCCCGCCGCAGCGATTTCCCGCACGATCCGCTCGGCCGGGTTTCCGTCCACACAATCGATCACGATCCGCTCCGGCATCGAGCGCAGCCAGGTCAGCTGCCGCTTTGCCAGTTGGCGGGTGGCGATGATGCCTGTCTCGCGCAGCGTGTCGAGACTGCTTGCGCCATCCAGATATGTCCACGCCTGACGGTAGCCGACGCAACGCATCGACGGCAGGCCCGGGTGCAGGTCGCCGCGTTCGCGCAGGTGCGCGACTTCGCCCAGGAGGCCGCCGCGTTCACCGGGCGCCAGCATCTGGTCGAAACGGGTGGCGATGCGTTCGTGCAGGATGCTTCGCCGGGACGGCTCCAGCGCGATCGGCAGCAGGCGAAACGGCAGAGTTGGCTTTGGCTGCAGAGCGAGCAGCGCCGACATCGGCTTACCGGTCAGCGCATGAATTTCCAAGGCGCGCTGGATGCGCTGGCTGTCGTTGGGCGGCAGGCGCGCTGCGGTCACCGGATCGATCAGCGCCAGCCGGGCGTGCATTGCCGCCATGCCGAACCGCGCGATGTCGGCATCGAGCTGGCGGCGCACGTCGGCGTCGGCTGGCGGCAGGTGGTCGAGTCCTTCCTGCAGGCCCTTGAAGTAGAGCATGGTGCCGCCGACCAGCAGCGGCAGGTTGCCACGTGCGAGGATCTGTTCGATCAGCGCCAGCGCATCGGTGCGAAACTGCATGACCGAATACGTTTCCGTAGGCCCCAGGATGTCGATCAGGTGATGCGGGGCGGCGGCGCGTTCGGCTGCGGTCGGTTTCGCCGTGCCGATATCCATGCCGCGATAGATCAGTGCGGAATCGACCGAGATGATTTCGCAGGGGAGGTGACGCGCCACCGCGAGCGCGGCCGCGGTCTTGCCGGAGGCGGTCGGCCCCATGATGGCGACGACCAGCGGCTTGCTCGTGTCGGTCGCATCGCTCACCGTGCTACTGCCCACGCATAAACAGCTTGTCGAGATCGCCGTGGCCGAGCTGGACCCAGGTCGGCCGACCGTGATTGCACTGATCGGCGCGCTCGGTGTTTTCCATTTGCCGCAGGAGGGCGTTCATCTCCGGTATCGCAAGGTTCCGGTTGGCGCGCACCGCCGTGTGGCAGGCCAGCGTGCCGAGCAGGGCGTTGCGTTGTTCGAGCAGCACCCGCGAGCCGCCGAATTCGCGCACATCGCGCAGCACGTCGCGCGCCAGCGACTGCGCATCCGCATTGCGCAGCAGCGCCGGCACCGCACGCACCGCCAGCGTGTGCGGCGACAGCACGGCGATATCGAAACCGAGCGTCTGCAAGGTCGCCGCATGTTCCTCGACCGTGCCGACCTCGACCGCATCGGCGTGGAAGGTCACCGGAATGAGCATCGCCTGCACCTGCATCGCGTCGCCGTCGAGCGCGTCCTTGAGCTGTTCGTAGAGGATCCGTTCATGCGCGGCATGCATGTCGACGATCACCAGGCCCTGCGCATTCTGGGCAAGGATGAAAACGCCGTGCAACTGCGCCAGCGCGAAGCCAAGCGGATACTCTTCCGAAGGCATGGGGCGCGACGGCGGCATCGAGCCGGCCAGGCTGGGCGCGCCGCCGGTGACCTCCGTGGAAAACAGCGCGCCGTAGTCGGCCAAGGTCTGCGCCACGCCGGCTGGCCGCCCGAAGCCGCCACCAGGATTTGCAACCGGCGCGCCGGCGAATGCCGCAGCAAAACTGCCTTGCTGTTCCCGCCTCCATGGCATCGCGGCAGACGGCGTGGCCTGCGGCGCCGGCGCGCTGCCGAATGCGGTGGCCGAGGTCTGCGCCAGCGCGCGACTGACCGCATGAAACACGAACTGGTGGATCGAGCGGCTGTCGCGAAAACGCACTTCGATCTTCGACGGATGGACATTGACGTCGACCTGCGACGGGTCGATTTCCAACGCCAGCACGTAGGCAGGGAAGCGCTCGCCGTGCAGCACGTCCTGATACGCCGCGCGCACCGCATGGGTGAGCAGCTTGTCGCGCACGAAGCGGCCGTTCACATAAAAATATTGGGCATCGCCACGCGCCTTCGCCGCAGTCGGCAGACCGGCGAATCCATGCAGGCGCACCGCGCCCGCGGTTTCATCCAGGTGCAGGCGCGCCGCTGCGAACTCGGCGCCGAGAATCTGCGCGCTGCGCTTGGCGATCTCGGCGACGCCCCAGTGATCGACGGTGCGGCCATTGTGTGTCAGCGAAAACGTCACGTCCGGACGCGACAGGGCGATTCGCCGAACGACTTCGGCACAGTGGCCGAATTCTGTCTGCTCGGACTTCAGGAACTTGCGCCGCGCCGGCGTGTTGAAGTACAGATCCTGTACATCGACCGTGGTGCCGAGTGCGCCCGAGGATGGGATCGCTGCGGTCGCGGTTGCGCCATCGAGCTGCCACGCATGCGCGGCCTCGACGGTGCGTGTCGTGAGGGTCAGTAGCGCCACCGATGCGATCGACGCCAGCGCCTCGCCGCGAAAACCGAGTGTCGCAACATGCTCCAGGTCGGTCAGCGATGCGATCTTCGAGGTGGCGTGCCGCGCCAGCGCCAGCGGCATCTGCTCGGGCGCGATGCCGCGTCCGTCGTCGGTGATGGCGATGCGCTTGACGCCGCCCTGTTCGAGGCGGATGAAAATCGTAGATGCGCCGGCATCGAGTGCGTTTTCGAGGAGTTCCTTGACCACTGCCGCCGGGCGCTCGACGACTTCGCCGGCAGCGATCTGCGAGATCAGCTGGTCGGGCAGCGGCTGGATCGGACGCAGGGCCTGCAGGGGAGCATTCATGGCGGGATTATACCGTCCGCCTGCCAGAC
Organism: Herminiimonas sp.; assembly: GCA_014377845.1. Taxonomy (GTDB): domain Bacteria; phylum Pseudomonadota; class Gammaproteobacteria; order Burkholderiales; family Burkholderiaceae_D; genus JANXSS01. The sequence goes on from JACMOV010000047.1 coordinate 3,100, forward strand.
CAAGCCGTGCATGGCGACACCGCAAAAGCGGCTGGAGTCACGCCTTCGCATGTGGGCGCCTAGTGTATGATTTCGCCGCAACCAAGGAAAAAAATGGATCTGATGCAGTTCTTCGACATGATTTTGCATGTCGATAAAACCCTGGGCTTACTGATCGAACACTACGGTACGCTGGTCTACGTGGTGTTGTTCGCCATCGTGTTCTGCGAGACCGGCCTGGTGATCCTGCCGTTCCTGCCAGGCGACACGCTGCTCTTCATCGGCGGCGCATTTGCCGCCACCGGTGCGATGTCGCTGTGGATCCTGATCGTGGTGCTGCTCGCCGCCGCCATCCTCGGCAACACGGTCAATTACTGGATCGGCGCGGCGATCGGGCACAAGGTGTTCACCAAAAACTATCGCTGGCTGGACCAGAATGCATTGCGCAAGACGCATGCTTTCTACGAACATCATGGCGGCAAGACGATCGTGCTGTCGCGTTTCATCCCGGTCGTGCGCACCTTCGCGCCATTCGTGGCGGGTGTGTCGGACATGTCGTTCGCGCGCTTCCAGGTGTACAACATCGTCGGTGCCGTGATGTGGGTCGGCGGCCTGGTCACTGCCGGATATTTTTTCGGGAACATTCCAGTGATTCGCGACCATCTCAACACGATCGTGCTGATCGGTGTCGCCGCCGCCGTCGGGCCGTTGCTGCTCGGCGGCCTGTGGAAGGGACTGCGTCGCCTGGCACGCTGAGCGTCGTTTCTACCTGCGCTGTTTCTAAAACTCTTCCCAGTCACTGCCCTGACCGGACGGCTGCACCGGTGCTGGCCTGACGCTGCGCGCCGGCGCCCTGGCGACCTGCCGAGCGCCTGCGGGCCGCGAGGTCGCGGCGGGTTTCGGTAGTGCCGCCACCGGCCGCCTCGCCGCAATCACCGGCGCTGCAGAAGCCGGCGCCACGTGCGCCGTCGAAAGCTGGAAAATGCTGACCAGTTGCGCCAGGCGTGATGCCTGGTCCTGCATCGCTTCGGCGGCTGCGGCCGCTTCCTCGACCAGCGCGGCGTTCTGTTGCGTGACCTGGTCCATCTCGGTAATGGCGACGTTGATCTGGTCGATGCCACCGGTCTGCTCGCTGCTGGCCGCGCTGATCTCGCTGATGATGTCGGTTACGCGCCGCACGCTGGCGACGATTTCTTCCATCGTGCCGCCGGCCTGATCCACCAGCCGGCTGCCCTGGTTGACCTTCTCGACCGAGTCGCCGATGAGGAGCTTGATTTCCTTGGCGGCAGCAGCCGAGCGTTGCGCCAGGTTGCGCACTTCGGCGGGAACGACGGCAAAGCCGCGCCCCTGCTCACCCGCGCGGGCAGCTTCCACCGCCGCGTTGAGCGCCAGGATATTGGTCTGGAATGCGATGCCGTCGATGACGCCGATGATATCGACGATCTTGCGCGAGGATTCGTTGATCGAAGTCATCGTGGTCACGACTTCGCCAACGACCGAACCACCCTTCAACGCCATCTCGGAGGCCGATGCGGCAAGGCTGTTCGCCTGGCGCGCATTGTCGGCATTCTGCTTGACGGTCGATGTCAGTTCCGCCATCGACGAGGCGGTCTGCCCCAGCGCACTGGCTTGCTCTTCGGTGCGCGAGGACAGGTCCAGGTTGCCACTGGCGATCTCGCGCGAGCCCGTGGCGATCGCATCGGTTGCGGCCCGCACCTGGCCGACCATCGCGCCCAGGTTGTCGCGCATTGCGCGGATGGCGAACAGCAGGCTGTCGCGATCGTTGGGTTTGATGTCGATGACGACATTGAGGTCGCCGGCGGCGATCTTGCCGGCGATGCGCGCGGCATGTTCCGGTTCGCCGCCCAGCTTCCTGAGCAGGCTGGCGGTGATCAGCCACGCAGTGACGATGCCGGCCAAAATCGCCAGCAGGCCGAGGCCGAGCGAGAGTTTCTGGCCACTGGCGAAGTTGGTCTGGATGTCATCTGACAGCGTGCTGATCTGGTCGTTCTGATATCGGGTGAGGTTGCCAATGCTTGCCAGGTAGGCGGCAAGCGCCGGCTCCAGCTGATCGCCGGAGCGTTTTTTCGCGGCGTCGAGATTGCCGGCCTTCTTTTCCTTGAAGACCGCTTCCCGTGCGATCCGGTAGGTATCGCGGCGGGCGGCGATATCGGCGTAAAGCGGGGTTTCGGCATCGATCTTGGGCAGGGCGGCGAGCGCCTTCTGGATTTCGCTGATGCGTTGCGAGGTGGCCTTGATCGGTCCGTCCAGGCGCGCCTGCACTGCCGGATCGGCATTCTCGACGATCGCCAGGGTGCGCACGCCGTTGAGGTTCGTCAGGCCATGCCATTCGGTGATCATGCGCTCCTTGACCAGCACGTCCTTGGTCATGCGTTCACTCAGATTGCCGACGTTCTGCAGGCTGCGCGCGCCGACCAGCTGCACAAGCGCAAGCAGCAGCAGGACCAGGCCGAAGCCGAGACCGAGACGGGTACCGACCTTCATTGTTTTGGTGTTCAAGGAACTCTCCGAAAATGTTCGCACCCGCGAAGTGCGAGGTGAGGCAGTCCCATGTTTACGGCGACCGGGCGCTGATCTTTAGCAGGATGCCAAGGCACTCGTCCCAACCCTGCAGGCGCCGGGACGCCGGCTTGTCACATCCGCACGCGTGACAGATTGTTCAGGTAAGACGATTTTTCGCCAGCGGCGGGTTCTTGGAAAAATAGCGGCGGATGCCTTTCATGACGGCTTCCGCCATCTGGTCCTGGTAGGCATCGTCGGTCAGTTTCGATTCTTCTTCCGGATTCGAGATGAACGCGGTTTCGATCAGGATGCTCGGGATGTCCGGCGCCTTGAGCACGGCAAAGCCGGCCTGCTCGACCGAGCCCCGGTGCAGCTTGTTGATGCCGCCGATTTCCCCGAGCACCGCGCGGCCGAGCTTCAGGCTGTCGCTGATCTGGGCGGTGGTCGAGAGGTCGAGCAGCACGCTGGCAAGTTGCCGGTCCTGGCTCTTGATGTTGACGCCGCCGATCTGGTCGGCGGAGTTTTCCTTGTTGGCCAGCCAACGCGCCGCAGTCGATGTCGCACCTTTTTCCGATAGGACGAATACCGACGAGCCACGCGCCGTCGATTCGACGAACGCATCCGCATGAATCGACATGAACAGGTCGGCCTGCACCTTGCGCGCCTTCTGCACCCGCATGTGCAGCGGGACGAAATAGTCGGCGTCGCGGGTGAGCATGACGCGCATGTTCGGCTGTTCCTCGATCTTCGCCTTGAGGCGGCGTGCGATCGCCAGCACCACATCTTTTTCACGGCTGCCGCCGCGACCGATCGCACCCGGGTCTTCGCCGCCGTGGCCGGGATCGAGCGCGATGGTGATCAGGCGCGTCAGTTGCGGCGGTTCGGCGCGCGGATAATCGCGCTGGCTCTCCTGGAACGGATCGCGCCCGGGGTTGCGCGCCAGCGGTAGTTCACGCTGCGGCTTTTGTGGCTCGAGAGGCAGTGCTTTCTCGGCCAGCGGGAATTTCGGGTCTGGCTTCGGCGCGTCGAGCCAGTCGCCTTTTTCGATCAGGGCGGCAATCGGGTCCGGCGGATTGACGGGGTAGAGGTCGAAGATCAGCCGGTGCTTGTATTCACCGACCGGGCTGAGGGTGAAGACCTGCGGCTTGATCTCTTCCTTGAGGTCGAACACCAGGCGCACCACGTTCGGCCGGTTCTGGCCGACGCGCACCTGCTTGATGTAGGGATCGTTCGACTGGATCTTGGCGACCAGTCCCTTGAGCGCTGCGTTCAGGTCGATGCCCTCGACATCGACCACAAGTCGCTCCGGGTCCTTGACCACGAAGTGCGTGGCCTTCAGGTCGCTGTCGTTTTCCAGGGTGACGCGGGTGTAGTCGTCGGCCGGCCATACACGCACCGCGAGAATCTGCGCCGCCGCGGCCGGCAGTGGCGCCAGCACCGATACCAGCAGCGTGCCGCCGGCCTTCAGGATCGTGCGGCGCATGCGCCCCCGTGACCGCAGTTCGCCGCCAGATCCTTCTAGAGATTCGGAAAAAATCGGAGTCGGTCGAGACATTCAATACCCAGGTCGGAAAGCGCTTCCAATTCTACCTCACGCCCTTCGCCGGCAACGGTCAGATGCACCGCAATATCGGGTGTTTGCAACACTGCCGCCGCTTTCTCCGGCCACTCGACGATGCACACCTGGCGGCCATCGAATTCATCGCGAAATCCGGCATCGAGGAACTCGTCGGCGCTGCCGAGCCGGTACAGGTCAAAGTGCCTGACCGCGATCGACTGTCCCGCCACGCTGACGACATACGGCTCCACCAGCGTGTAGGTCGGGCTCTTGACGTGGCCCTCGTGGCCGGCCGCGTGCAGCAGCGCGCGGGTCAGCGCCGTCTTGCCGGCGCCGAGCTCGCCATAAAGGTAAATGACCAGACCCGGCGCGAGCGTGCGTGCCAGCGCGGCGCCCAGCGCCAGCGTGCCGGCTTCATCATGCAGAAGGGCTTTGAAATGCTGCATCGACTAGAATCGCTTCCATGAAAATTTATCCCGAGCGGGGCGGATGCCGCAGCAGAATGCCGCCATGATGCCATCGAATCCACCCTCGCAGGAGGCCTGCGCCGCGCTCGCCATCGATCTCAAGGCCTGGGGCAGGGCGCTCGGCTTTGCCGACATCCGTATCGCCGATATCGATCTCGGGTCCGCCGAGCCCGGTCTGCAGGCCTGGCTCGACGCCGGCCATCACGGCGAGATGGACTACATGGCCGCGCATGGCAGCAAGCGCGCGCGTCCGGCCGAACTGGTGCCGGGCACACGACGGGTAATCGTGGCACGCATGGATTACCTGCCGGCGTCGGGCAGTGCCATTGCCGACGGCGCCGATGCGGTCGACAACACCGGCGACTGGCGGCAGCGTGAGGTGGCGCGCCTGCAGACGGCGGACGCAGCGGTGATCTCGGTCTACGCTCGCGGTCGCGATTATCACAAGGTCATGCGCCAGCGTCTGCAGCAACTGGCGCAGAAAATCGAAACCGTAATCGGCGCCTTCGGTTATCGGGTCTTCACCGATTCCGCACCGGTGATGGAAGTGGCGCTGGCGCAGCGGGCGGGGCTGGGCTGGCGCGGCAAGCACACGCTGCTGCTGAGCCGCGACGCCGGCTCGATGTTCTTCCTGGGCGAGATCTACACCGACCTGCCGCTGCCGGTCGATGCGCCGACCGCCGACCATTGCGGCAGCTGCCGCGCATGCCTCGACGTTTGTCCGACCCAGGCGATCGTCGCGCCGTACCGGCTGGACGCGCGCCGCTGCATCTCGTACCTGACGATCGAATTGCGGGGCAGTATTCCGGTCGGGCTGCGCTCGCTGATCGGCAACCGGGTGTACGGGTGCGACGACTGCCAGCTGGCCTGCCCTTGGAACAAGTTTGCGCAGACCGCGAGCATCCCCGACTTCGACGTTCGCAACGGACTCGACCGGTCCCGCATGGTCGACCTGTTCGGATGGAGTGCCGCCGAATTCGACCAGCGTCTGCAGGGCAGTCCGATCCGCCGCATCGGGCATGAATGCTGGCTGCGTAATCTTGCAGTCGGGCTGGGCAATGCGCTGCGTGGGGCCGCGCCCGAAGCAGCGAAAGAGATCGGCGCGGTGCTGCAGCAGAGGGCAGACGACCCGTCGCCGCTGGTTCGCGAACATGTGGCCTGGGCCTTGGCGCAGCGCCCGGGTGCGTTCCTTGACAACCCGTTGTCAGGTGACCAGTAGCAGCCAGAGTGGCAACGTCACCGCCGAGGCCACTGTGCCCGCCGAGACCAGCCAGGCGACGAACGGGCCGTCGCCACCCATGCGCGCTGCCAGTACATACGCGCTCGACGCCGTCGGCAATGCGCAGAACATGACCGCCAGTTGCAGGTGCAGAGGCGGCAACTGCAGCCAGCGACCGACGAAATAGGCGATCGCCGGCAGCACCAACAGCTTGACGCCGATAAAGTACGCGGCGATCCCGTTCGGACGCGCCGTGTCGTTGCCGCGCAAGCCAGCGCCCACCGTGATCAGGCCCAAGGCGATCGACGCATTGCCGAGTCGCGACAGGGTCGCATTGGCGATCTCCGGCAGGTGCAGCCCCGCGAGATTGCACAGCACGCCGGATACCGTTGCCACCAGCAGCGGGTTCTTCGCCAGCGCCATGCCGAGACCGCCCTTGCGGTGCGCCAGTGCGTGCACGGCGGCCATGTTACAGATCGGTACGGCAAAACCGATGATCAGCGCCATCAGCGCGGTACCGGCATCGCCCGCCAGACGGGATGCCACCGCCAGTGCGATATAGGAATTGAAGCGGAAAGCCGTCTGCACCGCTGATTCGAACACCATCGGACCGACCTTGAAAAGCGGCTTTGCCAGCCAGCCGAGCGCAATGCCGGCGGCCGTGGTCAGGAGGGCCGTCTGCAGCAGTCGCCCGCTCTGGCTGAAATCGAACGGCGTGCGCGAGGTGGCATAAAAAAGGAGCGACGGGAAAAGCACGAAATAGACGAGTTTTTCGAGGCCGGTCCAGAATTCCAGGCCCCACCCGGCGCGCCGGTACAGGACAAAGCCGAGAACGATCAGGAGAAAATCGGGAAGCAGGATGCTGAGAATGGACATCGGAGGCGGGTCGGGATGGAGCGGAGCGCACTACACTATAGCAAGGAAGAAACATGGACTTGAAAAAATACAAAATTGACAACGTCGGAATTTCTTACATATCTGGACGCTAAAATACCAACGCTTATCTAAGCATCTGTTTCCAATAAGAATTTAATTTAGGCACATTTTTTGCTCAACGGAAACTCAAGGTAATTTAAAAAAACAAACGCAGCCAGTGCTTGAACGCAGTGCTTGGGAGTATGACAATGAAAACAAACAAGATTTTTGCGCCATTGCTGATGGGTGGGGCGTGTTTGCTGGCGGCGTTGCCGACATGCCATGCCAGCCCGATAGCGATCGGGACGACGTATACATACGACCTGACCAACGCTGCCGCGGGCAGCGGGCTTGGCACGATGGGCAATTTCGGCACGGTGACGCTGACCCAGGCCGCCGATGAAGTGGATGTGGCGGTGGCGCTCAAGGCGGGATACCTCTTCGCCAACACCGGGGGTCCGCATGATGCATTCGTGTTCAATCTTGGCAGCACCGTCATCAATGCGGTGGTTACGCTAACCTCATTTCCGAATATCTTTCAGGTCGGCACCGGCGGACCGTTCAGCGATACGCCGTGGGGCACAACGTACAGTAATGCGATCCAGTTCAAGAGCAGTGTTGGGGGCGGTCTGTCCGCCAACGTCACGGGCCCGCTGACCTTCACCGTCAAGGCTGCCAACCTGACGTTGACCAATTTCGTGCCCATCGCTGCGACGAAACCGACAAGTCCGTCGCCTGGATACATTTTTTCGGCTGACGTCGGCAATGCAGCCTCGGGCAGAACGGGTGCCGTGACCACGGTTGCCAACGAGACGCCACACATAGGTCATGTCCCGGAGCCCGCCACCATCGGGATGATCGGTTTGGGTTTGTTAGGCGTCGGCTTTTCACGTCGCCGTCGACCGGCCTGAATCGGTTCGTGCAGTCAGACGGGGCGCGAAAAATTTTCTGAAAAAACCGGGTATTCAGACCCGGTTTTTTGTGGTCGTTTCCGTCGGCGTCCAGCGCCGGGACGAATCACATGCAGGTGTCAGCCATTGATCCTGCGTGGCCAGCGCGATCCACCTGGATGAAGCCGACTTGTGCCGCGTGGCGTTCCATGGGAGCGCATGCCTGCCTTGACATCAGCGCAATCGGCTCCGGTTGCATCGCTGGAACGACATTACCGACAATGCCAGCCACGATGGAGATCGCGATCGTCAGGGTGATCGGCATCAGGTATTCCGCGCCAATGCGGTAGCGATCGGTGATAAATGTACTTTGTGCGTTTTTCAAATCGCGCCTGCCTCATGTGACACTGTCGAGTCTGGCCAGGAGTGAAATCCGTTGGCTGCTGACAGCAGAGGGTGAGAGAGAAATTGCTATATGGCAATCGTACTCTCGTATTGTTCAGGTGCAGCATTTATTGCTAATTAAGAAATTATTTTTGATGAATTCCGTGGCTATTTCAGCAGACGGGCCAGTTCTACTGCTGTTTTGACATGCATCTTGTCGAAGATATGTGCCCTGTGAACCTCGACGGTGCGCATGCTGATGCCGAGCTTGTCGGCGATGACCTTGTTCATATTTCCCTCAAGTATTAGTTCGAGGACCTCTCGTTCTCTCGCCGACAAGGCGCCAAGGCGCTGGTGTACCGCCGCAAACGAGCCGGCGGCGCGCGAGGCCGAGAGGGCTTCCAATACCCGGTCCATGAGCTTGTTGTCGTTGAACGGTTTTTCGAAAAAATCGAACGCGCCGCGTTTCAGGCTGTCGACCGCCATCGGCACGTCACCATGGCCGGTCAGGAAAATCACCGGCAGCCGTGCCGTCAGGCCGCGATTGGCCAGTTCGTCGAACAGGGCCGCGCCGCTCAGGTCGGGCATGCGGACGTCGAGCAGCAGGCAGTCGCCGTCTTCCGAAAAGACCGGTTTCGCGGACGGTGCAGAAAACTGCGTCAGGAAAGCCGCCCCGTCGACGTAGCTGGTGCAGGCAATATCGCGCGAGCTCGCCAGCCAGGTGAGCGAGTCCCGGATTACTTCTTCGTCGTCGACGATATGCAGCATGGATGATTCCTGGTCAAAAAGTGGTGCCCTTCAGGCGGGTGTGGGACGCGATTCCGTCTGGCGTGCTGGTGCGGCCGGCAGTGCGAATTCGAAAATGGTGCCGCCGCCCGGATTGTCGCGGTATTCGAGGCGGCCACCGTGGAACTCGATGGCGGTACGGCAGATGTTGAGGCCCATGCCCATGCCCTCGGCCTTGGTGGAGAAAAACGGGGAGAACAGGCGCTCGCCGATTTCCGGTGCAATGCCGTGGCCGCGGTCGATGACAGCGAACCGGATCGCTGCAGTGCCGCTGTCCACGCCATGGTCATCTGTGCTGCTACCGGGGTCGCTACTGCGGTCACCGTTTTCGCCAGCCTTCTCGCCAGCCTTCTCGATGCGGCTGACCATGACCTGCAACACGCGCTGTTCGGGCGCTGCCCGTTCCATGGATTCGATCGCATTGCGGGTCAGGTTCAGCAGCACCTGCTCGATCAGGACCCGATCGGCCAGTACCGGCGGCAGGCCGGGCGCGACGCTCAGCCGCAGCGACACCAGATACTTGTGCGCCTGCAGTTCGATCAACGGCGCGATGCCATCGATCAGGGCGCGCACCGCTACCCGCTCGCGCGCAGGTTCACGCTGCTTCACGAAGGCATGCACGCTGCGGATGATCTGGCCGGCGCGCTGCGCCTGGGCGCTGGCACGTTCCAGCGCGAGCTGCAACCCGGCGGTATCGAGCGACTTGCTGCTGCGGCTGCGCAGGCTGGCGGTCAGCATGTTGAGCGCACCGGTGGTGTAGCTCGAGATCGCGGCCAGGGGCTGGTTCAGTTCATGCGCCAGGGTCGAGGCGATTTCCCCCATGCTCGCCAGGCGGGCGCTGGCCTCGAGTTTTTCTTGCTGCTGCCGGTTCAGGTCCTCGACCTGCTTGCGGTCGGAAATATCGAGGATCGATCCCATCCAGCCAGTCTGGCGGCCAGTGTCGTCGAGCAGCGGCGATTCGAAGATCAGCACCGGAAAGCGCTTGCCGCTGGCGCGCTGGAAGATGGTCTCGAAGCCTTGTGGCGTGATCGTCCCGGCCAGCACTTCGCTGAAACGTTTCTGGTATTCGGCCATCGCTTCCGGCGCCCAGTAGGGCATCGGCGGCAACCTGCCGACCAGGTCGTCGGCCTGTGTGCCGACCATTTGGCAGAAGGCCGGATTGACGTAGGTGACGCGCCCCGCGAGATCGCGGGCGCGCAAACCGGTGACGAGGGAGTTTTCCATGGCGGTGCGGAATGAAACCTGCTGCCGCAATGCGCTTTCGACTTCGAGGCGGCGGTTGATGTCGCGCCACAACGCAAACAGGCTCACCAGCAATGCCAGCGACAGTGCGATGACCGATCCGACCAGCAGGTTGGGCAAGAGTTTGGGCGCCGTCTTCAGGCTGTTGGTGCGCAGCGTGATGTTTGCACCTGGCAGATCGAGCGCGTGCGAGTGGATATAGACGCCGCGCCCCGGTCCGCCGGCGGCAAGCCGCTCGATCAGGTTGTCGTCGGATCCCGTCAGCGTGATTTCATTGTCCTGGGCAAACCACCATGGCACCATTTCCTCCAGGATCGCTTCGGTTGAGTAAGTGGCGACCAGGCTGCCCTTGTACCGTCCGTATTCCAGCAAAGGCAGGTCATATTCCATGCGCATCTGGCCCTGCGCATCGGCAGCCCGGCTCGGTACCGCGTAACGCGCCTTGCCGGTGCGGCGGGCACTTTCAGCAGTGGCGATCTGCTGTTCGGTCCGCCTGACTGCGACGGGCGCTGCTTCATCGGTAGAGGCCAGGACCCGGTTGTTGACATCGAGCCAGTCGACCCGGACCAGCTCGCGGCGACTGTCGAGCACGGGCAACAAGCGGGCGCGAAATTCCGGCGCCGACAGCCGGCCGCTGCCGAGGTCGGCCGCTACCTGTTGCAACGATTCTTCGTCTCGCGCCAATTGCAGACGTACGCTTTGCTCGACCCACAGCGTGTCGGCGATGAGCTGCTCCTGGCGTTCCGCTGATTCGATGTTTTGCGCCTTCCACGGTAGCCAGACGAGGCTCGCCACGACCGTGAAAACCAGTACCGCAGGCAGCAACGGCAGCGCCCAGCGCCAGCCAGGCCGGCCAGCCGACCGTCGCGGCAGGGCCGCCGACGCTGCAGGGTTGTTTGGTTTGAACCACATCTGTTGAGTGTAGCCGAGTTGCTTCTTGAAACTGGCAACCCAGGGTCGATGCAGGCTGGATCGTGTGCCTTTGTTGCATGTGGTTATCCACAATTGTGAGCCCAAGTTGAATTGTCGACAATTCATACCTTTCCAATCCGCCACTTTCCCCGGGATATTCCATGCTGCTGCGCTCACTCGCCATCTCGCTCGGTGCTTGTCTTGCCCTCGCCTCCAACGCCATGGCACAGGCGCCGATCATCATCAAGTTCAGCCATGTCGTGGCGAGCGATACGCCGAAAGGCAAGGGCGCGGAGCGCTTCAAGGAACTGGCCGAGAAGATGACCACGGGCCGGGTCAAGGTCGAGCTTTACCCGAACAGCACGCTCTACAAGGACAAGGAAGAGATGGAGGCCCTGCAGCTGGGCGCGGTGCAGATGCTGGCGCCATCGCTGGCCAAGTTCGGCCCGCTGGGCGTGAAGGAATTCGAAGTCTTCGATTTGCCGTACATGTTTCCCGGCAAAGACGTGCTCTATCGTGTCACCGAAGGCCCGATCGGCAAGGATCTCTTTAAAAAGCTCGAAACCAAGGGCATCACTGGACTGGCATTCTGGGACAACGGTTTCAAGGTGATGTCGGCCAACAAGCCGCTGCTGGTGCCGGCCGACTTCAAGGGTCAGAAAATGCGGATCCAGTCCTCGAAGGTGCTCGATGCGCAGATGCGCGCGCTTGGCGCCAATCCGCAGGTGATGGCGTTCTCCGAGGTGTATCAGGCGCTGCAGACCGGCGTGGTCGACGGCACCGAGAACCCGCCGTCGAACGTCTACACGCAAAAAATGCATGAAGTGCAGAAGAACCTGACGGTCTCCAACCACGGGTATCTGGGCTATGCCGTCATCGTCAACAAGAAGTTCTGGGATGGCTTGCCGGCCGACATCCGCACCCAGCTCGAAGCGGCGATGAAGGACGCTACCAAGTACTCGAACGCGATCGCCCAGCAGGAAAACGACCAGGCACTGGAACTGATCCGCAAGTCCGGCAAGACCGCGATCCACGTCCTGACCGACAAGGAAAAGGCGGAATGGCGCAAGGTGCTGGTGCCGGTGCAAAAAGACATGGAAGGCCGGATCGGCAAGGAACTGATCGCTGCCGTGAACAAGGAATCGGCCGCGCTCGGCTACAAGTAATCGCCGAACCGCATGAAATTTCTCGATCATCTGGAGGAATGGCTGATTGCCTTCCTGATGGCGGCTGCCACGCTAGTCGTGTTCGTCGCCGTGGTGCACCGCTATGTCTCCGGCTGGCCGATACCGGGCGTGCAGGATTACCTGATCGGCCTGAACACCAGCTGGGCGCAGGAACTGACCATCTACATGTTCATCTGGATGGCCAAGTTCGGCGCCGCCTACGGTGTGCGGACCGGCATCCACGTCGGCGTCGACGTCCTGGTCAACCGCATGAATACGCCGTGGCGCCGCCGCTTCATCGTGTTGGGTCTGCTGGCAGGTGCGCTCTTCACGGGCATCGTCGGCACGCTCGGCGCGCGCTTCGTGTATGAACTCAGCCACACCAGCAGCACGTCCGAAGTGCTCGAAATCCCGATGTGGATGGTCTACATGGCCGTGCCGCTCGGCTCCTACCTGATGTGCTTCAGATTCCTGCAGGTGACCTGGTCGTTCCTGCGTACCGGCGAACTGCCCAAGCACGATCACTCGCATGTCGAAGGCCTGGAAGAAGAAGACATCTCCGGAGCCAAGATATGAACGCCGCCATCATCTTCGTTCTGCTGCTGGCCCTGATGCTGACTGGCATGCCGATCTCGATTTCGCTCGGCCTGACGGTGCTCACGTTCCTGTTCACCATGACCAGCGTGCCGATCGAATCGGTCGCGCTGAAACTGTTCACCGGCATCGAGAAGTTCGAGATCATGGCGATCCCGTTCTTCATTTTGGCGGGGAATTTCCTGACGCATGGCGGCGTGGCGCGTCGCATGATCAATTTCGCTTCGTCGATGGTGGGCCACTGGCATGGCGGCCTGGCGTTGGCGGGCGTGATGGCATGCGCATTGTTTGCCGCCGTCTCCGGCTCGTCGCCCGCGACCGTGGTTGCGATCGGCTCGATCATCCTGCCTGCGATGGTGCGCCAGGGCTATCCGAAATCCTTTGGCGCGGGCGTCATCACGACCTCGGGCGCACTCGGCATCCTGATTCCGCCGTCGATCGTGATGGTGATGTATTCGGTCTCGACCAACACCTCGGTTGGAAAGCTGTTCATGGCCGGCGTGGTGCCAGGCCTGCTGCTGGCGACCTTCCTCGGCCTGACCACCTGGTACCTGGCGCGCAAGCATGGCTACCCGCGCCTGCCGAAGGCCAGCTGGGGCGAACGTTTCGTCGCCTTCCGCAAGAGCGCCTGGGGCCTGCTGCTGATCGTCATCGTCATGGGCGGCATCTACACCGGCGTGTTCACGCCGACCGAAGCTGCGGCAATGGCAGCGGTCTATGCCTTCGTCGTCGCGCTGTTCGTCTACAAGGACATGGGCTGGAAACAGGTGCCGCGGGTACTGCTCGATTCGGCGGCGATGTCGGCGATGCTGCTCTACATTATTACGAATGCCGTGCTGTTCTCGTTCCTGATGACAAGCGAAGGCATACCGCAGGCAATGGCCGGCTGGATTCTCGACAAGGGCTTCGGCATCGTGACCTTTCTGCTGGTGGTCAACGTGCTGCTGCTGCTGGCCGGTAACGTCATGGAGCCATCGTCGATCGTGCTCATCATGGCGCCGATCCTGTTTCCGGTGGCGACCAAGCTGGGCATCGATCCGGTCCACTTCGGCATCATCATGGTAGTCAACATGGAAGTTGGCATGTGTCATCCGCCGGTCGGGCTGAACCTGTATGTGGCGTCCGGCATCACGAAGATGGGAATCAGCGAGCTCACTGTGGCGGTGCTGCCGTGGCTGCTGACGATGCTCGCGTTCCTGGTACTGATCACTTATGTTCCGCAGATCACGATGTTCCTGCCGGATCTGATCTACAAGTAAAAGGTTCGGCCGTCCTGCCCTGGTCGGCCGTCGCATGGTTAGGAGGAGGCAGGGCACAAAAGCGGTATCGATACCGCTCTGGAGACAGGTGTTCGCAGCAGCCGCAGCAGTCACGAAGCGGCGCGCAGCATCGGGGAAGTAATTCGAGGCGCATCGCAAGATGCGCCTCTTTTGTTTTATCCTTGCAGAATGAAATCGATCAAGACCTCTCCTGGCCCGCGCGACGCCCTTTTCTGCGCCGTGGTCGAAGCGCCCTTCGGCGCCCTCGGCATCCGCACCGAATCCGAGGCACTGCGCGAAGTGGTCTACCTGCCGCCCTCGTTTCCCCTGCAGGCGCCGCGCAATCCATTGGCCGAGCGCGCCGCCGCGCAGGTTTCACGCTATCTGGAAGACCCGGATTTCCGCTTCAGCCTGCCGCTTTCCAGCGTCGGCACCGTGTTTCAGCAAAAGGTTTGGCAAGTGATTGCTGCCATTCCGCGCGGCGACGTGCTGACCTATGGCGACGTTGCGCGCCGCATCGGCTCGGCCCCGCGCGCCGTCGGCCAGGCTTGCGGCGCAAACTGGTTCCCGCTGGTGATTCCGTGTCATCGCGTCACGGCGGCCGACGGCTTGGGCGGCTTTTCCAATCACGACGACGCCGGCGGGTTTCATCTCGGGGTCAAGCGCTGGCTGCTGGCGCACGAGGGCATAAAGGCCTTTGCTTGAACGAGCGTCTGCCACGTCCTGTCACGCCGCCCGACAGCGCCCGGCGCATCGATGAATTCTGCGACACGCTATGGCTGGAAGACGGTCTGGCGAAGAACTCGCTGGACGCCTACCGGCGCGACATGAACCTGTTCGCCCAGTGGCTGCAAGCTGAACGCGGCAAGTCGCTGCTGGCCACGGTTGCCGAAGATCTCAATGCCTACTTCGCCGCACGTCACGATACGACCAAGCCGTCCTCCTCGAACCGCCGCCTGGCGGTGCTGAAGCGCTTCTTCCAGAATGCACTGCGCCAGAACCTGGTCAGCGCCGATCCCTGCCTGCGCATGAAATCCGCGAAGCAGGCGCCACGTTATCCCAAGAGCCTGAGCGAGGCGCAGGTCGAGGCGCTGCTGGCCGCCCCCGACCTCGGCACGCCGCTCGGCATACGCGATCGTACGATGCTGGAAGTGATGTATGCGAGCGGGCTGCGGGTCTCGGAGCTGGTCGATCTGAAATCGGTCGAGGTGTCGATGAACGACGGCGTGTTGCGCATCACCGGCAAGGGCGGCAAGACCCGCCTGGTGCCGTTTGGCGTCGAAGCACGCGAATGGATCGAACGTTATCTGAAACAGGCGCGCGGCGTGATCCTGGGCGGGCAGGTAGCGGACGCGTTGTTCGTGACCGCGCGCGGCAGCGCGATGACGCGGCAGATGTTCTGGACCCTGGTCAAAAAACATGCGCTGCGCGCCGATATCCATGCACCGTTATCGCCGCATACATTGCGGCATGCCTTCGCGACGCACCTGCTCAATCACGGGGCCGATTTGCGCGTGGTGCAGCTGCTGCTCGGCCATTCGGATATCTCGACCACGCAGATCTATACACACGTGGCGCGGGAGCGGCTCAAGGTGCTGCATGCCATGCATCATCCGCGTGGTTAGCGTTGCGCTCAAAAAGTCAGGCGGACCAGGCGAAAAAAAACGGACAACCTCGGCTGTCCGTCTGTCGATCTGCATGCGCGGGCCGCACGCGGCGGCCTGACAGCGATGGGGATTACTTCTTGGCGCGGGTCGTCTTCTGTGCAACTTCGGAAAACTTCGACACGGTGCTGCTCACGTTGGCTTCGATCGTGTCGGCAGCTTGCTTGGCGGTCTTGCTGAACTGGTCGAAACCGGCGTTCGCATTGCCCATTGCGGTCTTGACCATGGCCACGACCGATTCCGTGCCGGCTGGTGCGTTCTTGGCGATGTCTTCCACCAGCGATGCAACCTTGCGGCGGGTTTCGGCGAGCTGGACTTCGGCGTCGCGTGCCAGTTCGGTCTGTGCTGCCGAGGCAATGCTTGCCAGTTCACGGCCATATGCCATGACTTTCTCAGCGTTTGGCTTTGCTTTTGCCGTGGTCAGCGCCAGGAATTCCTGAGCGCCTTTTGCGGTCATCAGTTCATGCGCGGTCGCGGTGGTTTCAGCCAACGATTCCTTGGCGATGGTCATGTTCAGCTCGACGACCTTTTCGACGTTGGCGAAGGCTTTCTGGGTGAAGGCGGTGATTGCTGCGATCTGGGCATCGAAGCTTGCTTTGGTGGCATTCGTGAATTGCTCTGGAACTGAAAACATGGTTTTCTCCTCAAGACAGGGTGGTGAACCGGAACGCAGCGCAAATGGTGCGCCGCAACAAGACTAGATTTTATAGAATTGATAAATCCTGTCAAGCACTTTTTGTGCGACGCACCAAAATATTTTAAAAGCAACTTTTCTGGTGCGGTATGGACTCCCGACAGTGCGTGTTCCACTTCTGGAAATCCGGGAACGGCGCTTTTAATGGCGCGGTGCCGCGGCTTTATCCTGTATTCTTGAAGCATCACGCCGTACGTTCTGCAGCAGGCGCTGCGGATCGCGCCGCCATCCAAAAACCTTTTGATGAAAAGAGCAACGCCTTGGCAAAGACAAATTTCCAGTACGAAAAGCGGCAGAAGGATCTCGAGAAAAAACGCAAAAAAGAAGAAAAGCTGAAGAAGAAGGCTGACAAGGCCAATCAGCCCGAAGGCACACCCGATGAGCCTGGCGAAACCGGCGACGAAGCCGAAGACGGTTCCGTTGCAGACGTGACCGACGCGGCTGCACCGGCACCGGCACCGGGTAACCCGACGCCCTGACGCGGGTTTCACGCAGCGCTGATTGTCGCAGTCACACTGTCAAAGCCGGACCTGCGCTTCTGACCGGCAGGCCGCCAGGCCAGCAACGACTGCTCAGCCGGGCAGCGTGCCATACAACAGGACGCGGGCAAGTACCAGCCCGTGATCCGATGCCTCGGGTGGCCTTAACCCGAGGTGGTCGTTCACATACACCACTTCCAGCACCTCGCCGATCGCTTCTGCGGCGCCCGGCTCGAACGCCGCCGATACCAGGATGTGGTCGATCGTTTCCATCGTGTTGTCATGGGTATGCGTGTACCCGACGTCGCGCAACGGCCGGATGCGTGACTGGATGCGATAGCAGTCGAACAGCCGGTCCGTCGGCCCTTCGCGGTTGACGCGCCGCTCCGAAATGGCACCGGTCACCAGTTGGGTCGTCATCGCCGCAGCGACATCGTTGAAATCCCCCAGCACCACCAGGGGCAAGCGCTGCCGGCGCAGTTGATCCGAAATCAGGTAGCGCAGTCCGAGCGCCTCGGCGCCGCGCCGGATCATCGAGCGCAGCATCGCCAATCCGAGCGTGTACGAATCGGCATCGGGGCTGCCCGCGCTGGCGCCGCCGCGGTAGTCCGGCCGTTTTGATTTCAAATGGCAGACGAATACATCGATCGGTTGCTTGCGGGCTGCGGGAAATCCCGGAACCGGCGGCGCGTCGCCGCCAGCGATGACCTGCACATGCAGGATCGGCCGCGTGAACGTGGTGGCCGGCGCGTCGATTCCGGGTAATTGCACCGCCAGGCCGTGCGGCAGCTTGCCGTAGCACGCCGGCGCAGCGAAGAACGGCAGGCGAGATACCAGTGCCACGCTCGGCGTCAGCATGCCGTTCTGAACGCTCGCCTCCAACCCGGCCGGATCCGCAAAAGCGTCGGGATCGAAACCGGCGTGGTGCGCGTTCCGGTACTTGCGGGTACGCGACAGCACGTCGCGCAGCGCATCCTGTGAAAAAATTTCCTGGAAGCCGATCACGTCCGCATCCAGCAGGTCGAGTTGTTGCGCAATCCAGTCGGCCTTGGCATCGTATTGCGCCTGGGTCCACGGCTCCTGATCGACGTAGAAGCGCATGCCCGGCGGCGCCAGGTTGAGGACATTGAAAGTCGCAAAGCGTACTTCCTGTTGCATAATGTGCTCCAAATTTTTGGAATTGGCGTATCACGCATGGTCAAGCATGTATCCGAGACGCCGGCGACCCGGTATCTGCGCCGGCAGGCGGTGGTTTTTACCGAGCATCCCTATGTGTATGAAGAGCATGGCGGCACCGGCGTCTCGGCGCGCGCGCTGGGGGTAGATGAGCATCATGTGGTCAAGACACTGATCATGCAGGACGACGCGGCACAGCCAATGGTGGTGCTCATGCACGGCGACTGCAAGGTGTCGACCAAGAACCTGGCGCGTCAGATCGGCTGCAAATCGGTCGCGCCCTGCACGCCGGAGATCGCGAATCGTCATTCAGGTTACCTGGTCGGCGGCACGTCGCCGTTCGCCACCCGGAAGTCCATGCCAGTGTATGCCGAACGCAGCATCCTGGACCTGGAAAAAATCTATGTCAATGGCGGTCGGCGCGGCTATCTGGTCGGGATCGCGCCGCAGTCATTGGCTGCATTGCTGCCGCTGACTCTGGTCGACTGCGCCTTGGCCGACCCTGCGTGATGCGCACGACCCCTTCATAAGGAACTGCATGCCAACCCTGCTTTTCGTTGTCGCCGCCTACGTGATCGGCTCCATCTCCTTCGCCGTCGTCGTCAGTCGCGCGTGGGGCCTGTCCGATCCGCGCACCTACGGATCGAAAAATCCCGGCGCGACGAATGTCCTGCGCAGCGGTAACAAGGGGGCGGCGATCGCGACGCTGATCGGCGATTGCGCCAAGGGCTGGTTCGCGGTCTGGCTGGCGCAGCATTTCGCCGCGCGCTTCGGCGTGACGGAGGTCGGCATCGCACTGGTCGCGCTGGCGGTATTTCTCGGACATCTGTGGCCGGTATTCTTCCGCTTCATCGGCGGCAAGGGCGTGGCGACCGCGCTCGGCGTCCTGCTCGGCATCAACGGCTGGCTCGGACTGGCGACGCTGGTGACCTGGCTGGTGATTGCCTACGCCTTCCGCTATTCCTCGCTGGCGGCGCTGGTGGCTGCGATCTTCGCACCGTTCTATTACGGACTGCTGTTTGGTGTCGACGCGATGCTGGGCGCGGTCGTGCTGATGAGTTGCCTGCTGGTCTGGCGACACGCAAAAAACATCAGCAATCTGCTGGCCGGCAAGGAAGGGCGCATCGGCGCCGGGAAGAAGTCGTAGCCGCGACCAACGGCCCGCAGATACCGAACCGCTCTATGTGATCCGCAGCTCTGCCAGCGGCCAACGCGGGCGTACGGTAAAGGCATAGTCGCGCGTTGCCGCCTGCGGTTGCGCCTGCAAGCGCATGGCGCCAGCGAAGGCGATCATCGCGCCATTGTCGGTGCAGAATTCCAGCGCCGGGTAGAACACGGCAAAGCGCCGCTTGCGCGCGGCCTCGTTGAGCGCCGCACGCAATTGCTTGTTGGCGCCGACGCCGCCGGCGACCACCAGCCGCTTCAGGCCGGTCTGCTTCAGGGCCGTCATGCATTTCGCCACCAACACATTGACCACTGCGTCCACGAAACCGCGTGCGATGTTGGCCTTGTCCTGTTCGCACAGGTTGGTGGTCTGTTTCTTCACCACCGTGAGCACCGCAGTCTTCAAGCCAGAAAAACTGAAGTCGAGATTTTTCGAATGCAGCATCGGCCGCGGCAAATGGTACGCAGCGGGATCGCCGAATTCGGCAAGCCGGGAGATCGCCGGTCCGCCCGGATAACCGAGCCCCAGCAGCTTGGCCGACTTGTCAAAGGCCTCGCCTGCTGCGTCGTCGACGGTCTCGCCGAGAAGGTCGTACTGGCCAACGCCATCCACCCGCATCAGTTGCGTATGACCGCCCGAGACCAGCAGCGCGACGAACGGAAAGGCTGGCGGGTCGGCTGCCAGCAGAGGCGACAGCAGATGGCCTTCCAGATGATGAATCCCGAGCACCGGCTTGTCCAGCGCCAGCGCCAGGCTGCAGGCCACCGACGCCCCCACCAGCAGCGCGCCGGCCAGACCCGGCCCCTGCGTATAGGCGACCGCATCGATCGCATCACGCGCCACGCCGGCGTCGGCGAAAGTCTGTTCCAGCAGCGGGATCGCACGCCGGATATGGTCGCGCGACGCTAGTTCCGGTACCACGCCGCCGTACGCTTCATGCATGGCGACCTGCGAGTGCAGCGCGTGCGCCAGCAGGCCGCGCTGCGTGTCGTAGAGCGCGATACCGGTTTCGTCGCAGGAGGATTCGACGCCGAGGATGATCATGAAGTGCTTGAAAGGGCGTGATTTCGAAGGCTGAATTGTAATGGAAAGCATCGGCGCCCCCTGAAGTCGTCTCTCAGGGAAAAAGGTCGGGCGTTCTTGGTGCGGCGCACAAACGCGGTGCGGAATCGCACGCAATTGCGTGCATTCGGTGGCGTTTGCCGGTGAAAACCATGATTTCGGCAGGGTGTGTGCTGGCACGTGACTTGCGAATGATGGAATAAAAACTTTCCTCCTTTTCATCATCCGTTTCATCATCCGACCCGCACGCCGAGGCCCCCATGACCCACAACGAAAAATCCGTCGATCCGATCCGCCGCACCACGCTCAAGGCCGCCGCCGCACTGACAACGGGCGCGTTCGGTTCGCTCGCCACGCAGGGTGTCTGGGCCGCCGGTTCCGACAAGCCGGAGAAGGAAGAAGTGAAGGTCGGCTTCATTCCGCTGACCGATTGCGCCTCGGTGGTGATGGCCTCGGTGCTGGGTTTCGACAAGAAGTACGGCATCAAGATCGTGCCGTCCAAGGAGTCGTCCTGGGCCAGCGTGCGCGACAAGCTGGTCAATGGCGAGATCGATGCCGCACATGCGCTGTACGGCCTGATCTACGGCGTGCATCTCGGCGCGGGCGGCGCCAAGAAAGACATGGCGATGCTGATGACGATCAACAACAACGGGCAGGCGATCACGTTATCGAAGAAGCTGTCCGACAAGGGCGCCGTCGACGGTGCCAGCCTGGCCAGGCTGATGGCGACCGACAAGCGCGAATTCACCTTTGCGCAGACCTTCCCGACCGGCACGCATGCAATGTGGCTGTATTACTGGCTGGCGAACTACGGCATCAATCCACTGAAGGACGCGAAGGTGATCACCGTGCCGCCACCACAGATGGTGGCCAACATGCGGGTCGGGAACATGGATGGCTACTGCGTCGGCGAACCCTGGGGCCACCGGGCAATCGCCGACGGCATCGGCATCACGGCGATCACCACGCAAGACATCTGGCGCGATCATCCCGAAAAAGTCCTCGGCACCACCGCCGAATGGGTGGCGAAATATCCGAACACGGCGCGGGCGTTGACTGCCGCGGTGCTGGAAGCGGGCCGCTGGATCGATGCCTCGCTGTCGAACAAGACCAGGATGGCCGATGTGATTGCCGACAAGTCGTATGTCAACACTTCGGTAGACGTGATCAACCAGCGCATCCTCGGCCGCTACCAGAATGGCCTGGGCAAGACCTGGGACGATCCGAACTACATGAAGTTCTACAACGATGGCGCGGTCAGCTTTCCGTACCTGTCGGACGGCATGTGGTTCCTCACGCAGCAGAAGCGCTGGGGCTTGCTCAAGGGTGACGTCGATTATCTCGGCACCGCCACGGCGATCAACCAGATCGCGATCTACAAGGATGCGGCAACGATGGTCAAGGCGAGTGTGCCGAAAGACCCGATGCGCAGCAGCAAGCTATTCGACGGCAAGGTCTGGGATGGCAAGAATCCGCAAGCCTATGCCGAATCCTTCAAGTTAAAGGCATGATGTACCGACCGGGGGAACGATCATGAGTGCAGTACTGGATGGTGCGAGCGGCAAGCCCACGGGTCTTGTGTCACCCGGGCCGATGAGTGGGCCGCGTGAACGGGTGGCCCTGGCGCATGACCCGCTTTACATGGAGTACCGCACCTCGGTTCTGGAATTCCTGTATCACCGGCAGTCGCGGCCGATGGCCAGCGAAGCGGCCTGATCGAGAGCAGATCTGCGGACAGCCGATCGGCTGAAAGCGGACCGCTCAAGGTCCGATCGACGAGGACCCGATCAACGAGGACCCGATCAACGCACGATGAGGATGTAAAGCAGCAGCAGGTTGACCACGACCGAGGCGATCGCCACCGTGCGCCAGATGAACAGCGGGTCGCGCTGCGCGAGCGGCGTGGCAGTGGGTGCAGCCAGTGGCCGGCTGGCACCCCGTTCCAGCGCCAGCAGGAATTCTTCGGCGGTGGCGAAGCGGTCCGCCGGCAGCCGCGCCACGGCTTTCAGCAGCAGGTTTTCCAGCCACGGCGGCAGGTCGGGGCGGTAGCGCGTCGGCGGCACCGGGTCGCCGAAGCGCGGACGCTGGAAGGGTTCGATTTCGCCGTAAGGATAATGCCGCGTCAGCGCGTAATAGAGCGTCACGCCAGTGCTGTACAGATCGGTCTGCGGCGCCGGTTGCGCACCGTCGAACTGCTCCGGTGCGAGAAACGACGGCGTGCCGGCCTGCGGCGCACTGACCTCGATGCCGGCTTCCAGCCCCGACTGCGCCACGCCGAGGTCGAGCAGGCGCAACTCGCCATCGTCACCCAGGTGGACATTGCCCGGCTTGATGTCGCGATGGATGATGCTGCGGCGATGCAAGGCGCCAGCAGCGCGTACCAGCCGGGTGCCATGCGCGATGATGTCCGGCACCGTCAGGTGGGCACCGGTATCGAGCAATCGCTGCAGCGTGTGGCCTTCATGCCAGGTGGTCAGGTAATACAGGTAATGCCGCTGGTCCGGCACCACCACCTGCGGAAAAAAACGCGCGACCACGCGTTTTGCAAGCCATTCCTCATGCGCGAAAGCGGAACGCTCGTGTGCATCGCCGCTACGGTCCGGGTGCAGCGTCTTCAACACCAGCTTGCGTTGCGTGCGCGGATCGATCACCCGGTACAGCAGGGTCGCCGCGGAAGCATGAATTACCGCCTCCACCAGGTAGCCATCGATCTCCTGACCCGGTTTCAGTTTCGGCGGCAGCGGCAGGTGCGACGATACCGACAGCGCGTCACGCAGGCTGGCGTCCGGCAATGCGGTCACCCGCAGCACCATCGCGCTTGCGTTGTCGTTCGAACCGGCAGCCAGGGCGGCCTCGGTAAGTGTGCGCGCCGTCTGGTCGGCATCGACTTCGCCCGCCGCGAGGCGCGCCATATGATGGTCGATATCGTATTCGGTCAGTGCGGCCCAGACGCCGTCGGTCGCGAGGAGGAACACATCGCCCGCGTGCAGCTGTCCCATGCCGTGATCGATCGCCAGATGTGAATCGAGCCCGATCGCGCGGGTCAGCACATGCTGCATTTCGGGACGGTCCCAGACATGATCCGTCGTCAGCCGCGTCAACGCACCCTGGCGGTGCAGGTACAGCCGCGAGTCGCCGGCATGCGCAAAATAGTAGAACCGTCCGCGCAGCACCACGGTGGTGAGCGTGGTCGCCATGCCCGCTAGTTCCGGACGCACGGCACCGTGCCGTTGCACCCAGCTGTTGGTGGCCTGCAGCACGCGATCCAGCGCCTGCGTCACCGGCCAGGTATCGGGCGTCGCATAGTAATCGGCCAGCAGCCCGCGCACGGTGTATTCGGACGCCTCGCGCCCACCCTCGTTGCCCGAGACGCCATCGGCGATGGCCGCGATCAGCCCCTTTGAGGACAGCTCCGGCTCGGTCGGCGTGACCATGCCGACGAAGTCTTCATTCCGGCTGCGCTTGCCGGTCAGCGTCGCATGGCCGACGGCGACAGCCAGCATCAGATGCGCGCGGTCGTCATCGCCGAACTGCCCCAGGTGGTGCGCCAACGCGCCTTGACGATCGACAGTCCGAACAGGGCGACCAGCGCCAGCGAGGCAAAGATCGTCAGGCCGATCTGGTAGCTGCCGGTCAACTGCTTCGAATACCCCAGGCTCGATGCCAGGTAAAAGCCGCCGATGCCGCCGGCCATGCCGACCAGGCCGGTCATGACGCCGATCTCCTTGCGAAAACGCTGCGGCACCAGTTGAAACACCGCGCCGTTGCCGGTGCCCAGCGCCAGCATCGCCAGCACGAACACGATCACTGCTGCTGTCGACGACGCCAGTCCGACGCTGGCGATGAAGAGAAACGTCGCCGCCAGTGCATACATCACCGACAGCGTGCGGATGCCGCCGATGCGGTCCGAGATGCGGCCCCCCATCGGCCGCACCATCGAACCGGCGAACACGCACGCCGCCGTGAAGTAGCCGGCCGTGACCGGCGAGAGTCCGTATTGCGAATTGAAATAGATCGTCAGCGACGACGCCAGTCCCGAGAAGCCGCCGAAGGTCACGCTGTAGAAGAACATGAACCACCAGGCGTCCTTGTCCCTGAGGACATGCAGGTACTCGGGCAGCGACTTCGGTGGCGGTGCGGCGGGGGCGTCCTTTGCGAAGGTCATGTAGACCACGAAGGCGACGCTGAGCGGAATCAGGCACATGCCGAACACGTTCTGCCAGCCGAACGCCAGGCCGAGCGAAGGCGCGAACAACGCGGCGAACGCCGTGCCCGAGTTGCCGGCGCCGGCGATGCCGAGCGCTGTGCCCTGATGCTCGGGCGGGTACCAGCGCGAGGCCAGCGGCAGGGCGACGGCGAACGCCGCACCGGCCACACCGAGGATTACGCCCAGGAACAGCAGGCTTTCATAGCTCTGCAGCTTGCCCAGCCAGGCCCACAGCATGCCAAGCATGACGATCGTCTGTCCGATGGCGCCGGCTTTCTTCGGCTTCAGATGGTCCACCAGCACGCCCATCACGATGCGCAGCAGCGCGCCTGCCAGCAGCGGCGTTGCCACGACCAGACCCTTCTGCGCGGCGGTCAGGCCGAGGTCCTTCGATATCTGCACCCCGAGCGGACCGAGAATCACCCAGACCATGAAGCTGAGGTCGAAATAGAAAAATGCGGCAAGCAGGGTCGGCGTGTGACCCGCTTTCCAGAACGATGTTTTTTGCATGCCGGTGGCCTTGTGATGGTGGTGACGAGTTGCACCCGTTCATGCAATTGGTATGCCACCCATCCGATTGGGCGCAGGTCGCCATCGATTTCGATATGTCCTGGACGCACCATAGTTGGCTAGGGGATTGCACCAACCTCGCGCGGCGGGTAGCCCAGATTTGGTGCGGATGCTGCATCGCCGCAGGGAGAGTGGCTTGTTTGCTCTGGCATTGGTCTTGCTCAATGATCTGCAAGGGTGCGATCGAAGAATCTACAAGAAGGTGCGTCATGAAAAAATTAAAGCTGGTGATGGTCGGCAATGGCATGGCAGGTGTGCGCACCCTGGAAGAGCTGCGCAAGATCGCACCCGATATCCACGAGATCACGGTGTTCGGCGCCGAGCCGTATGCGAACTACAACCGGATCCTGCTCTCGCCGGTGCTGGCCGGCGAGCAGACGATCGACGACATCATGTTGAACGATGTCGACTGGTACGCCCAGAACGGCATCACGCTCCACCTCGGCAAGAAGATCACGAAGATCGATCGCGTCAAGCGCGTCGTGATCGCCGACGACGGCACGACGGCGGAATACGACCGCCTGCTGCTGGCGACCGGCTCCAAC
Organism: Herminiimonas sp.; assembly: GCA_014377845.1. Taxonomy (GTDB): domain Bacteria; phylum Pseudomonadota; class Gammaproteobacteria; order Burkholderiales; family Burkholderiaceae_D; genus JANXSS01. The sequence goes on from JACMOV010000047.1 coordinate 28,556, forward strand.
CCGTTCATGCTGCCGGTGCCGGGCAAGGATCTGAAGGGCGTGATCTCGTATCGCGACATCAAGGACACCAACGACATGATCGACGCGGCCGCGGTGCACAAGCACGCGATCGTGATCGGCGGCGGCTTGCTCGGACTGGAGGCGGCAAACGGCCTCAAGCTGCGCGGCATGGATGTCACGGTGGTGCATCTGCCGACCTGGCTGATGGAGCGTCAGCTCGATCCGGTGGCCGGCAAGATGCTGCAGAAGTCGCTCGAAGATCGCGGCCTGAAATTCGCGCTCGCAAAGAACACGCAGGAAATCCTCGGCGACGAGAATGGTCACGTCAAGGGCATCCGCTTCACCGATGGCAGCGAACTGCCGGCGCAACTGGTGGTGATGGCGGTCGGCATTCGCCCCAACACCACGCTGGCCGAAGCGAGCGGCCTGTACTGCAATCGTGGCATCGTCGTCAACGACACGATGCAGACCTACGACCCGCGCATCTATGCCGTCGGCGAATGCGTCAATCATCGCGGCACCGCGTATGGCCTGGTGGCGCCGCTGTTCGAGATGGCCAAGGTCTGCGCCAACCACCTCGCCAATTTCGGCATCGGCCGCTATCAGGGATCGGTGACCTCGACCAAGCTCAAGGTCACCGGCATCGACCTGTTTTCCGCCGGCGAATTCATGGGCGGCGAGGGCGTCGAAGAGATCATCCTGTCCGACCCGATAGGCGGCGTCTACAAGAAGCTGGTAGTCAAGGACGACAAGCTGATCGGCGCCTGCCTGTACGGCGACACGGTCGATGGCAGCTGGTACTTCCAGCTTCTGCGCGAGGGCAAGGACATCGGGGAAATCCGCGAGACGCTGATGTTCGGCGAATCCAATACCGGCCGGCCCGGCGACGTCGGCCACGAAGGCTTTACCAAGGCGGCAGCGATGCCGGATTCGGCCGAGGTCTGCGGCTGCAACGGCGTCTGCAAGGGCACCATCGTCGCGGCCATCAAGGAAAAAGGCCTGTTCACGATCGAGGACGTGCGCAAGCACACCAAGGCCTCTGCCTCCTGCGGTTCCTGCACCGGGCTGGTGGAACAGATCCTGATGTTTACCGCCGGTGGCGATTATTCGACTGCGACCAAGACCAAGCCGGTCTGCGCCTGCACCGACCATACGCACCAGGAAGTGCGCGATGCGATCCGCCGCGAGAAATTGCTGACGGTGGCGGCGACGCAGCAGATGCTCAGCTGGCGCACGCCCAACGGGTGCGCCAGCTGCCGGCCGGCGATCAACTATTACCTGCTCTCGACCTGGCCGCACGAAGCCAAGGACGATCCGCAATCGCGTTTCATCAACGAGCGCTCGCATGCCAACATCCAGAAGGACGGCACCTACTCGGTGATTCCGCGCATGTGGGGCGGCGCGACCTCGTCGTCCGAGCTGCGCCGCATCGCCGACGTGGTCGATAAGTTCAAGATCCCGACCGTCAAGGTCACCGGCGGCCAGCGCATCGACCTGCTCGGCGTGAAGAAGGAAGACCTGCGCGAAGTGTGGCAGGACCTCGGCATGCCGTCCGGTCTGGCCTATGCCAAGGGCCTGCGCACCGTGAAGACCTGCGTCGGCTCCGAATGGTGCCGCTTCGGGACGCAGGATTCGACCCTGATGGGGCAGCAGCTGGAACGGATGCTGGCGCTGATGTATGCACCGCACAAGGTCAAGCTGGCCGTCTCCGGTTGCCCGCGCAACTGTGCCGAATCCGGCATCAAGGACGTCGGCGTGATCGGTGTCGATTCCGGCTGGGAGATCTATGTCGGCGGCAACGGCGGCATCAAGACCGAAGTCGCGCAATTCTTCGTCAAGCTGAAAACGCATGAAGAAGTGCTGGAATACGCGGGCGCCTTTCTGCAGCTGTATCGCGAGGAGGGCTGGTATCTTGAGCGCACCGTGCATTATCTGGCGCGGGTCGGCCTGGAGCATGCAAAGAAACACGTGGTCGAAGATGCCGAGAACCGCAAGCAGTTATATGCCAGACTGCTGTTTGCACTCGACGGCGAACCCGATCCGTGGCACGAGCCGGAAAAGGCGATGGTCGATACGCGCCAGTTCACGCCGCTGGCAGGCTGAGATTGAGGTCGATGATTCGTTCTTCATAGTGAAAGGAAACCGTCATGAGACTGTATTTCGCCGCTGTCGCAATTGCCCTGGTTTCGGTCGGCATGATCATCAATGCCTGCCTGTTCAAAGACAGCGATACCCGCGAAGCGCCGGTCAACATCGCGCATTTAAGATGAAATAAGGAAGCAGTGATGGAATCAGTCATGTCGAACGAGTGGAAAATCATTTGCAAGGTCAGCGATATTCCGGTGCTGGGCGCGCGTATCGTCAACCGGCCGGTGGCCGAAGGCATGCCGCCGCAGGTCAATGTCGCGATTTTCCGCAACAGCGAAGACAAGGTATTCGCCTTGCTGGACAAGTGTCCCCACAAGGGCGGACCGCTGTCGCAAGGGATCGTGTTCGGTGAAAGGGTCGCCTGCCCGCTGCATGGCTGGAACATCGAACTCGCGTCGGGCTGCGCGATCGCGCCGGATGTCGGTTGCACGCTGAAATTTGCGGTCAAGGTCGAGGACGGCCAGGTCTTCCTGGATGCACAGGAACTGGCACAGGGCCCGGCTGAGACTGCGTCTGCATGAGTGCAGGCAAGGAGACGAAGGACGTGCACGAAGTCAAGGCGACCTGTTGCTACTGCGGCGTCGGCTGCGGCGTCCTGATCGCCACCGATGGCGAGCAGGTCACCGGTGTGCGTGGTGACCCCGATCATCCGGCCAACCTGGGACGGCTGTGTACCAAGGGCAGCACGCTGCACCTGTCGGCGGCGCCCCTGGTGCGCCAGCAATCGCGGGCGCTGGCACCCGAGCTGCGTGCCGATCGCACCGGTAAACGCACACCGGCCAGCTGGGAAACCTCGCTCGATTTCATCGCCCGGAAATTCGCCGACACGATCCGTACGCATGGTCCCGACAGTGTCGCGTTCTATATCTCGGGACAGCTGCTGACCGAGGATTACTATGTCTTCAACAAGCTGGCCAAGGGCCTGATCGGCACCAACAACGTCGACACCAATTCGCGCCTGTGCATGTCGAGCGCCGTGGCGGGCTATAAGCAGACATTGGGTGCGGATGCACCGCCGGCCTGTTACGAGGACGTCGATCATGCGCAGCTGATCTTCATCGTCGGCTCCAACACCGCGTATGCGCACCCGGTGCTGTACCGCCGCATCGAAGACGCACGCAAGAACAATCCGCATTTGAAGGTGATCGTCGCCGATCCGCGCCGCACCGATACCGCCCGCGACGCCGACCTGTTCCTGCCGATCCTGCCCGGCACCGACGTGGCGCTGTTCAACGGCATGCTGCACATCTGCCTGTGGGAAGACCTGATCGACCCGGATTTCATTGCCAACCACACCGATGGCTTCGCCGAGTTGAAGCGCACCGTGCGCGAGTACACGCCAAAATCCGTGGCCGACACCTGCGGCATCGCCGAAGCGGATCTCGTGACCGCCGCGCGCTGGTTCGGGCAGTCACCGGCAGCCTTGACGCTGTATTGCCAGGGCCTGAACCAGTCCGCATCCGGCACCGCGAAAAACGCATCGCTGATCAACCTGCACCTCGCCACGCACCAGATCGGCAAGCCGGGCGCCGGGCCGTTTTCCCTGACCGGCCAGCCGAATGCGATGGGCGGGCGCGAAGTCGGCGGCATGGCCAACCTGATGTCGGCGCACCGCGATCTTGCCAACCCCGCGCATCGCGCCGAGGTGGCAGCGCTGTGGGGCGTCGACGACGTGCCTGCAAAGCCAGGAAAGACGGCAGTCGAAATGTTCGAAGCAGTGCGCAGCGGCGAGATCAAGCTGCTCTGGATCGCCTGCACGAATCCTGCACAATCGCTGCCGAACCAGAAATTGGTGCGCGCCGCGCTCGACAAGGCCGAACTGGTGGTGGTGCAGGAAGCCTTCCGCAATACGGCCACGACCGCCTATGCCGACGTGCTGCTGCCGGCCACCGCCTGGAGCGAAAAAGAGGGCACCGTCACCAATTCCGAGCGGTGCATCACGCGCATCGATGCCGCATTGCCGCCGCCGGGCGAGGCCCGCCACGACTGGCAGATCGTGGTCGATTTTGCGCAGCGGCTCGAAGTGCTGCTGGGCAAGGGCCGCGCGGATGGCGCAACACTGTTCCCGTACGCCACGGCAGAAGACATCTGGAACGAGCACCGCGAGTCGACCCGCGGCCGCGACCTCGACATCTCCGGATTGACGTACGCGATCCTGGCACAGGACGGTCCGCAGCAATGGCCATATCCGGCCGGCGCAACGACTGGCAAGAAGCGCCTGTACGAGGACGGCATTTTTCCGACTGCTTCCGGCCGCGCCCATTTCGTCGATACGGTCTATCGTCCGGTGGCCGAACCGGTCGATGCGCATTATCCATTCCGCCTGACGACCGGACGCCTGCGCGACCAGTGGCACGGCATGAGCCGCACCGGCACCGTGGCGCAGCTTTTTTCGCATGCGGCCAGCCCGGCTGTCGTGATGGCGAAGGGCGACATGGATCGACGCCTGCTGGCGTCCGGCGACCTGGTCCACGTGACCAGCCGCCGTGGTTCCCAGATCCTGCCGGCGGTGGCCGGCGACGACATGCGTGCCGGCCAGGCCTTCATCGGCATGCACTGGGGCGAGGAATATCTGTCCGGGCGTGGTCCGCACGGGGAAGGCACGTACGGCGTCAATGCGCTGACGTCGGCGGCACTCGACCCGATTTCGAAGCAGCCGGAACTCAAGCACGCCGCCGTCAAGCTGCTGAAAGCCGATCTGCCGTGGCGGCTCGTGGTGTTCGGCTGGATCGATGCCGGACACGCAGTCGAATTGCAGGCAGCGCTGCGGCCATACATGCGGCGCTTCGGCTATGCGACCTGCACCCTGTTCGGCCGCGACCGTGCGGGCGTGGTGTTTTCGGCGGCCGACGATTATCCGGCGCCGCCGGAACTGCTGCGCGAGATCGAGGCGCATTTTGGCCTGAACGACGCCGGCGTGCTGCGCTATGACGATACCCGGCGCGGCAACAGCCGGCGCATGCGGCTGGTCGACGGCAAGCTCGATGCGGTGTGCCTGGCTGGCGACATCAGCGCCGGCGGCTGGCCCAAGGACTTTCTGGAAAGCGCGCAGTCGGTCGCGCCGCTCGGGCGGCGGCTGCTGATGCCGAGTTCGATGCCGCCCGCCGGCTTCCAGTCCCGCGGCCGGATCATTTGCAATTGCCTGGATGTGTCCGAAGGCGATATCGGCAAGGTGCTGGGCAGCCTGGATGGCGACCCGGATACGCGGCTTGCGTCGTTGCAGTCGCGGTTGAAATGCGGCACCAGTTGCGGCTCCTGCGTACCGGAACTGAAGATCCTGATCGCGCATTCGACGCCGCGCGAAACGGTTTCCTGACCGGTCCGGCACCCCCGTGTTTGCCGGGCGTTTGAACGCCGGTCCCGTCATTTGCCGGGCAGTTCGTAGTAACCTTGGCGCATGTCGACCCAACTCTTCCCCGAACCATTCAGCGCGGCGCGCTTCATCAAGGAAATCGGCCGCGGCAAGGACGGCGCGCGCGACCTGTCGCGGGCCGATGCCGCGCTGCTGTACCAGGCCATGCTCGAGCGCCGGGTGTCTGATCTCGAACTCGGCGCGATCCTGTTGTCCATGCGGATCAAGGGCGAATCGGTGGACGAGATCGCCGGTTTCATGGACGCCGCCGACGCCTCTTTCACACAGCTGCAGGCGCCGCCGGGCGACGCGATGCCGGTACTGATCCCGACCTACAACGGTGCGCGCAAGATGGCGAACCTGACGCCGCTGCTGGCGATGCTGCTTTCGCGCGAGGGCGTACCGGTGCTGGTGCATGGCGTGCTGACCGACCCCGGCCGGGTGACGACGGCGGAGATCTTTGCCGCGCTCGGCTGGCCGCTGTCGGCGACCGCCGCCGATGCCGAGCGCATCCTGGCGGGCGGCACCCCGGCGTTCATCGCGATCGACGATCTGGCGCCGCAGATCGCCGGCTTGCTGGCGCTGCGCAGGATATTGGGTGTGCGCAGTTCCACGCATACCCTCGTCAAGATCCTGCAACCGTTTGCCGGACCGGCACTGCGCCTGTCGTCCTATACGCATCCGGAATACCTGATCATGCTGGGCGCGTATTTTTCCACTGCTGCGCCAGTCGGGCGGGGCGATGCCTTCCTGATGCGCGGCACGGAAGGGGAGACGGTGGCCAATGCGCGGCGGGCGCAGCAGATCGACTGGTTTCACGAAGGGCAGCGCACGACGCTGGTGGAGAAGCAGGGCGTGGTCGATACCGCGCCCGACATGCCGCCCGAGCGCGATGCAGAGACCACGGCACGCTGGATCGAGCGCGTGCTGGAAGGTGCACATCCGGTGCCGGTCGCGATCGCCACGCAAGTCGCGCGTTGCGCCGCCATCGCGCGCGGCAAGTCGCCCGACCTTGGCGAACCGGTTTCTGTAAGCTGAGAGGCATGGAATCACCCTTACAATCACCGGTTTTTCAGACAGGTTATGCGATGGCTAGCGAATTCGATGTCGCCGTGATCGGCGCCGGCGCGGCCGGGATGATGTGTGCGGCCGTCGCCGGCCAGCGCGGCCGCTCGGTGGTGCTGATCGATCATGCGACGCGGCTCGCGGAAAAGATCCGCATTTCCGGCGGCGGGCGCTGCAATTTCACCAATCTCGATACCGGCCCGGCCAACTTCCTGTCAGAGAATCCGCACTTCTGCAAGAGCGCGCTGTCGCGCTACACGCCACAGGATTTCCTCGGCCTGCTGAAGCGCCATCGCATCGCGTACCACGAGAAGCACAAGGGGCAGCTGTTCTGCGACCGCTCCGCAGAAGACATCATCACCATGCTCAAGGCCGAGTGCGATGCCGGGCGCGTGCAATGGCGCATGCCGTGCAAGGTGGCGGCGATTCGTGCCTCTGGGTCAGGCTTCGGCATCGACCTCGAATCGGTCACCGGCGATGGCGCGGCTGCGGCGTCGTCCGATTCGATCCGGGCCAAGAGCGTGGTGATCGCCACCGGCGGCCTGTCGATTCCGAAGATCGGCGCCACAGATTTCGCCTTCCGGATCGCAAAGCAGTTCGGCCTGGAGCTGGTCGAGCCGCGCCCGGCCCTGGTGCCGCTGACCTTCGATGACGCGGCCTGGCAACCCTTCGTGCCGCTGGCCGGCATCGCGCTCGAAGTCGATGTCGAAACGGGCAGCAAGAAAACCCGTGGCGCATTCAAGGAAGACCTGCTGTTCACGCATCGCGGCCTGTCGGGCCCGGCTGTGCTTCAGATTTCGAGTTTCTGGCAACCCGGCATTCCGCTCACGTTGAACCTGCTGCCCCAGCACGATCTGGCCGAGGAGCTGATCGCTTCCAAAGGGTCAATCAAGAAAAATCTCGGCAATCACCTGGCGCAATGGCTGCCAGCGCGGGTGGCGGAAGGCTGGCTCGCTGCCAATGGCTTCAAGGCCGACGCCCGCCCGGCCGACATGCCGGACCGCGAACTGCGGCGGCTCGGCCTGTCGCTCAACCAGTGGCAGGTGACGCCGAATGGCTCGGAAGGCTACCGCAAGGCCGAGGTCACGCGCGGCGGCGTCGATACCCGCGCGCTGTCGCAGCAGACCATGATGGCCAATGCCGTGCCTGGCCTGCATTTCATCGGCGAAGCGGTCGATGTCACCGGCTGGCTGGGCGGCTATAACTTCCAGTGGGCCTGGGCGTCGGGCGTGGCGGCCGGCCTGGCAGCCTGAGCCGGAATGGCCGGAAACGCGGCGTGTATCAGGATGACAATGCGTCAACAGGATTGGAGTTTTTCCGCCAACCCATCATTTTAGGGCGCACGAAGCTTCCCTTCGGTAGTCAAACCTGCTATTGTCTTGTTCTCCCTGAAAACCGTAGGTTCGAGTTTACATGACCACCATTCGCCTTAAAGAAAACGAGCCGTTCGAAGTCGCAATGCGTCGCTTCAAGCGCACCATCGAAAAAACCGGCCTCCTGACCGAATTGCGCGCACGCGAATTCTATGAAAAGCCAACCGCTGAGCGCAAGCGCAAGCTCGCCGCCGCGGTCAAGCGTCATTACAAGCGTATCCGCAGCCAGCAGTTGCCGAAAAAACTGTTCTAAAAGCTGTACCGCACAGGCTGTTCCGCGCCTCGCGCCACGGTCCGTGGCGTCACCGGATGACAGCAGTAAACCCGCTCCGGTGTTGGTCCGCAGCGGGTTTTGACGTTTCTTAGGGCGTTTCGCACTGCCCCAACCTTTTCTACCGGAGTCAGCATGCTTCTGAAAGACCAGATCACCGAGGACATGAAGGCGGCCATGCGGGCCAAGGAAGCCGTCAAGCTGGGCACGATCCGGCTGTTGACCGCGGCCATGAAGCAGAAGGAAGTCGACGAGCGCGTCGAGCTGACCGATGCGCTCGTGCTGGCGATCATCGAAAAAATGATCAAGCAGCGCAAGGATTCGATCCAGCAGTTCGAGGCCGGCGGCCGCCAGGACCTGGCCGATATCGAAAAAGCGGAACTGGCGATCCTGTCGGCCTACATGCCGGCATCGCTCTCGGAAGCCGAAATCAAGGCAACAGTGGCCGAAGCAGTGACCGCATCCGGCGCCGCCGGGCCGCAGGACATGGGCAAGGTCATGGCGATCGTCAAGCCGAAGCTGGCCGGCCGCGCCGACATGACGGTGGTGTCGGCACTGGTCAAGGCCGCGCTGGTGCCGGCCGCCTGAACGGCGATCGAGCCAGCACCCGCCCCCCCGCCCGTACCTGACGCCGGACCGACGTGATCCCTGCATCCTTCATCCAGGATTTGCTGACGCGGGTCGACGTCGTCGACATCGTCGGCCGCTATGTGCAGCTGAAGAAGGGCGGCGCCAACTTCATGGGCTTGTGCCCGTTTCATAACGAGAAGTCGCCCAGCTTCACGGTCAGTCCGACCAAGCAGTTCTATCACTGCTTCGGCTGCGGCGCGCATGGCACCGCGATCGGCTTCCTGATCGAGTACTCGGGCATGGGTTTCGTCGAGGCGGTCAAGGACCTGGCCCAGAACGTCGGCATGATCGTCCCGGAAAACGAGGATCGCCTGCCGCCGGCGCAGCGTGCCCAGGAGCAGGCCAAGACCCTGGCGCTGTCCGACGCCATGACCCGCGCCTGCGATTTCTACCGGGTGCAGTTGCGCGGTGCCGAGCGCGCCAAGCAGTACCTGATCGGGCGCGGTCTGACCGGCGAAATCGCGGCGCGCTTCGGTCTCGGCTATGCACCCGATGGCTGGGATGGCCTGCGTGGGGTGTTCCCCGAGTACGAATCGGCGGCGCTGGTCGAAGCCGGCCTGGTCATCGACCGCAGCGATGAAGACGGCGCGAACCGCAAGCGTTACGACCGGTTCCGTGACCGCGTCATGTTCCCGATTCGTAATGTCAAGGGCCAGGTCATCGGTTTCGGCGGCCGCATTCTCGACAGCGGCGAGCCGAAATACTTGAATTCGCCGGAGACACCCTTATTTCAGAAGGGTAGCGAGTTATACGGCCTGTTCGAGGCGCGCCAGGCGATCCGGGAAGCCGGCTACGCACTGGTAACCGAGGGTTATATGGACGTGGTGGCGCTGGCGCAGCTGGGCTTTCCGCAGGTGGTCGCCACGCTGGGTACCGCCTGCACGGCGGTGCATGTGCAGAAGCTGCTGCGCCAGACGGACAACGTGATTTTCAGTTTCGACGGCGACAGCGCCGGACGCCGGGCGGCGCGGCGGGCGCTGGATGCCTGCCTGCAGTATGCAACCGACGACAAGACGATCAAGTTCCTGTTCCTGCCGACCGAGCATGATCCCGACAGTTACATCCGGGCGCTCGGCACCGCAGCTTTCGAAAAGCAGGTACAGGATGCAATGCCGCTGTCGCAGTTTCTGTTGAAAGAAGTCGCGGCCGACAATGATCTGGGCACGCCGGAAGGCCGGGCCAGGACCCAGTTCGATGCCAAGCCGCTGCTGCAGGCACTGCCGGCGACCAGCCTGCGGTTGCAGATCGTGCGCAGCCTGGCGTCGCTGACGCAGTCGACCGCCGCCGAGATCGAGGCGCTCTTCGAGCTGAAGCAACCGGTGGCGCGCACCAAGGCAGCGCCGCCGCGCGGCAAGCGCACCGCACCGGTCGACCTCGAGCGCCAGATCATGCGGTTGCTGGTCACGCATCCGGTGCTGGCCGTCGAGCTCGATGCGTCGGCGCTGGCGGCGGTCGGCCATTTCGCGCCGGACGGTGCGGCGATGCTGACGCAACTGGTCGAAGCCGGCCGGAGCCTGGGGCCGAACGCCAGTTTCGCCGCGCTGGCCGAGCGGCTGCGGGCCGACAACGGCGATTTCGATGCGCTCGTTGCCGAGGTTGCCGGCGAAGGCGAGAGCGACGTCGAGACAGCCCGGCTCGAACTTGCCGGCGCGGTGCGGCAGACGCGAATGAAATTGCTCAAGGCTGAAATGGAGCAACTCGTCGGTGCGGGACTTGGTACCGATACTGCCCGGGAGCGGTACCGTGAATTGACCGTCCAACAAGAGCAATTGCGGCGTCAGGCGGTCGCCGAAATAGCACAAAGGTCGTCATGACAGGGCTTTCACGGGGCGGGAGCTTGCATGCCTGTGCTATACTTAAAAGCTTTTGATTCAACACGTTACATGGTTTATTGGTCCGCTCCCAGTCGATTGTCGATCTCATGGTTAATGCAATGAAGAAACCCGCAAAAGCTCCGCTGCCTTCCGCAAAACCAGCACGGCCGGCTGCCAGGCCCAGGGCTGCGAAAGCACCTGCGCCACCCGCGAGTAAAAAAAGCGTTCCTGTGAAAGCAACTGAAAAATCGGCGTCCGCCAAGCCGAAACCATCGGCTGAAAAGTCATCTAATAAAGTCTCGGGCAAGGCGTCCGTGAATACCGCTGCAAAGCCGTCGTCGAACGCTTCCGCCAGATCGACGACGATGGCGGCGGCGAAGTCCGCAGTCCGGGCCGAGGCGAAATCGCCGGCCAGCGCGGTCGAATCGCCCAATACGTCTGCCAAACTGTCATCCGCGCAATTGAAAGTACCTGTGACCATCAAGAAATCCGAATCCAAGACAGTCCCGCAATCGGCAAAGCCGGAACGCAAGCCGGAAGCACCGCCAGAGAACAAGCCTGGCGTGAACGTGATGATCTCCGCCACCGTGAGCCAGACCACGGATGCGGCAACGCTGGCGGCGATCGACACGTCCAGCTATGTTTTGCCATCGATTAAGGTGCCCGGTCGTCGCGGCCGCAAGCCGAAGGAATTCCAGCCGGAGAACGATGAAGTCGCCGCGCTGAACGCGGTCGAGCGTGCCGAACTCAAGGCGGTCGACAAGGCGAAGGCGAAGGATCGCAAGGCCAAGGAAAAGGCGCTGTTGAAGGATGCCTTCTCGTCCGACACCGAAGCCAGCGAAGAAGAGCTCGAGCGTCGTCGGCAGAAGCTCAAGACCCTGATCAAGCTGGGCAAGGAGCGTGGCTTCCTGACCTATTCCGAGATCAACGATCATCTCCCGGAAAACATCGTCGATCCGGAAGCGATCGAAGGCATCATCGGCACGTTCAACGACATGGGCATCGCCGTCTACGAGCATGCACCGGACGCCGAGAGCCTGCTGCTGACGGACAACGTCGCCACGGTTGCCAGCGACGACGATGCCGAAGCCGCTGCCGAGGCCGCGCTGTCGACCGTCGACTCCGATTTCGGCCGCACCACCGACCCGGTCCGCATGTACATGCGCGAGATGGGCTCGGTCGAGCTGCTGACCCGCGAAGGCGAGATCGAGATCGCCAAGCGGATCGAAGATGGCTTGAAGGACATGATCCAGGCAATCTCCGCCTGCCCGACGACGATCGCCGAGATCCTCGCCGCCGCCGACAAGATCCGCAATGACGAAATCAAGATCGACGAAATTGTCGACGGCCTGGTCGACATGAATGCA
>JACMOV010000048.1 GCA_014377845.1 Herminiimonas sp.
GTATATGGCAATGCAGCATTCGCTGCCGACCGCCCGCATGTGGTCGGTCACCGTAACCTGGCGGCGTCGATGCGGGCGCGACAGGCATATTACGTGGGTTATCTGGAGCGCACGCTCGGCGCTGCGCAGGCAGCCCAGAGCGTGGCAGTTCCGCCGGACATGGCGGTCGATACAGAGCAGTCGATCGACCTCGGCGGGCGCCGCCTGCGATTGCGGGCGTGGCCGACGGCGCATACGGACAACGACCTGACGGTGCTGGATGAGCAGACCGGGACATTCTGGTCCGGTGATCTGCTCTTTCGCGAGCGGATCCCGGTCATCGATGGCAAGGTCACGGGCTGGCTGGCGGTGATGGACGATTTGCAGCAGATCCCGGTGGCGCGGGTGGTGCCCGGACACGGCGCACCGGGTAATGATTGGGCCGCGCTGCTTGCGCCGCAGCGTCGTTATCTGACAGCGGTGCGCGACGGTGTGAGAGCGGCGTTGAAAGCGCACCGCACCATCACGCAGGCCACCGCAGCGGTCGGCATGGAGGAGCGCGGCAAGTGGGCGCTGTTCGATGACTTCCATGCCCACAATGTCACCGTGGTGTTCACGGAGCTGGAGTGGGAAGAGTGAAAGCGGCAGATGTCATACGCATCGCACTCTGACTAAAATTCAAAAACAGACCAAAGAGGGAGACAACAATGAAATCGACCACCCGCTCGCGCTGGGTTGCACTTGCCGCCAGCCTGCTGCTGTTGCCGCTGACGGTGCTGGCAGCCGATCCGCCGCCGCCGCCGCAAAACAACCCGGTCTGGCAAAAACTGCGTGCCGGCCTGTTCCAGGCGCGTCCGATCAGCGACGACGGCGACAAGGTGATCGAGCTGATGGCGCCGGAGCGGGCGGAGGATGCGGCCGTGGTGCCGGTGTCCATCAAGACCAGATTCGCGCAGACGCCCGAGCACTACATCAAGACCATCAGCGTGATCCTCGATAACAACCCGGCGCCGGTCGCAGCCGTCTTCCACATGACGCCCGACACCGGCCGCGCCGACATCGAGGCCCGGGTCCGGGTCGAGCAGTACACCCACCTGCGCGCAGTGGTCGAGATGAACGACGGCGCCCTGTCGATGTCAACCGTGTACCTGAAGGCATCGGGCGGATGCTCGACACCGGCCGGCAAGGAGACCTCGGGTCCGGCCACCAACCTCGGCAAGATGAAACTGACGATCGAAGAGAATCCGAAGTTGAACCAGCCGGTCATGGCGCAACTCATGATCCGCCATCCGAACCTGTCGGGCCTGACGATGGACCAGGTCACGCGCCTGTATGAACCGCCACGCTACGTGCGCAAGATCGAAGTCGCCTACGCCGGCAAACCGGTCATGACCGCCGACGTCGATTTCTCGATCAGCGAGAATCCGAACTTCCGCTTCTACTTCACGCCGAAGGCCGATGGCGTGCTGACCGCGCAGGTCGAGGATTCGGACGAGCTGACGTTCAAGACCTCGTTGAACGTCAAGCCGCAGTAGGGACCGGCCGGCAGTGGACCGCCGGCGATTGCGTCAAACACAGCCTAGCGATTGGCCTGGTTCTTTTCTACCATGCTGCGCACCATGTACTTGATGCCGCGGTTCCAGCTGTCGTCGGTATTGCTGCGGATATCGACCGACTTGTTGAGCATGATGAGACCGGTGCGCACATCGCGGATCTGGATGTTGATGTTCAGGATCAGGTTGCTGACCTTTTGCACCCAGGCAGTCAGGACCCGGTCTGTCTTGAGCGCCTTGCCGATGTCGACGTCGCAGCCGTTGCAGTCGTGGAGTGCGAACTGGGTGCTCAGGTCGGCAATCAGTGCTGCAGCGGGGGCGTTGTCGACGACTTGATACAGGTGGTTCTCGGCGAAGGCGGCCCGCAACTGCTGGCTGATCATGACAAGTCGCGCCTTCTGCGCTTCATCCTTGGCGGTTTCGAGGGTGTCGTCGATCAGCTCGAAGTCGAGCATCGCGATGGTTTTCGGCGCTGACTGCGCCGCGGTGATGGCAGGTGCGGTCGACACGGCAGGCATATCGGCAGCGCTGCAGGCAACCGGTGCGCCGGCCATGAGCAGCACTGCAGTGAGCCATCCTGCCGCGCCGCCCGGCGAGAGCCGCTTCGGATTAGTTGATGAAGCAGGCATCGGCGGCATTGTCTTGGATCTTCTTGTACTTCGAGGCCATTGTCTTGATCATTGCCGGATCGCGGAATTCGGCGCCGCGTTGGCCGCCCAGGGTCTCGTTGCGCAGCGCTGTCGAGATCTCGACGTATTCGTCGAACTTGGTCTGGTTGGCGATTTCATCGATGGCGCACGAGCACTTGTACATGTACTCGTACTTGCCATCGTGCTTCTTCATGCACTCGAGGACGTATTCCATCCTGGAGGTGGTGGGAAAATCATTTGCGCTCGCGGTCAATGGCACAGCGCTTGCAACAATCATCAGAGTGCAGAACGATAAGAACTTCATGTAATTTCCTCGATACCGAAAGACGTCAATGGCGAATCAGCACGTACCGCGACCGGCTGCACATTGCCAACCGCACGGTGCAGTGTCACCGCATGCCGCGCACATGTTACCCCTGCGCGCTTTTGCAGTCAGAATCGTTGCAAGAATCCTGCCATCGCTGGCCCTGGTTGCCACCGCCGGACTATCGGGCTGCGCCCTCACGGCAGGCGGTGCACACCAGCGCGTCGCAGTGCCACAGCAAGTGGCGCCGGGCGTGTTTGCAATCATCGGCCAGACCGCCGATCCCACCACGGAAAACCACGGCGCGGTCGGCAATCAGGGCATCCTGATTGGCGCCGATGGCGTCATCCTGATCGACACCGGCACCAGCCAGCGTTATGCGACCGAGCTGATCGACGCGGTCCGGCAGCTGACGCCCAAGCCGATCGTGCTGGCGATCGACACCCATCAGCACCCGGCATTCATCTTCGGGAATGGCGCACTGGCGTCACAAGGTGTTCCGATTCTTGCGCACCATGAAGTCGCCGACCTGATCGAGCAGCGCTGCGACAAGTGCTTGAAGAATCTCAACAGCATCCTCGGCACCGATGAAATGGCCGGTACCCGGGTCACGGTGCCGACCCGCATCGTCGAGGGCGCAACCACCATGACGGTGGCAGGACGCGTACTCGACATCGTCTACTTCGGACAGACATCGTCGCCCGGATCGATCGGTGTGTTCGACCGCGCTTCCGGCGTGTTCTTCGCTGGCGGCATGGTGTCGATCGACCGCATTCCCGACACCAAGGACGCCAACATCGATGCCTGGCTAGCGGCTTTGCAAAAACTCAGGGAACGCAAGATCACGATGCTGGTGCCGGGTGAAGGCCCGGTGTCGCCGGTGGCGCGCGCCGATGAACTGGCGGCTTACCTGCATGCCTTGAAGGGCGCGGTCGAGGCCACCTACGCCAAGGGCATCAGCCTGGGCGACGCCGGTGCGCATTCGGCGTTACCTGCTTTTTCCACGGTGCCCTTGTACCGGCCGGCGCATAACAAGAATGTCGAGCAGTTGTATCTCAAGCTGGAACGTGCGACTTTGAATACCCAGTGATCCGTCAGCTCTTGCGCGGCGTCCGGAAATAGTTCCGCAGTCGCGACCCGCACGTTCGTGCGGCGCCGATCCAGCTGGCCGGCAGCCGCAGGGTGTAACGCACCAGGAGCAGCGCCGCCAGCAGGGCCGGTATCCACCTTAGATCGGTGTCGACCACCAGCTTGCGGGTCAGGACCGGATCGGTCAGGATTTTTTCCAGTGCGGCTTCGGAATCGAGCCGGGCATACGAGAGACCGGCGGTGCGGGCCAGCGCCTGCAGGTGGGCTTCGTGCAGCGAAGATAGATGTTCCTGGTCGGGGGCGAATCCGGCCGGGGTCGGACGCTGCACCACCGCGCCGGCCGACCACCATCCGACCTGGCGGCCTTCCTTGTCCAGCCGCGGAATCGGCAGCGGCAGGTCGCCGCCGACACCGATCAGCGCACCCTTGGCGCGGCCGATCGGGCGATCGAAGTCCGGGATCGATGCCATGGGCGGCGACTCCTGCCCATCGGTCAGGAAAACGATCGACGGATGCTGCGGCAGTTCGAAGGCGACATCGGTAGCGCTGTAGACGCCGCGCACGATCACGCTGGCGTCTTCCCACGCCATGCGCGCATCGATCTGCTCGATTGCCTGTTCCAGCTCGACCCGGTTGTTGCAGACCTCGATCGGCGACAGCAGCAGCAAGGTGCGGCGGCTGGCAAAAATACCGAGGCCGACCTGCGATCCGCACGGCAGATGGTGCAGCGCCTTTTCCAGCGCGTGGCGGGCAAAGACCAGCCGGCTGACCGCGCGTCCCCCTTCGCTCTGGTCGGCGACATACATGCTCTGCGTGATGTCGAAGACGACCAGGTGGTTGACCACATTGCGTGACAGCGGCAGCGGCGGCAGCACGGCGGCGACCACCAGCAATGCGCCTGCGGCAGCCAGCATCCAGCCGCTGCCGCGACGCAGTCCATCGACGAATGCGGCAGCGCGTGCGCCCGCCGCCCTGCCGGGATTGCCGGGACTGCCGGGACTGCCGCTGGTCATGGCAGGCCTCCGGCCTCGTTCTTCATCGTGGTGGTGGCCTGTTCCTTGTCGTCCTTGGTGTCTTCATTGCTCTTGGCTTCCTCGAACTCGCGCGAGGTGTTCTGGTCCTTGCCCGGTTGCGCGATGCCTTCCTCGGGCGCCAGCCACAGCGCGCGTTCGAGGTTGTAGCGCACCGCCAGGTTTGCCGGTTCCCGCAGCAGGGCATCTCGATACTGCTGCTTTGCCAGCTCCAGCATCGCGGGAAGTTTTTCATCGGCGCTGCCCATCTTCAATGCCTGGCGCAACGCCTGGTTGCCGAGGTCGTAGCGCGCCAGGTTCTGCAGCGCAGGATCGCCATGCTGCAGCGCTTGTTGCAGCACCTTCTGCGCATTGGCGTGGTCGCCATCTCGCGCCATCATCAGGCCGCGCGCCAGTGTGATGCGGGCATCCTCGCCCACGGTCGCGGACCGGCCAGGCGCAGCGACGGCGCGATTGAGCGCGACCGCCTGCTGGCGTTCGCGCAGGGTGACGCCGAGGGTGGCCAGGCAGAGTGCGGCAAGTACACCGGCGGCGATGTTCAGATGCAGTGTCTTCATGCGGCCTCGAAGGCGGTCAGGTTCCGGGAACGCATCAGTAGCAGCGCGGCGCACGACGCAGCGGCAATGACGAAGCAGAGCGCGGCACGGTCCACGCTCGGCAGGCGCTGCTGGTAGGTGATCGGCAGCATCTGCTGCTGGCCGACCGCTTCGATCGCACGCTGCATCGACGCCTGGTCTTCCGCCTCGAAGGCGCGGTAGGGTGTTGCCAGGGAACTGAAGAAGCGGTGCATCTGTACCTCGGCATTGCTGTCGTATTCAGGGCTGTTGCTTTGCGCCAGACCGGGCTGGTTGTAGGAGCGCAGATAGATCCAGTAGAGCGTGATGCGATTGCGCTTGAGGCTTTCGGCGATCTGCCTGCGGACCGATTCGGTGATCTGGGCGCCGCCGTCGGACACCAGCAGGATGATGCGGCTGCCGGTGTTCGGCCGATCGTCGAAGCGGCTCGAGGCCGCCAGCATCGCACCACCGACATCGGTATTGCCCAGGCCCGAACCGACGCCGCCGGCCTGGATCGCGCCCTGGATCACATCGGGCCGCATGTTGAACGGGATGACCTGGAACTGGTTTTCGCTGAACATCATCATGCCGAATACGTCATTCGTGCGGCCGGCTGCAAATTCCGCCAGCGCCTTGCGGGCGATCTTGCGTTTTTTCGGCTCGGCCCATTTGTCGACCAGCGGCGTCTTGATACTGCGATCCGGCAGGGCGTCGTCCATGCTGGCGCTACGGTCGAGCAGCACCAGGATCTCAGCGCCGCTGCCGACCCGCTCAACGGTGGTTTCCGGCGAGGCGATGCCGGCCAGCCCGAGCATCGATGCTGCGATTGCCAGCATTGCCAGCGCCTTTTCGAGCCGGGCGCGCCACTTGCCGAGCCGGTCCGGCGGCAGCCAGTCGGTCCAGGCGAAGACCTGTTCGTCCTCGCGCCGGCCCCACAGCGGCAGCAGCGCCAGCAGCAGGCCGAGCAGCCACCACGGCTGTGAAAACGTCAGGCCGGGAAGCGTCAATCCGCTCATGGCGCGTGCCGCCGTTCGAGTCTTTGCAGCCGACGGGCGAGGGCGTGCACCGGCCCGATTGCGGACGCTTGCCGGCCGCCGAAGAAGACCGCCTGCGACTCTTGCAGGAAGGCTTCCAGCGCGTTTTTTTCCGGTGCCAGGTACGGCGCGCGCGCCAGCAGCCTGGGTAACGACGCCGGCCGCACCACTTCGCCGGCGCTGTCGTTCAATGCGTGATGCAGGCGCCGTTGCGCCGCCAGCGGATCGGTCGCCGGCAGCGCCTTCAGGTCACGCAACGCTCTCGCGAACGGCAGGTGGCGTCCGCGCCGCAGATGCCGCCAGCCGAAGATCGCCGCCCACAGCAGCACGACCACCAGCAGCGCACTGCCGGCGCCGACGATCCGCTGGTCGATCGGGCCGAGGTCGATGAACGCTGGCGACTGGTCGGGCTGCAGCGCGGGCAGCGTCGTTTCCTCGAACGGTTGCGGCGGCGTGAAAGGCGTGATTGAAAACGGCGCGTTCGGCACCGCCAGGAACGCACTGCCATCCTGGGATTTCAGCTTGAGGGCTGGCAGGTACCAGACGCTCAGCGCCTGCGGCGTGTTGATCACCTGGTACTCGAGCACCAGCCAGTGGCGGCCGGATGCGTCGATCTGCTCCTCGCTGCGCCGTCGCCACAGCGAGGCGCCGATGCGACCGATGCGCGGCAGCTCCGCAGGGTGGAATGGCGTCGCGGCGGTGCCGAGCGCGACCCGCTGCGAGAGCAAATCGCCAATGGTGTAGCCATAGGCGCGGGGCTGCTCGACGGTGGCGATCACGCACCTTCTCCTTCAATGAAATACTGCGACACCGCTGCCGCGTCGAAGCCGCCGCCGATATAGAGCGGCCGCAGATTGCGGGTCGCAAACAGCGCATCGAGATCTGCGCGGCGCTGCGCAATCCGTTCCTGCCACTGGCGGCGCAGCCGTGGCGTCAGCCACAATGCGCGCAGGTGGCCGCTCTCAGCATCGCGCAGGCGGATGAATGCATTGGCGGCCGGCGGCGTGACTTCGCTCGCATCCCAGACGACCATCGGCACCACCCATGCGGTGGACAGGACATCGAGCGCCTCGGCCACCTGTTCCAGCGGCCAGTGAAAATCCGACACAAGGAACACCATCGCCTGCCGGCCGGCCAGCGGCCGCAATGCGGCGAGCAGGCCGCAGCCAGGGGTGCGTGCCGGCGCAGCTTCGCGCACCAGCGCGCCCATCGTGTGGCCCATCATGCGACTGTGCTGCGCCGGCCGGTACAGGTCCTCCCGTGCACTGCCGTCGAAGGCGACCATGCCGGCAGAATCGCCGGTCTTGAAGGCGCTGCTGCCCATCGATTCGACGAAGGCCGCCGCGACATCGAGCTTGCGCGGCGCGCCGCACGCCATCGATGCCGATACATCGACCACCGCGTGCAAGGCGACGGCCGCACGCTGCCGGTGGGTGCGCACCAGCCATTCGTCGCCACCTGCGCGCAAGCTGGCGCGCAGGTCGAGACGACGCGGATCGGGATGATCGAACAATCGCGCGTGCGCAAGGAATTCATTGCCTGCGCCGCTGGAACGGCCGGCATGCGCGCCGGGCCTGCGGCCTGCGGCCCGTCCACCTACCTTGTAATGGAAAATCGCTGCGCTCATCGCGGTCACCGCTCAGGGAGCGGCAATGCGGGCGGTCAGCTGGGCGACGAAGGCGTCGGCAATCTGCGCATGCTGCAGTTCGTACACGGGCGTAAAAAAGATCCGGTGTCCGAGCGCCGACGGCAGCACCGCGGCGATGTCTTCCGGCGTCAGGTACGTCCGCTCGTCGAGCCATGCCACGACACGCGCCGCGCGCATCAGGGCACTGATGCCGCGCGGACTGGCGCCTGCCAGCACCAGCCGATTGATGTCGACCCCATCGATGGCGATGCCGAATTTCGCCGGCGTATGCGTGGCCTGCCACAGGTCGAGCACATAATCTTCCAGTGCCACCGAGGCGGTCACGCCGGTCTGGATCGCGGCCGCGATGTGGTTCAATTCCTGCCATGGCAGGATGCCCGGGCTGACGGTTTCGATCAGGCGGTCAGCGTCGTGGAATGCCGTGTCCAGCGCCAGTGCGCGCCGCACTTCGCGGTCGGCAGGCGTCACCATGCGAAGCTCGAACATGAAGCGATCCCGCGCGGCAGACGCCAGCTCGAAGGTTTCCTCGCGCTCGATCCGGTTGCGGTCGGCGAACACCGTCATGTGCGGAAACCGGTACTCGCGATTGAAGGCCGATACCGAGCGTTCGGCCATCGCCCGCAGCAGCAGCGACTGTACCTGCGGCCGGGCCCGGTTGATCTCGTTGAAAAAGAAGGTGGCGAGCTGCTCGCCATGCCGCAGCAGCGGCCCCGGCTCGATGCGCGGGCGGCCTTCGGCATCGACGAAGGTGTGATAGATCAGGTCGCCCGGCATCAGGTCGACCGTGCCTTCAACCCGCTCGAAGGCGCCGCCAATGGCGCGCGAAAAGGCCCGCAGCACCGTGGTCTTGCCAACGCCGACATCGCCTTCGAGCAGCACGTGGCCGCGTGCGAACAGCGCCACGTTGATCAACCTGAGCGTTTCCGCCTGGCCAATGACAGCCCGTCCGACTTCCTGTTCCACCTGCAGCGCACGGGTGCGCCAATCCTGCAGCAGTGATTCCATTTGCGAGACAACTTTCTATTTGATTGCCTTGGCTAACCTGCACGCGCCGGGATGTGCACGAAGCGCCGCAGGCCCAGCGTCCGGCGAACAAGTGGATGCCAGTCACCAAAAAACAGGCTTGCGGGAATGTTGCTTGTAGTTGCTTTAGCACATCGTGTGCCAGGCGAGAGCAACAGAACCGGAGGCAATCGTGAAGTCTTCGATTTAGCATGTTTGCCACTGTGTTACGGCATTAGAATTGACTAAAAACATGAAGCCGAATGGACCTGTCAGTACGCTTGCAGTTAATGAATTCCTCGTCAGCACGCGGCGCAGTCATCACGGGCGAAGTGATTATTTTTAAAGGATAAATAATGGTCAAAGTAGGCGGCATACCAGCTGGAATTCCCGGTGCGACAGGAAACGCGGATGAGCGCATGCAGCGCGATTTCATGGCAAAACAGGAACTCGGCTGCGGTATCGAGCGAATTCTGAGCGATCCGAGCCATCGCTTCAACCCGATCAATACGGCCAGAAAGGCGCAACAGGATCTCAAGGATCCCAACTCGATCGTCAGCCGCGCCATGCGGGTAGCCGCCATACAGAGTCAGCGCCCCATGCAGGAACTGATCGCTGAACGCCGCGCGATCGCTGCCAGATACAACCAGGCCAGTTACAGCGGAGGCGCAAGCTTCGAATGGCCGGGGCAGCCGGCCGTCTCGATGCCGGTTCAGCTTGATTTCATCTCGCCGTTGCAGCTTCGGCCGCCATAATGGGTGCCGAAACCACCTTGCCCTCCGGACGTGGAATCGTCCTGAATCCTGACGTCCCGATTTCGGTAGGTCTCAAGCCCAGGTATTGATCAGCGGTCCACCCTCCGCAATCAGAAATTCCTTCAGCATCAGTGCCGCCGGCGCATGCCGCTTCGAGCGCAGGTGCGTGACATGCCAGTGACGCACGATCGGCAAGCCTTCGATGTCGAGCAGCGCGAGATGGCCTGATGCCAGTTCGTGCCGCACCGTGCGCAGCGACAGGAAGGTCAGGCCCATCCCGGCCATCACGGCCTGCTTGATGGATTCATTGCTTGGCATTTCCATGACGATCTTTGTCGTGATGCCGTGCTCGGCGAACACGCGCTCCATCGCGGCGCGGGTGCCGGAGCCTCTTTCTCGCACGACGAACTCAGTATCGTTCAGGATCGACATCGGCGCGTTCTTGCGGCGCGACAGCGGATGACCGGGCGCGCTCACCACGGCGAGCGGGTTGGTGGCGAATGGCGTCGAGGAGCAATCGATGCCGTCCGGCGGTCGGCCCATGATGATCAGGTCGAGCTCGTTGCGCTGCAACAGATTCATCATGTTTTCCCGGTTGTGAATTTGCAGAACGATCTCGACTCCCGGGAATCGCTTGCGGAACTGGGCGAGCAGCATCGGTACGAAATATTTCGCCGTGCTGACCACGCCGAGATCGACCTTGCCGTGTTGCAGGCCGCGCAGGTTGGCGACGGTGTCGTCGAGCTGGCGCAGTTGTCCGAGTGCAGCAGCGGCAAACTCCTGCACCTCGCGCCCGGCTGCAGTCAGGCGAATGTTGCGACCGGCTGCCTCCACCAATGGCACGCCCAATGCTTCCTCGAGCTGCCGCAACTGCATCGAAATTGCCGGTTGGGTGACATGCAGTTTTTCTGCTGCCTTCGACACCGATTCCGCGCGGGCGATCTCCAGGAAGGTGTCGAGCTGTCGGAGGGTATAGCGGCGCATGGGTCGGTACAGATGGCTGATACTGATGATTGATAAGGATGCAGTGATACGAATTTCTGTATTCCTTATTAGACCTTATCTATTGCGGTTTGTATAGTTTGCTCAACCCGGCTCACAAAGCAGATGCGAGTCGAGGCAGACGAATTCCGCATCACTGAATCCGGATACCGGCAAACAACACCACAGGAGACAAGACCATGAGCGACACCGACGCAGTGCAGATCACCGATCAGAAAAAACGCTATTCCGCCGGCGTGCTGAAGTATGCGCAGATGGGTTACTGGGACGGCGATTACGAGCCGAAGGCAACCGACATCCTGGCGCTGTTTCGCATCACGCCGCAGGATGGCGTCGATCCGATCGAAGCCGCCGCTGCCGTCGCCGGCGAATCCTCGACCGCAACCTGGACCGTGGTGTGGACCGACCGCCTGACCGCGTCCGACATGTACCGCGCCAAGGCCTACCGGGTCGATCCGGTGCCGAACAATCCGGGCCAGTATTTCGCCTACATTGCCTACGACCTGTCGCTGTTCGAGGAAGGCTCGATCACCAACGTCGCCGCGTCCGTCATCGGTAACGTGTTCAGCTTCAAGCCGCTCAAGGCCGCTCGACTGGAAGACATGAAATTCCCGGTCGCCTACGTCAAGACCTTCCAGGGCCCGCCGACTGGCATCATCGTCGAGCGCGAGCGGCTCGACAAGTTCGGCCGTCCGCTGCTGGGCGCGACCACCAAGCCGAAACTCGGCCTGTCGGGCCGTAACTATGGCCGCGTGGTGTACGAAGGCTTGCGTGGTGGCCTGGACTTCATGAAAGATGACGAGAACATCAACTCGCAACCGTTCATGCACTGGCGTGACCGCTTCCTGTTCGTCATGGACGCCGTCAACAAGGCATCGGCGGCTACCGGCGAAGTCAAGGGCAGCTACCTCAACATCACTGCCGGCAACATGGAAGAAATGTATCGCCGCGCCGAATTCGCACGTGACCTCGGTTCCGTCATCGTCATGATCGACCTGGTGGTCGGCTACACCGCGATCCAGTCGATGGCCACCTGGTGCCGTGCCAACGACATGATTCTTCACTTGCATCGCGCCGGTCACGGCACCTACACGCGGCAGAAAAATCACGGCGTGTCGTTCCGCGTGATTGCCAAGTGGATGCGCCTGACCGGTGTCGATCACATCCATGCCGGCACCGCGG
The DNA here is from genome assembly GCA_014377845.1 of Herminiimonas sp. Lineage (GTDB taxonomy): Bacteria > Pseudomonadota > Gammaproteobacteria > Burkholderiales > Burkholderiaceae_D > JANXSS01. Next base: position 11,787 of record JACMOV010000048.1, read on the forward strand.
TCGGCAAGCTCGAAGGCGACCCGATGACGGTGCAGGGTTACTACAATGTCTGCCGCGATTCGCAGACCAAGGTGGACCTGCCGCGCGGTATCTATTTCGACCAGGACTGGGGCGCGCTGCGCAAGGTCATGCCGGTCGCCTCGGGCGGCATCCACGCCGGCCAGATGCACCAGTTGATCGACCTGTTCGGCGACGATGTCGTGCTGCAGTTCGGCGGCGGCACCATCGGCCATCCGCAGGGCATCCAGGCCGGCGCGGTTGCCAACCGGGTGGCGCTCGAATCGATCGTGCTGGCTCGTAACGAAGGCCGGGACATTCTGAACGAAGGCCCGCAGATCCTGCGCGACGCCGCCAAGTGGTGCAGCCCGTTGAAGGCCGCGCTCGATACCTGGGGCGACATCAGCTTCAACTACGAGTCGACCGATACCTCGGACTACGCACCGACCGCATCGGTGTCGTGAGGGATCGCAGGCATATCGCAACAGACAAGGACCGGCCGGGACAAGCGGCCTGTCCGATACCAAACCGAATTCAAGAGGACATCATGCGCATCACACAAGGTACGTTTTCATTTTTGCCGGATCTGACCAACGAGCAGATCTCCAAGCAGCTGCAATACGCGCTCGACAAGGGCTGGGCCCTGTCGGTCGAATACACCGACGACCCGCATCCGCGCAACACCTACTGGGAAATGTTCGGCCTGCCGATGTTCGACATCGCCGACGCCGCCGGCGTGATGATGGAAGTCGAGAGCTGCCGCAAGACTTTCCCGAATCACTACATCCGCATCATGGCGTTCGATTCGACCCACACGGTCGAATCGGTGGTCCTGTCGTTCATCGTCAATCGTCCGAAGGACGAGCCGGGCTTCCGCCTGACCCGCCAGGAAATCAACGGCCGCTCGATGCGCTACAGCACCGAGAGCTATGCGGTGAACCGTGCGCCGGAAGGCAGCCGGTATTAAGAACCTGCCACGACGATCCTGCCTTTCGAAATAGGTTTTACACTTAGCGCCGCAGCCGCCTGCATATCGGTGGTTGCGGTCAGTAACATGCGCACATGATTCAAGGAGCCAGCAATGTCAGATACCTCACCCAGCGAGCCACCGGCGTCAACCAATCCGGTCGCTTCAGCGCTGGTGAATTCAGGAATTGCCGAATTGCTGGCCCAGCTCGATCGCGAGCTGATCGGACTGGCGCCGGTCAAGTCGCGCATCCGTGATATCGCCGCGCTGCTGCTGGTAGACAAGCTGCGCGCCGAGCGCGGCTACAGTACCAGTGCACCCAGCCTGCACATGAGCTTTACCGGTAACCCCGGCACTGGAAAGACGACGGTAGCGATGCGCATGGCGGAGATACTGCATCGCCTCGGCTACCTGCGCAAGGGTCACCTGGTCGCCGTCACCCGCGACGACCTGGTGGGCCAGTACATCGGCCACACTGCACCGAAGACCAAGGAAATCCTGAAGAAAGCGATGGGCGGCGTGTTGTTCATCGACGAAGCGTATTATCTCTATCGCCCGGAAAACGAGCGCGATTACGGACAGGAAGCCATCGAGATCCTGTTACAGGTCATGGAAAACAACCGTGACGATCTGGTCGTGATCTTTGCGGGGTATAAAGACCGGATGGATCATTTTTTCAGTTCCAATCCCGGCATGAATTCACGCGTCGCGCATCATATCGACTTCCCCGATTATCAGCCGTCCGAGCTGCAGCAGATTGCCCGGCTGATGCTCGGCACGATGCAATACAAGTTCGACGAGCGGGCCGAGATCGTGTTTGCCGATTACATCGTCAGGCGCATGGCGATGCCGCATTTCGCCAATGCCCGCAGCGTGCGCAATGCGCTCGACCGGGCGCGCCTGCGGCATGCATCGCGGCTGCTGAGCGCGACCGGACCGATCGGCGATGCGGCGCTCATGACCCTGATTGCCGACGACCTGCTGGCGAGTCGGGTCTTCAAGAGCGATCCAGCCGTTGCTGCACCATCTGCTTCTGCCAACCATTCCGCTGCATCCGACAAGGAGCACTGAACATGCTGAACGCACTGATATTCGATATCGACGGCACGCTCGCCGACACCGAAACCGTCCACCGGCAGGCATTCAACGCCGCCTTCAAGCAATCGGGCCTCGACTGGGAGTGGGGCGAGGAACTCTACACCAAGCTGCTCCTGATCGCAGGCGGCAAGGAACGCATCGCGCATTACTGGGCACAGGTCGATCCGAACCGCGCAGGTGAAAGTTTGGCGAAGCAGACCATCGATCGGATTCATGCGATCAAGACCGGTGAGTACGAGCGGCGCGTCGCCGGCGGCCAGCTTGCGCTGCGGCCCGGCATGCTGCGCCTGATCCGCGAGGCGCATGCCGCGGGCATGCCGATGGCGATTGCCACCACCACCACGCCGGCCAATGTCGAGGCATTGCTGTCTACGCCGCTCGGCAAGGACTGGCGCAGCTATTTCGTCGCCGTGTGCGACGCCAGCACGCCAGGCCGCAAGAAGCCGTCGCCGGACATCTATTTGGCCGCATTGTCCGCGCTGAACCGGACGGCGGCAGAATGCCTGGCTTTCGAAGATTCTGAAAACGGCCTGCGCGCGGCGACCGCCGCCGGCATTCCGACGCTGATCACGCCGACTGCCTACACCGCGATGCATGATTTCGACGGTGCGTTGGTCGTCGTGCCGCATCTGGGCGATCCGGATACGCCGATGGCGCAACGGTTGGCCGGTACCGATCAACGCTGGGTCGACCTGGCAGCGCTGCGTCGCTGGCACGAAGGCATTCTGTTCGAGGCAAGCTGATGGCCACTGCTCCAATCCGTATTGCGCCATCGATCCTCTCGGCCGACTTCGCCCGCCTGGGCGAGGAAGTGCGCGCGATCGAAGCCGCCGGCGCCGCGCTGGTGCATTTCGATGTCATGGATAACCATTACGTGCCGAACCTGACCATCGGTCCGCTGGTGTGCGAGGCAATCCGTCCGCATGTCACGATCCCGATCGACGTCCATCTGATGGTGGAGCCGGTCGATGCGCTGGTGCCGCTGTTTGCGAAGGCGGGCGCGAACATCATCACGTTCCATCCGGAGGCCAGCAAGCATGTCGATCGCACGCTGTCGATGATCCGCGAGCACGGCTGCAAGGCAGGACTGGTGTTCAACCCCGGCACGCCGCTGCATTACCTGGATCATTTGATGGACAAGATCGACATGATCTTGCTGATGAGCGTCAACCCCGGCTTTGGCGGCCAGAAATTCATTCCATCTACACTCGACAAGCTGCGCGCGGCACGACTGCGCATCGACCGCCATGTCGAAGCAGGCGGCAATCCCATCTGGCTCGAAGTCGACGGCGGCGTCAAGGCCGACAACATCGGCGCGATCGCCGTGGCGGGTGCCGACACCTTCGTCGCTGGCAGCGCGGTCTTCGGTGCACCGGACCCGGACAAGGGCTACCGGACCATCATGCGCCAGTTGCAGCAGGCGGCTGGCTGAGCCAGGCGAACACGCGAGCACCGATAGAAAAAGTCACGAGCAAAAACAGGCAACCACGAACGATCGACGCTCCCCGGCTGGATCGCGGCACAGACCGCCACCACCATCCTCATCACAAGATCGACGGAGACAAGCAAAATGAATTCCGAAATGCGCATGACCCTGACCCAGTTCCTGATCGAGGAACGCCGTCGCTATCCCCATGCCGGCGGCGATTTCAACAGCCTCCTGCTCAACGTCGCCCTCGTGTGCAAGCGGATCGCGCGCAAGGTCGCCGCCGGTGAACTCGGCGGCGCGACCGGCAGCGCGTCGAACGTCAACGTCCAGGGCGAAGACCAGAAAAAGCTCGACGTCATCAGCAACGACCTTTTCATCGAAGGCAATAACTGGGGTGGTTACCTGGCCGGCATGGCATCCGAAGAAATGGAAGATCCGTACCAGATTCCGGAATGTTATCCGCAGGGACGTTACCTGCTAGTGTTCGATCCGCTGGATGGCTCCTCCAACATCGATGTCAATGTCTCGGTGGGCAGCATCTTCTCGGTGCTGCGGGCGCCGGCATCCGATCGGCCGGTCACCGTCGATGATTTCCTGCAGCCGGGCACCGAGCAGGTCGCCGGCGGCTATGCGATCTATGGCCCGACCACCATGTTGATGCTCACCGTCGGCAACGGCGTGCATGGCTTCACGTTGTGCCCGCAGGTCGGCGAATTCATGCTGACGCATTCGAATCTGCAGATCCCGCCGGATACGCATGAATTCGCCATCAACGCCTCCAACAGCCGCTTCTGGGAAGCGCCGGTGACACGCTATGTCGACGAATGCATGGCCGGCAAGACCGGACCGCGCGGCAAGGATTTCAACATGCGCTGGATCGCCTCGATGGTGGCCGAGGCGCACCGCATCCTGATGCGCGGCGGCGTGTTCATGTACCCGCGCGACAGCAAGGATCCGGCCAAGGCTGGCCGCCTGCGACTGCTGTACGAGGCCAATCCGGTCGGCTTCCTGATCGAGCAGGCCGGTGGGCGCGCCAGCACGGGCCGCCAGCCGGTCATGAATGTCAAGCCGTCCTCGCTGCACCAGCGCATCGGCCTGATCTTCGGTTCGAAAAACGAAGTCGAGCGTATCGAGCGCTATCACAACGAACCGCAGCAGCACGACGAGCCGAACCCGCTCTTTACCGAACGCAGCCTGTTTCGCCAATCGGTCTGAGGCCAGGACCGGCTGGACAACACAATTCATCAATACCACGACGAGGCACCATCATGTCCGAACGCTATCCCATCATCGCCATTACCGGTTCTTCCGGCGCCGGCACGTCCTCGGTTACGCACACGTTCGAGAACATCTTCCGGCGCGAGAAGGTCACCGCTGCGATCATCGAAGGCGATAGCTTCCACCGCTACGATCGCAGCGAGATGAAGGTGATGCTGGCCGCTGCGGAAAAAGAAGGCAACATGAACTTCAGCCACTTCGGCCCGCACAACAACCTGTTCGAGGAACTGGAAGCGCTGTTCAAAAGCTACGGCAAGAGCGGCAACGGCGTACGCCGGAAATACCTGCACGACCACGGCGAGGCCGCTCCCTACAAGCAGGAACCCGGTACGTTCACGCCCTGGGAAAAGCTGCCGGAAGAAACGGACCTGCTGTTCTACGAAGGTCTGCACGGCGCTGTGGTACATGAAAACATCAACATTGCCCAGCATCCGGACCTGCTGATCGGCGTGGTGCCGGTAATTAACCTGGAGTGGATCCAGAAGCTCTGGCGCGACAAGGCCAAACGCGGCTACTCGACCGAGGCCGTGACCGACACGATCCTGCGCCGCATGCCCGACTACGTGAACTACATCTGTCCGCAGTTCGCGCATACGCACGTCAATTTCCAGCGGGTGCCGTGCGTCGACACCTCCAACCCGTTCATTGCCCGCGACATTCCGGCGCCGGACGAGAGCTTCGTGGTGATCCGCTTCGCCAATCCAAAGGGCATCGATTTCCAGTACCTGCTCAACATGATCAACGACTCCTTCATGTCGCGCGCAAATACGATCGTGGTCCCGGGCGGGAAGATGGAGTTGGCGATGCAGCTGATTTTCACGCCGTTCATCTGGCGCATGATGGAACGCAAGAAGCGCGCTACGCAAGCGTCACGAGAGGAGAACTGATGAACGCACCTGACAAACTGGCGACGCCGACCCATGCCGACGCGATCCGCTTTCTGGCGGCAGACGCCGTGGAGAAAGCGCAGTCCGGTCATCCCGGCGCGCCGATGGGCATGGCCGATATCGCCGAAGTCCTGTGGCGCAAGCACCTGCGCCACAATCCGGCCGATCCGAAGTGGCTCAACCGCGATCGCTTCATTCTCTCCAACGGGCACGGCTCGATGCTGCTGTATGCGCTGTTGCACCTGACCGGCTACGACCTGCCGATGACCGAATTGCAGAAATTCCGGCAGCTGCATTCGAAGACGCCGGGTCATCCGGAAGTCGATGTCACGCCCGGCGTGGAAACCACCACCGGCCCGCTCGGCCAGGGTCTGGCGAATGCGATCGGCATGGCGCTCGCAGAGAAGATGCTGGGTGCGGAATTCAACCGGCCGCAACACACCATCATCGACCATCACACCTATGTCTTCATGGGTGATGGCTGCCTGATGGAAGGCATCAGCCACGAAGCCTGTTCGCTGGCCGGCACGCTCGGCCTGGGCAAGCTGATCGGCTTCTACGACGACAACCGGATCTCCATCGACGGCGATGTCGCTGGCTGGTTTACCGATGACACGGCGTTGCGCTTCGAAGCCTATCGCTGGAACGTGATCCGCAATGTCGATGGTCACGATGCGGCCTCGATCGACGCCGCGATTCGCATCGCCAGGGCGCAGGACCCGCAGCATGCAAAGCCGACCCTGATCTGCTGCAAGACCAACATCGGCCAGGGCGCACCGACCAAGGCCGGCGGTCATGACGTGCATGGCGCACCGCTCGGCAAGGCGGAGATCGAGGCAATGCGCAGCGCCAAGGGCTGGACCGCGTCGGCCTTCGACGTGCCTGCCGAAATCGCCGCCGACTGGGATGCCCGCTCGGCAGGCGCCAATCGGCAGCAGGCCTGGCAGGTGCAGTTCGATGCCTATCGCACTGCCTTTCCCGCCGAAGCGGCCGAGCTGTCACGGCGCATCGACGGCGCCTTGCCGACGGCGCTCGACGCGGTCTTCGCAGAGCTGCTCGATACCGATGGCGATCTGCAAAAGAAGGTCGCGACCCGCAAGGCATCGCAGATCGTGCTGGAAGCGATCAGCGCCACGTTGCCGGAATTTTTCGGCGGCTCTGCCGACCTGACCGGCTCCAACCTGACCAACGTGAAGGCCTCGGTCTGGGTCAATCATCACGGCGCGGGCAATTACCTCAGCTACGGCGTGCGCGAATTCGCGATGGCCGCGATGATGAACGGCATGGCGCTCTATGGCGGCTTCATTCCCTACGGCGGCACGTTCATGACGTTTTCAGATTACTCGCGCAATGCGATCCGGATGGCGGCGCTGATGAAGCAGCGCGTGATTCACGTGCTCACGCACGATTCGATCGGTCTCGGCGAAGATGGCCCGACGCACCAGCCGATCGAACACGCAGCCAGCCTGCGTCTGATCCCGAACAACCGGCTCTGGCGTCCTTGTGACGGCGTCGAGACCGCAGTCGCTTGGCAGGCTGCGCTGCAAAAGGCAGATGGCCCGACCTGCCTGATCCTGTCGCGCCAGGCGCTGCCGCCTTACAAGCGCTCGGCGCAGCAGCAAACGCAGATCGCACGCGGCGGCTATGTGCTCGAAGATGCAGCTGCAGCCGCAGCACAGGTGGTGCTGATCGCCACCGGCTCCGAAGTCGGCATCGCGTCGAGCGCAGCCAGGCTGCTCGGCGAACGCGGCATCACTGCCCGGGTCGTCTCGATGCCGTGCGTCGAAGTCTTCTACGCACAGGATCGGTCGTATCGCGATGCAGTGCTGCCGCCCGGTGTGCCGCGGGTCAGCATCGAAGCTGGCGTCACCTGGTTCTGGCGCGGCGTGGTCGGCGACACCGGCATTGCGCTCGGCATCGACAGCTTCGGCGAATCGGCGCCGGCAGATCAGCTCTATGCGCACTTCGGGTTGACGCCGCAGGCGATGGCTGATGCAGCGACCAGCCTGGTCACCGGTTAAGGGGAGTCCGATGGCAAACATGCCTTATTCAAGCCGTGCCCGCGCCGTCCTGATCGATCTGGACGGCACGATGGTCGACAGCGCGCCGGACATCGTCGAAGCGTCCAACCGCATGCTGTCCGAACTCGGCGCGCCGACGCTGTCGCCAGCAGTCGTCGCCAGCTTCATTGGCAACGGCGTGCCGGTGCTGGTGCAGCGGTTGCTGGCGGCATCTCCCGACCTGCCGCGCATCGACGAGGCGGCTGCCCGCGCCATGTTTTTCCGCCACTATCACGACACCAACGGCCGCTTCAGCCGCTTGTTTCCCGGTGTGATACAGGGACTGGCGGCGCTGCAGCATGCCGGCTTCCGGCTCGGCTGCGTGACCAACAAGCCCATTGCCTACACTGAGCCGCTGCTGCAGGCGTTCGGCCTCGATCGCTACATGCAGGCCGTGATCGGCGGCGATTCGATCCCGCAGATGAAGCCCGACCCGACACCGCTCATTCACGCCTGCACGCAGCTCGGCGTGGCGCGCGAACAGGGCGTGATGGTGGGTGACTCGCATGTCGACGTCGCTGCTGCAAAGGCGGCCTCGATGACCTCCTACATCGTGCGGTACGGTTATCCCGGACCCGGGGGCGTGGCCGCGCTGCATGCCGATGTCTTCATCGATTCACTCGCGGAGATGCCGGCGCTGCTGGACAGTGCGGCTGCCCGCGCATTCAGGGCTGGCTGCGGCCGCAGCGACGACACCGCGGACACCGCACCCGGTAGCGACAGGAACACCGATTTCTGATTGCCGGATTTCCGGTAATCCCGAACATTCAAGGAGACTTCCATGGCACTCGTATCACTGCGGCAATTGCTCGACCATGCAGCCGAATTCCAGTACGGCGTCCCGGCCTTCAACGTCAACAACCTCGAACAGATCCAGGCCATCATGCAGGCCGCAGACGCCACCGACAGCCCGGTGATCCTGCAGGCCTCGGCCGGCGCGCGCAAGTATGCCGGCGAGGTATTCCTGCGCAAGCTGGTGGAAGCGGCGATCGAAACCTATCCGCACATCCCGGTCTGCATGCACCAGGATCACGGCGGCAGCCCGGCCGTCTGCCAGGCATCGATCCGCTCCGGGTTTTCCAGCGTGATGATGGATGGATCGCTGCTGGCCGACATGAAGACGCCATCGTCCTATGAATACAATGTCGAGGTCACGAAAAAAGTGGTCGAGATGGCGCACTGTGTCGGCGTCTCGGTCGAAGGCGAGCTCGGCTGCCTCGGATCGCTCGAGTCCGGCGAGGCCGGTGAAGAGGATGGCTCCGGCGCGGCGGGCGTCCTGACGCACGACCAGTTGCTGACCGATCCGGACCAGGCCGCCGACTTCGTGGCGCAGACCGGGGTCGATGCACTGGCAATCGCAATCGGCACCAGCCACGGCGCCTACAAGTTCAGCCGCAAGCCGACCGGCGACATCCTCGCAATCGACCGTATCCGGGCGATTCACCAGCGCATTCCGACCACGCACCTGGTGATGCACGGCTCTTCCTCGGTGCCACAGGAATGGCTCGACGTGATCCGCACCTACGGCGGCGACATCCGCGAAACCTACGGCGTGCCGGTCGAGGAAATCATCGAAGGCATCAAGAACGGCGTTCGCAAGATCAACATCGACACCGACATCCGCCTCGCCATGACCGGTGCGATGCGCCGCACGATGGCCCAGCACCCGAGCGAATTCGATCCGCGCCGGTTCTTCAAGGATGCGACTGCTGCGGCAAAGGACGTGGTGGCATTGCGCTTCGACGCTTTCGGCTGCAGCGGGCAGGCGGCGAAGATCAAGGTGGTGCCGTTGGAGCAGATGGTAAAGCGGTATTCGGATTGACCGGTTTCGATGTTCTGCCTGACGTGCTGGCTGAGCGTCCTTTACTTCCACTGCTTGCGATGCGGAAGCCTTGGCTGGCGGTGCGCAAGCACGAGCTCGCGCGTCAGATTGCCTACCGTGAACTTATGGCGTGAAGCTTGCATCGCGTTGAGTTCTCCACACAATACGATGTAATGCGCCAATCGTACTGGCCGACGCAGGTTA
>JACMOV010000049.1 GCA_014377845.1 Herminiimonas sp.
CGCTCTTGTCACCGGCCTGCTGCTGGCAACCCTGACCGGCGCGGCCTTTGCGCAAAGTACCGGACTGACGCGCACCGTCGTCACCAAAGCCGACGTCTCGGTGGCCGACCGTGAAGCCATCATCGCGCGGGTCGACATTGCTCCGGGCGGCGTCGCCGGCTGGCATACCCATCCGGGCGACGAAGTCAGTTACGTGCTGGAAGGCGAGACGGTTCTCATGGTGGCCGGCCGCGCACCGCGCAAGGTGATGGCCGGTGAAGGATTCGTGATCCCGGCTGGCGCAGTCCACAATGCCACGAATGAGGGCAAGACCACCGCCAAGCTGGTCGGTGTCTACACGGTTGAGAAGGGCAAGCCGCTGGCATCGCCCGCGCCGGCACCCGCGCAGTAAGGATCACAGGTAGCACGGCGCTACCGGCGCGTTGCGGGGCGACCTAGCGGGCGCCCTTGTGATCTTTCTGGCCGTCGTTCTTGTGACGCCCGGCCACTTCGTTTTCTTCGGCCTGCTGCTTCAGCTTGTTCGGATCGACCGGCGGGGCCGGGTGTGGGTGCACGGGTTCGTGCTGCGTGTCCTTCGTGTGCTCGGTCATCGAAATCTCCTTGGAATCCATGCTGCCGGCGACGCGAAAGTCGTGCCGGTGGATGTCGACAATGCGCCTTCACGTCCGCCGGTTCGGTACGCTATCGAACATAGCGATGGCGGCGCGTATTCGCTTCAGGATTTGGATGCGGTGACTTCCGCTTTTTCCGGTTCGGTGTGCCGCACCAGCTTGCCGTTGCCGGTCTGCTGGTCGCGACTGAATTCGCCGATCCACTGGTCGCCGTTGTTCCAGGTGTAGACGCCGCTGCCCTGGCGCAGTCCGGCCGCCCACTGTCCGGTGTAGCGATTGCCGTTCTTCCAGATGAACGTGCCCTTGCCATCCGGCTGCCCGCGCGTGAAGTCGCCGCTGTAGACATCGCCCTGCGCATACTGGATCTTGCCGGCGCCGGTCGGCACGCCGTCGACCACCGCGCCTTCATAGCGGTCGCCGTTGGCGAAGCGCAGCACCCCGTTGCCCATCGGCGTGTCGTTACGCCACTCGCCTTCGAAGCTCTGACCGCTCGGCCAGACGAACTTGCCGGTGCCGGTGCGCTGGCCGTCGACCATCGCGCCTTCGAAGACGCTGCCATCGGCCCAGATCACCTTGCCGATACCGTTCAACATCGCGCCGTCCGGGCCTGACTTGAACACGCCGATCAGGCGCGTGGTGCCGGCCATGCGTTCGGTCGGCACGCCGGGTACGGTTACCTGGATTTCCTGCGATGGTGATGCTGATGGCGTTGGTGATTGTGATTGTGATTTTGCAAGCTGGGCTGACGGTTGGGGCGGCGCGGCTTGCGGGACCTGCCGTGCCGTGGCTGCTGGCGCGCCGGTGGCCGGCCTGGCTACCGTCCCCGCCGGATGACCCTCCGTGCCAGCAGCGGCAGCGGTGATCTTGTCCGATGCGGGCACGACGGGTAGCATGCCTGCCGGCAGCGGCGCACCGCGTTCCTTGGCCAGTCGCTGCGCATTTGCGGTGGCGACTTCGGCGGCGCCGCCCCGGCACTGGCCGGCGGCGATGCGCCATTGCACTTCGGCGCTGCGCGACAGATCCTGCTTGGCCGGGGTGTTGATGCTGCCTTCCATTGCCTTGAGCGCCTGACTGCGGTCGCGCGCCTGCTCGAACAGCGGCGCACAGAATTCTGCGTTGTGGGCATCGATCTCCGACTGCTCGCGCCGGGTCTGCGCCAGTTTTGCCTGCGGGCCGCTGCAGCGATCGCTCGCCATGTCCCACATGTTGGCGGTCTTGCGGAAGTAGAGCGCCGCCTCGGCCCAGCGCCGCTCCGACGACGCCTGCTTTGCCAGTTCGTGCATGGCGGCGGCGTCGCGGTTGCTCGCCTCGCATTGCACGCCTTCGCCCTGCACCAGCGCCACCGCGTCGCGCGCCTTGCCGGTATCGGCCAGGTTGCGGCGCGCCCGGTCCTTGTCCTTGCCTTCGCAGGCGTCGAGCGCGCCGGTCCACAGCCGGATCGCATCGTCGTACAGCCGGGCGATCTCCTGCAATTCCTTCTTCTGCGACTGCGCCTGGGCGGCCTTGATATCGGCGCTCACAGCCTGGTCCGACAGTGGCTGGCAGGTCTTCAATTTCTGCTCGCGCGCTTCGTCCACGGCCGGACTCTCGGCCGCCAGCGGCAGTTGCATCACCGGTGCAGCGGTCTCCGGCGTGGTCTCGGCGGCCCGGCACAAGGTGCTGCAGAACGCGAGGGAGGCCAGGCAAGCCAGGCAGGTAACGGCGATCGGGCGCGGCAGCATGGTTCTCATGGTTATCTTCTGGATTCGAGCGGAAGTTGGAGAAGGGTTTCGACATAGCCGAGGTTGCTCGCGCCATCGGCGCCCGGGTCGTCGGCGGCGAACAGGTCGAACGGCTTCTGGACCGAGGCCATCGGCATGTCCGAGAACTCGAGTTCGACCTTGGTCGGATTGACGCCGCGCAGGATTGCGAGGGCGTCGTCGCCGCGGCCCTGCTTTTCCGCGAGGCCGCTGATCGCTTTCAGGCGCTCGGGGTCGAACACGAACGCGTTGCGCGACAGGCTGGCTTCGATCAGTTTCTGATGGAGTGTGAAGGGCGCCAGCGGATCGGCGTCGTACAGCGGCAGACGGTTGAAGGCCCACGCATCGGCCTGGTCGAACACGGTGCCGGCGACCCAGCCCACGCCTTGCAGCGTGCCGCGGTTGGCGGCGGCGACCTGCATCTGCGCGATCGCCTGCGCCTGCGTGAATTTCCTGGCATTTTCGATCAGGCTGTCCTGCAACCGGCTGCGCACTTCGTTCGAGAGCTGGTCGATCAACTGCTTTTTCAGGACGTCACTGAGTTGGGAGGCTGCGATTTTTTCAACCGCGCCGGCGGCAGCCGATGCCGCAGCGGCCAGCCCCCGCACGCCCGTGGCGATCGTGACGACGTTATAGGCCAGGCCGATGATCTTGCTGCCGTAGTGGTAGGTCTTCATCCGCGCGCCGCCTTCTCCGGACAGTCCCTGGCTCCACAGCACGATCCACAACGCCTCGTCTTCGGTCGGCACGTATTGCATGACCTCGAGCGGATGGACGCTGAGCAGCCAGTGGTAATCCTGCAGTTGCGGCGTCGAGGGCGGCGCCAGGCGGGTGTAGCCGCGGCACGCCTGGAACGGTTTCACGGTCACCAGCTGTCCGGCCTCGGTCCTGATCGTGAACGGCTTGCCGCTGTCGCGCCGGTCGAGCAGTTCGATGGCCATCTTTTCGGTGTTGTCACGCTTGTAGCCGTCGATCTCGACGATCTTGTCGCCGGGTGAAAGCGCCGGCATCATCGCGGATCCGACCACCGTCAGGCGTTCGTCGACCTTCGCCACGCGGACCCAGGCCACCCGCTCGGTTTCTGGAAATTCGTAACTGGTCGCCACCGAAATCGGCAACTCCCATTGTTTGTCGCATTGCGCGTCCAGCAC
>JACMOV010000050.1 GCA_014377845.1 Herminiimonas sp.
GTGCGGGTCGAAAGCATCGAGACGAGTTTTTTCAGCGGTGGAAAAATCGAGCTGGCGCTGACGGACTACAAAATCAAATAGGCACGCGCCTCACAAGGACCCCAGCAGATGCCTGCAGTTCACCGCTGCCAGGGAATCCCGCAATTGCGTGCGTGATGCAGACGGTAACTGGCGCGCGGCAGCCTTGAGGGAATCATTGAACGACTCGTTACCGCCAATCTCCGGGTTATTCGCAGCGGTCCACGTGGCCATACTTAACAACGGGACGCGCATCGCCAGCGGCAAGGACGCAATACCGGCAACAATTGTCGTGAAGACCTCGAGGGGCATAGGAGCCCTGTCTTGATTCGCCCTGTCCTGATACATCCTGTCTCGATACACCATTTTCCGCAGTACCCCCGTGAGTGCATTCAGGATGTTCTGTTGCGCTTCTTCACGCATCGGCGATCTCTGCGTTTTTGCCTGATCCACCAGCGCGCCGATCTGTTCGACAAACAACAGCGGCGGCAGCTTTGCTGCGCTGGCAGCGACCGTGCCAACGAGGGTGGCACGTTCAGCATCCGGAAGTGCCGTCATCATGGGATTTATCAAATGCAACATCGCGTACACATCATTACTTGAATCAAAGTCCTCCAGGCGTTTGTAGAGCGTACGCAGATGTACGGCCTGCTGCTCGCTTGGCCGACCGCCAACCACGGCGGCAATCAGGCAAAATTTGTTGACTGCCTCGCTCGTGAAGTCGGTGGTCTCGCATAGGGTAGCCAGGATTGGATCGCGCTCGGCGCCTGGCAATTTTTCGGCATCACGGAGAGCGCGGATGACGCGATTTTGTTGCGCATCTTTAGACAGGCCTCGAATCATTGCGGCCAGGTCGCAGCGTGCTTGTTGCCGACCCTCCGCATGGATTTCCGGAAGGGTGCTCCACATTCGGTCGAACGGCACCACACACGTGGAACCGTCTTGAATTTCGTGAAGCACGCGGCCCAGCGCCGCCATCACGCCAGATTGGTGGACGCTGCTGAGTTCAGGAATATTCTTCAGCACGATTTCGAAGGCAGGCACCAGGTCCGCCCTGTCAATCGCATGGATGGAATCGTACAGCGGCGCCAGGAGGCCCGGTCTGACTTCCGGTGATAGCTTGTTTATCTCCGCCAAGAGGAACAGGGTGCCGCGGTCGTTCCAGACAGTGTCATGCGTATCCTCACCATCGGACACGGTAAAAAGTTTGTCAATCGCTTCCGTGAGCCATTCGATGGCCCTCACCTTGGCTACGGGATCTGGCAACTCGTTGGCAAATTTGACTGCCTCTGCCATCGCGGTCATGCCGTCATCAACCGAATTAAACGTGGTTGTAGTGTCGCAAAACGCGTGCAGCAAGGGGGCGCGAAGGTCATCGGGAGCCATTCGACCTTCCTGCAAAAGTTCGCGCCACTTCGGCAACCGCTCTTCAGGTGGGAGCAAGAACACGCCGCGCAGGCGTACCGCGGTCAGTCCAACGAGGTCACCAGGGTGCATCTCCACGTGTTTTATCCACCGCGCTTGCGCACTCTGGTTTTTCGCCAAATCCTCCGGCGTCATTGTTTCTGGTGTCGGACCTGGCGTGCGTCCGCTCGTTTCAATCGATAACGCTGCGCAGCTCTTGTCAAAATGTCTTGCCAGCGTAACTACGCCCGACCGTGGCATCACCTCCCATCTGTTGTCAACATACCGCGAACTTACTTCCCCATACGAAAGCGTTTTGCCGATGTTGCACAGCGCTTCGTATCTGCATTGCCGGTCAAGGATCAAATCCGCCGCTTCCAGATAGGCAAGCGCTATGTGCTCAATGCCGACCTCTTCCTCAGGGAAGTATGCGTGCGCCCAATCGAGGACTTCCTCCAGCACCGTGGCACGTAGCTCTTCAGGTAAATGTCGCGTCTGCCCGATCAGATTGGAAAAATAGGTGGCCCACTCAGCCGGCGTTTGGGGCGGCACCAGGGAATTCGCAGGATGACCCGCAAGATAATTCAGGTGGTCGGCAGTCACGCGAGGTTTGAAAATCTCATTCATTGCCTTGCTCGTCACGACCATACGCGCGGCATCACCATGACGAAGCTTGCTGCGAATCTTGAACATGACCTCGGGTGGCAGGTCCGTGAAGCCATACGTCCGCTCCTTGGCCGGTGCGGCTGCCTGCGGGATGGCGGCATCGGGCGACGAACTGCCGGATGTGCGCACGCGTTTGAGCGGCGGCATCGCTTGCGTGCGCGGCCCCGGCCGATTGCTGGCCGCTGCCGTGGTTGACGCTTCCACATTTCCTGGGTCGGGTAACGACGATGGCCCTGCTCCGGCCTGTCCGGTACGATCAATGTTCATCAGAGTAGCCCGCCGTTATTACTTTTATGGAAATGGATACCGCCTGCGCGCCATTGCCGGATTGGAAAAGGCGTATCGAGGGCCGTGCTCGCCGCTCCCGCCCGTCCGGACTAATCCGCTGGTTGCATGCCTGATGTACTCCGACGGTGTATGCCGATCCTGGACTGTTCGCGATGACACCGGTCAGATATAGCCGAACAGATGACGGCAGTTCACGGCAGCCAGCGATTCCTGCAGTTGCCGGCGCATCTCGGATGGCAATTGGTGTGCGGCGGTAACGACCAGTTCACTGATCCACCGACGATCGGGAAAGTCGCCCCGACTGTCCAAGGCACGCGTGGCCGATACCAGCAACGGGACGCGCATGACCAGCGGAAGTTCGCGGATACCGTGCACGATCGTCGGAAACATCACGGCACGCACCGGATCCGTTTCGATGGCAGGCGTCTCCAGTGCCTCCGTCAATGCCTGCACGATTTGTGCGTAGGCCTGGTCACGCACCGCAGGGGCAAGTTCATTTGCCTGCGCGACGAGCGCATCGAACTGATCGGCGAACATCGGCAAGGGCAGCCAGGCGGTACGCGTGGCTGCACTCCCGATCAGGCCGACGCGATCGCCATCGTCCAGTTCAGCGGCAGTGCGGTCCAGCACGGTCAGGAAAGCGTAAGCCGTCTGCGAATCCAGAAGTCGTCCCACATAGTCGTACAGTGTGCGTAGTTGCAGGGCCTGCTCATTGATGGGCAGGTGTCCGACCAGCGCCGCAACATCGCAAAACCCCGTGGCGGCGACTGTCGCGGAATCCAGGCTCGCGATGTTCCGCAAGAGAAGCGGGAGAACCGCCGAAAGCGCGGCACCCCGTAATTTCCTGGCGTCGCCGACTGCCCGGAAAAACCGGTGAGCACGCACATGCGGCGGCAAATTGCGAATCAAGGAGGTGAGGTCGTTGCGCAATCGTCCGCGGCAACCCGCATCGACATCTGGCAGGGCGTGCCACATCCTGTCGAACATGGTCAGACGCGCCGGACTGGGAGCAGTGACGCGCAGAGCGCGGTAAAGGCAGGCGAGCACTGCCGCCTGATCGGCGCTGCTCAGCTCCGAAACCTTGCTCAGGATGACGTCGAGAACCCCCTCCGTGTTCTGATCGTCAATCGACGGCATGGCATCGATCAGCGGCTCGAGAAGGTCCCGCCTGAATTGGGCAGGTAACTTGTTGACCTCCGCAAAGAAGTACCGCGGCGCGCCATTCTTCAGGTCCCGATCGGCTGACCCTTGCACCGCATTGATGAGGCAACCAAGTATCGTCGCCTGAAGTGCCGCATCCTGGCCCTGCATCAATGCGACGCTCTGTCGTATCGCATCCACACAGTCTTCCGTGGCGCCGAGCGTCGTCGCCGATGCGCTCAGCGCCTGCAGCAGGGGCGCTCTGACCTCGACGGGATATAACTGGCACATCCGGCCCATCTTCTTCCAGGCCTTTACCCGCACTGCGGCTGGCATCATGAACATGCTGGACAGGACCGCGGCATTGAGCCGCACGCGATCTGTCGGGTCCTTCTCGAGATGCTCTTTCCAGCGACGTCGGGCGACCAGACTTTTCTGCACGGCGGGCGGCAACGATTCCAGTGGTCCCATAATTTCTGGAGACCGGGGCGTCTGAAGGCCCAACCCCAGACACCTGCCACTGAACTCTTGCGCAAGCCGGTCCACCGTCGGCCGGGGCGGTTGCAGGGCGCCGGGATCGACGCACTGGCGGCGAAATCGCGGCGTGTCCAGCATGTGTCCGAGATTGCATAGCACGGCGCACCTGACCTGCCGATCAATGACCGAATCGGCGCCCCGCAGATAAGCCAGCGCGACATCTTCGATGCCAACGCTGTTTTCATCCATCTGCAAGCTCGCTTGCCAAAGGATCTCGGTCAATACCGGTGGCCGAAGATCCTCCGGCAGCTGCACCGCCTCGTCGAGAAGGCCGACGAAATGGGTGATCAGCTCTGGCGCAGTGAGAGGCGCAGCCGCACCCATTTCCGGATTGGCGGCGCGATGCCACAGCTTGTCAGCGGTCGCGCGCGGCTGGAATGCCGCGTGCATTACCTTGCTCGTCAATGCCAGGCGCGACGCGGCGTTCGGTGCAAGCGCGATGCGGATCTTGTGCAACAGCTCCGGCTGGAGGTCCTCCAGGCCGACATGCGGCGCAGCAGCAGCTGCCTGCCGGACGGGCGCATCCGGTGATGGGCTGCGGGACGACCCTGCCCGTTTCGTGGCGCCCTGTACCGGATGGGAGCCGCGCTCGGGCCGTCTGGAGCCGGATGCGGAGGATGACGCCGCGGCCGTTCCGATGTCCGGCGACGACGAGGATCCAACCGCTGGCTGTGTTGAATTGTTGATCTTCACGGGAAACCTTTGACTCGTTACAGTCTCGCAAGGTTATGGAATCTTCCGGCAGCGGCATGACCGGATCGGAAAATACCTGTCGCAATCCGCAATTTGCAGGTTGTCGCCGGGCCAAGCGTGGCCGCTGAAGATTTGCCCGATCTCAGTGGCCGCTCGGTTCACAGGTAGCCGAACAGATAACGGCAGTCCGCCGCTGCGAGCGATTGCTTGAGTTGCATCCGCATGCCGGACGGCAGTTCGCGGGCATCTGCCACGATCCGCTCTCCCATTCGGTCGCGTGCGGGACCCGCCGCCATCCTGTCGAGCACACGTGTGGCCGATACCAGCAACGGCACGCGCATCGGCAGCGGCAGCGCCCCGATACGGGAGACGATCGTCTCCAGCCTCAGGTTACGCACCACATCGGTCGCAACCGCCGGCGCCTCCAGCGCATTTTTCAACGCCTCGACGATCTGCACGTAGGCCAGATCACGCATCGATGGTGCAAGTGCCTTCGCCTGCGCAACGCGCGTCCCGAGTTGATCGGAGAACATCGGCTCGGGCAGCCAGGCTGCGCGAGCGGTTGCCGTGCCCATCAGAAACACGCGCTCGCGATCGTCAAGTTGCGCTGCAATGCGGTCGAGCAAGGTCAAAAAGGTGCATGCCAGCTCGGGTTCCACAACGCGCCCGACAAAGTCGTACAGCGTGCGCAATTTCGAGGTCTGCCAGGCGATCGGCTGATGGCGGACCATTGCTGCAACATCACAAAAGCCGGCTGTCGCGACGGCTGGACGGCCCAGTGTGGCGACGTTTGACAGCAGATAGGGAAGCACTTCGGAAAGCTCGGGCCCGGGTAATTTCCCGGCATCGCCTACTGCCTCGAAAAATCGGCCGGGCCGCACATGCGCAGGCAAGGTGCGTATCTGGTGGATCAGTTCCTTGCGCAAATCATGTGCGAAACCAGGATCGGCGTCAGGCAAGATTTTCCACAGCTGATCGAACGCAGCCAGTCGTGCTGCACCGAAAGGAATCAGGCGCACGGCGTGATACAGGCCCGTCAGGACTCGGCGCTGGTCGCTGCGTGTGAGTTCGAAAACCTGGCTCAAGACAAGGTCGAACGCCTGCTCCTTTTCCCGGCCGGAAATCGACGGAATGGCGCGAATCAGTTGCACCAGCAGGTCTGGCCTGCATTGCGGTTCCAGCCGGTTCGTCTCCGCCAGTAGAAATACTGTCCCCCGATCCTTCAAGTCACGATCAGGCGACGCCTGTAGCGCAGCCGAGAGATGTCCGAGAAGCATGGCCCGGGTTGCCGCATCATGGCCCTGCACGGTCTGCACGCTGCGCAGCATCGCTTCGCTGGCGTCGGCTGTCGTACCGACTCTTGCAGCCATGTCGCATAGTCCGCGCAGCAGGGGCAATCTTGCAGGAGGCGGAAGGTGTGCGCATTCCAGCATGAGCAATCTCCAGACGTGCATGCGCTGGGGGACCGGGAGCATGAAAACAGCGGATGTCAGTGCCGCGTTCATCGCCACGCAATCGTTAAACGGTTTTTCGCTCTGAGCATGCCCGGTACGTCTGACGCCCGGCACCCCATCGGCTGCGCGAACCGACGACACAGCTGATTCTTGAAACGCCGCCGGACTGTTGCTTTCTGCGTTCATCGTCAGGCACAGCATGCTGAATCGTTTTGCAAGCGCCTGCACCATCTGTCTCGGCGTGTCCGGCGCACCGCGGGGAACGCACTGCCGGCGCAATCGTGGCGTTTCCAACAGGCGCCCGAAGTTGCACAACGAGGCACGCTTGCATCGACGATCGAGAATCCCTTCGACCTGCAGAAGATAGGCGTGGGCCACATGCTCGATGTGGATGCTGTTGGCAGCCATCTGCTGGCTTGCCTGCTGCATGATCTCGTTGAGCACCGGTGGCAGCAGGTCTTCCGGCAGGCGCTGACGCCCCGCAGCGCTCATCAGCTGAATGAAATGATTGGCCAGCTGCACTGGGTGCCCGCCGTTGTCCGCGAGTATTTCCGCAGGCGGATGGCGCGCGTGGTGCCGTAACTGGTCGGCATCCGCGCGCGGCTGAAAGATGGCGAGCATCGACTTGCTCGTCTCGGCCATCCGCGCGGCGGCATTCGGTTCGAGCGCGGCCCGGATCTTGTACAAGATGTCCAGCGGCAGCGCATGGAAGCCATGCTGAATTTCCTCAGGGCCTGCCAGCGAGGTGTCTGCATCGGGCGACGGACTGTGCGATGCATGCCTCCGTCGCTCTTGGGGAGACAGGGTGCGGGCGCGTGGCCGCCGGTTTGCAGGCGCAGATGATTGTGCGTCCACTTCCATGTCGGGCAGCGCTGCGGGTGCTGAGGCCGATTTGCCGGTGTCGTGAATTCTCATGGGGCCCTCTGATTCAATCCGAACCTGCAAGCGGCTCAAGTCCGGTTGCAGGGCATGAACCGAGCGGAAGATCCTGGACGATTCCGCTGGCAATCGCCGTCCGGATGAGGTCGGATCTGCGTTTGAAAAACCGGTTCCGGCCAGACCAAAAAGTGAAAGCCCGATCTTAAAGATGCCTGCTTAACGGATTGCAAGGAACCCGAAGCACTGTTTGACCGCGCGCTTTGAGACGCTCTGAGGACGGCCTGTCCGGCGTAACGATGCGGTTCGTTGGCCCAAAAAAAAACCGGCGGCCAAAGCCACCGGTTAACCTGAATCGGGAAAGGCGAGGCTCTTGGAGCCCGCCTTTCGCCGCAATCAGCGGAGAACGAACAATTACTTCGACGAGAGCTTGAAGACCCAGACCGAGCCGCCCTGCTCCAGGTAGTTCACTTTCTTGGCAACGTCGCCGCCCCACAACGGGACCGCGCCACCCCAACCGGAGACCACCGATACGTACTGCGTATCGCCGTCCATCCAGGTCACTGGCGGTGCAACGACGCCCGAACCGGTCTGGAATTTCCACATTTCCTTGCCGGTCTTGGCATCGACTGCCTTGAGGTAGCCTTCAGGCGTGCCGTAGAACACCAGGTCGCCGGCGGTGGTCATGACACCACCCCACAGCGGCGCAACGTTCTTGTTTTCCCAGACGATCTTGCCGGTGACTGGGTCCATCGCACGCAGTGCGCCGATGTAGTCGTCATTGATGGTTTTGATCGTGAAGCCGGCGCCCAGGTATGCAGCACCTTTCTTGTAGCTGACTGGCTCGTTCCAGATTTCCATGCCCCATTCGTTGGCTGGCACGTAGAACAGGTTGGTCTTCGGGCTGTACGCCATTGGCATCTGGTTTTTGCCGCCCAGGAAGGATGGTGCGGAGAACACGGTGTTGCCCTTGGTTGCATCGGCGCCCTTGGTCGGATCGCCAGGACGGTTTGCCGCCACATAGTTCGGACGACCGGTCTTCAGGTCGATGCCGGTTGCCCAGGTGATTTTCTTGACGAACGGGAAAGCGTTTTCCAGTTTGCCGGTCGTTGCATCCATGACGTAGAAGAAGCCGTTACGGTCGGCCTTGCCGCCGAGGGTCTTGCCGTTCTGCTGGTACGTGATAAATTCGTTGACGCCGTCGTAATCCCAGCCGTCATGCGGTGTGGTCTGGTAGCTCCACTTGATGTCGCCGGTCAGGACGTCGAGGGCAACGGTCGAGGACGAGAACAGGTTGTCGCCAGGACGCAGATGGCTGTTCCATGGGGACGGGTTACCCGTGCCGAAATAGGCCATGCCGGTCTTTGGATCATAGGTGCCGCCGAGCCAGGTCGATGCGCCGCCGGTTTTCCACAGCTCACCAGGCCAGGTCTTGTTGGTGGTGCCGGAAATGCCGGTTTCTGTCTTCTTGCCGTCCTTGTCCCACTTGTAGCCCATGTGGCCTTCGACCGTCGGGCGCAACCAGACCATCTTGCCGGTCATCGGATCGCGTGCCTCGACGCGGCCGACGACGCCGAATTCGCCACCGGCAACGCCGGTCAGCAGCAGGCCCTTGGCAATCAGCGGCGCAGCGGTGTTCGAATAACCGGCTGCGTAGTCGTCGATCTTCTCTTTCCAGACGACTTCACCGGTGTCCTGGTTCAGTGCGACCAGCTGCGCGTCGAGCGTGCCGAAGATGACCAGGTTGCCGTACACGGCCGCACCGCGGTTGACCACGTCGCAGCAAGGCATGATGCCTTCTGGCAGACGGTGCTCGTATTTCCAGATTTTGGCGCCGGTCTTGGCGTCCAGTGCATAGATACGCGAGTACGAACCGGTGACGAACATCTTGCCGTTGGCGATCAGCGGCTGCGATTCCTGACCGCGCTGTTTTTCACCGCCGAACGAGAACGACCATGCAGGAACGAGCTTGGCGACGGTCTTGGTGTTGACCTGGGTCAGCGGCGAATAGCGCTGGCCCTGGGTGCCCATGCCGTAGCTGAGCACGTCGTTGCCGGTTTTAGCATCGTTTTCAATCATCGCATCGGTGATGCCGGCAGCGTGCGCTGCGTGGCTCGCCGAAAAGGCGATGAAAATGAGCGAACTTATTAATTTTTTGTTCATGTCTTCCTCCAGGTGGATATACCGATGAGTTTCACGTAACAGATGCACTGAACTCGGATGGCACAACGCAATCTGCGTGCCACCGGTACTTTCGAGAAATCCCGGGGCATGCGAGACGAAATGCAGCAACCACGGGCTCACCGGTGCGCCAAAACCGTCCAGCGGGGTGTACCAGAAATTAACACCCGAATTTCGACCCGGTTCTACAGGCACAAGACGGACCGGCGACGATCCATGGGTTTTCATGGTTTGCCCGGGGCGCCGCGTTGCAGTTCGACAGGGGTGGCGCAGACCGGCACGCAATCTGCTCTGTGGAGGCGATGAGTCCACTGACGATCACAAGCGAGCTGCTGATGGCGGCAATAACCCTGTCCGGCCTGCCGCCGATAACGCTGGCCGACGTGCCGCCGTTGTATGCGGTGTCGACCGAAGAACTGGCGGAAACCATCTGTCCCGGCCAGCCCGGCAAATGCCAGACCATCGCCGCTATTTTCGACACCGAGCGCTACCGCATCCTGATCCTGTCGAAGCTCGATCTCGCTGACCCGGCAGACAATTCCTTCCTGCTGCATGAACTGGTGCATGTGCTGCAGTTCAAGCAGATGGGCGAAGCCGGTTTTGCCAATTGCGAGGCGATCGTGGCGAGCGAACGCGTCGCCTACGGCGTACAGAACCGGTATCTGGCAACTCGTAATCTGTTTTCACAGCACGGGATGATGTTGCGCTACATGCAGTGTCCACCACCTTCGATTGCGCCTTCAGAGGCACCGACAGCGCCGGTGCTGATACCGCGCGGCCCCGGAACGCCGCCCTGAGCGCTCAGGCGGTTGCAGCCAGCTTGGCCTGGGTCAGGTCATCCGCCGGCAACGCCACCCATGCGGGATCGAGCAGGAAGTGCGGATGGAATGGCTCCGGCTTGCAGATTCCGTAGCCCTGCGCGTAATCGACCCCGATGTGCCGCAGCGCTTCAAGAATTGCGTCGTTCTCCACGAATTCGGCGATTGTCTGCTTGCCCATCACATGTCCGATCTGGTTGATTGCCTCGACCATCGCGTGATCGATCGGATTGGCGATCATGTCCTTGACGAAGCTGCCGTCGATCTTCAGGTAATCCACCGGCAGGTGCTTCAGGTAGCCGAACGACGACATGCCCGCGCCGAAATCGTCGAGCGAGAAGTAACAGCCGACGCTGCGCAGGCGCCCGATGAATGCAGCCGCGATCGGCAGATTCGCAATCGCGGCAGTCTCGGTAATTTCGAAGCAGATTGCTGAAAACGGAATCGCGTATCGTCGTTGTTGTTCCAGGATGAAGTCGAGGAAATGCTCGTCCTCGATCGACGCGCCCGAAATGTTGATCGCGCAGGTCACCTTGCCCGGGTCGACGCCATTGGCGAAACTCTCGGCAAGCATGGCGAAAGCGGTGCCGATGACCCAGCGGTCGATCTTGGGCATCAGATTGTAGCGTTCGGCAGCCGGAATGAAGGTCATCGGCGGAATCAGCTGCCCATCCGCATCCACCATCCGCAACAACAGTTCGAGATGCTGTACGCTGGAGGCCGTCGCGCCGGCCGAGACGATGCGCTGCGCATAAAGACGGAAGCGGTTGTGCTCGAGCGCATCGCCGATGCGCGCGACCCATTCGATCTCGCGGTGGCGCCGCGACAGTTCCTGATCGTCGGCACGGTAGCGATGAACCCGATTGCGGCCTTTTTCCTTGGCCATGAAGCAGGCAGCATCGGCCACCCGCATCAGATCGTTGAGCGAATCGAACTGGTCGATGTCGGTGATCAGGCCGATCGACAGGCCGGTCGGATAAGACTTGTCTTCCCAGAAGAATCCGGTTTCGAAGATGATTTTGCGCAGCGATTCCGCCACCCTCACGGCGTCCTCCGGACCGCAGCTGCACAGGATCACGCCGAATTCATCGCCGCCAATCCGCGCCAGCACGTCGCCGTCGCGCAGGCGTTGTTGCAGCAGAGCGCCCAGCTGGCGAATCAACTGGTCGCCAGCGGCATGTCCACCGCTGTCGTTGACGATCTTCAACTGATCGAGGTCGAGGTACATGATGGCATGACGGGCCCGCGCCGCCGCCGGCAACGTCAGCATCGCGCTGAGCTGGCGTTCGAATTCGCGTCGGTTCACCAGGCCGGTCAGCGCGTCATGACTGGCCTGATGCGACATCTGCAGCGCATGTTCTCGCTCGGCACTGACGTCGTGCAGAATCACCACCACACCAAAGGATTTGCCAGTCTGGTCGCGCACGCACGCCGCCGAGGCATCGATGGCGACTACGCTGCGATCCGGCCGGACCAGATACAGGTTGGCATTCTCGTACAACAC
This sequence comes from Herminiimonas sp., assembly GCA_014377845.1. Classification (GTDB taxonomy): domain Bacteria; phylum Pseudomonadota; class Gammaproteobacteria; order Burkholderiales; family Burkholderiaceae_D; genus JANXSS01. The sequence continues at coordinate 11,580 of JACMOV010000050.1, forward strand.
CGTGCGATCCGACAGCACCGGACTGACGATGTCGACACGCTGCCCCCGCGTTGCGTCGTCCAATACCGTACACGCCTCGGCCAGCGTGTTGCCACACAATTGGTCGAACGACTGACCGAGCAAGTCCTCGGCCACCGCATTGCAGTAATCGATACGGCCGTCGAGATCGGTCCGAATGACGGCGTCGGCAATGGCCGCCAGCGTAACCTGTGCGAGTTCACGCTCGATGAACGCACGGGATTCGACTTCCTTAAGGTGCGAAATATCGAAAATCGAGCCCGCCATCCGGATTGCCCGCCCGCTCGCATCCCGCACCGCTTCCGCGCGGGAGCGTACCCATAGGTGCTTGCCGGTCTTGGTACGGATGCGGTATTCGATATCGTAAGGTAGCCGATGAACGATATGGGCAGTGCCCGCCGCAATCGTCGCTGCGCGTTCGTCCGGATGCACCATGTCGAGGAAGATGTGGCCACTTGCCGCGATCACATCATCGCCGTACTCCAGCAACTTGTAGATCCACGGCGAATAGAACACTTCGTTGGTGATAATATTCCAGTCCCAAAGGCCGCAGTTGGTGCCTTGAAAACCAAGTCGGAGGCGTTCTTCGCTCAGGGCGAGTTGCTGTTGCGAGCGATCGCTTTGCGCCATCAGCCGGCGGAAGAAGGTTCCCAGCAACAGCAGCAAACCCACCGCGGAAACGACGATCGCCACCGACAGCGCCAGCACCGTCAACCGCGATGCCTCGCCGAGCGCATTGGAAAATCCGGCCTCGACCAGCGTCAGCGCGACATCGAGGCGATCGATCTCGTCGACCATCGCCTGCTTCTGAGCTAGGGTGAAATCACGCCCGCCCCCGGCTGCATGGACCCGTTCGCCAACGCTGCGCAACTGCAGGATCAAGGCGTCGCCTTCGATCCAGTAACGTATCGCGCGCTCGACATGCGGCGCGTTCTTGAAATTGCGATACAGCCAGATCATGCCGCCGATATCGTCGGGATGATTGCCCGCCGCCAGAAATCCGACACGCGCCGCAGCCATGTCCGGAAACGAACGGTCGATCTCAATGCGTGCGTCATGGTCTCCCCCGGGAATCGCAAGGTTACTCAGGAAGGTTTGGTAGCTGCCTTCGTCACCCCGACCGACATAGTGCCGAAGGTGTCTGACAGCATCCTTCTGGGCTTTCGACCACAGGCTCTCGGCGCTGACGAACGCGCGCAGCGACGACATGATGCTGAAACTGACGGTCGCCATAATTACCAGCATCAATACGATCACGATGACCGGCACGAACAGCCGCGTCAGCCGATTGCCGAATCGGTCCGATAAGTGGATTGAAAAAAAACGCATCGCTCGTTCCCTTTAACCCGACCGCCAGGAATACAGCGAATGTGCCGTCACGCTCTGCGGCGGTA
>JACMOV010000051.1 GCA_014377845.1 Herminiimonas sp.
GCCGCCATTTCATGCACCGGACGCATCAGATCGGCGACATCGAGTTCGCTGAAATCGAGGGTCTGCGCCAGCACGTTCCATTCGTCGCCGCTGAACTTGCTGCCAGGACGACTGCTGCGCAAAATGAGCTTGAGTTCGGCTGCCGAATAATGTGCATCGTGGCCGTGGGCCTCGCCAAGGCCTGCCATGCGCAAGACCCAGTTGGCGCTGGAATTGAGTACCCAGATGATCGGATACATGCCCCAGTAAAAGCCATAAAGCGGCGTGGCAGTCCACAAGCCCACGCGCTCCGGATAGCGGATCGCGATCGTCTTGGGCGCCAATTCTCCCAGCACGATGTGCAGAAACGAAATGGTAAAGAACGCGAATGCAAAAGAGATGCCGTGAATCAGCTCAGGCGCATTGATCCCGACCCAGCCGAATACCGGCACCAGTAACCGCGCAAACGCCGGCTCGCCGATCCAGCCGAGTGCGAGCGATGCCAGTGTGATGCCAAGCTGGCAGGCCGACAGGTAGGCATCGAGCTGACTATGAACCTTGAGAAGAATGCGCCCGCGCAAGCCTTGGGTCTTGGCGATGGCGCGGATTTTTGTCTGGCGCAATTTGACCAGACCGAACTCGGCGGCCACGAAGAATCCGTTCAGTGCGACGAGGAACAGCGCGGCAATGACGAGCAGTACATTTTCCATTAGTAGGTTCGGCAGTAGTAAGGAAGGTGAGTATACGCATTTGGCCGGCCAGTGCCCTATTTGACCAAACGGTCTGGCGCTTTACAACGCCCGACGCAGTGCGCTTGCCGCCTTCGCCAGCGTCGTGATGCGCGCCCAGTCCCCTGCCATGATCGCATCGCGCGGGGTCAACCAGGACCCGCCGACACAGGCCACGTTTTTACACGCTAAAAACTGGCCTGCGCTCTCTTGTGAAATGCCGCCGGTCGGGCAAAATGTCACGTCAGGCAGCGGCCCGGCAATTGCATTGAGCATGCCGACACCGCCTGCCGGCACGGCTGGAAACAGCTTCAATTGACGAAAGCCCGCTTCGCGCGCACTCATAACCTCCGACGGCGTCATCACGCCCGGCAGCAGCAACAAACCGCTCGATTGCGCAGCCTGCACCAACGCCGCAGTCAAGCCAGGCGAGACGCCGAATACGGCACCGGCATCGCGCGCAGCGGTAAACTCTTCAGCCTGGGTGAGCGTGCCGACACCGATGATCGCGTCGGGCACCTGTTCGGCGATGGCCCGGATCGCGGGCATGCCGTGCACCGTGCGCAAGGTAATCTCCAGCACCCGGATGCCGCCTGCCACCAGCGCCCGCGCCAGTGGCACGGCATGTGCCAGATCGTCGATGGCGATCACCGGAATCACCGGCGAGGTTTGCATGATGTCTAGCAAGCGCAATGAACTCATACGGTGACCTTCTGGTTGATTGTCGGCGGCAGGCCGAAAGTGGTGGCGCCCTCTTCCGCAGCACTGGTATGGGCCCGGAACATGGCGAACAGTTCGCGTCCCATGCCGGTGTGACCGCCGCTGATATCGACTGGCAGCATGGTGCGCGCTGCCCACTCCGCTTCGGGAACGAGCGCCTGCAATACACCGGCGTTGGCGTCGAGCCGGATCAGGTCGCCGCTGCGCACGCGTCCCAGCGGCCCGCCCGCCAGCACTTCGGGCGATACATGGATGGCGGCCGGTACCTTGCCGGACGCACCCGACATGCGGCCGTCCGTCACCAGGGCGACATGGCGACCGGCGTCCTGCAGACTGCCCAGCGCGGGTGTCAGCGCATGCAGTTCCGGCATGCCGTTGGCGCGCGGCCCCTGATACACCAGCACCGCCACGAAATCGCGATCCAGTTCGCCTGCCTTGTAGGCATGCATGAAGGCTTCCTGCGACGCGAACACGATCGCCGGCGCTTCGACTATTCGGTATTGCGGCTTCACAGC
>JACMOV010000052.1 GCA_014377845.1 Herminiimonas sp.
GCTCGATGTGTCGCGCATCAACAAAGGCTTGGTCATACTCGATCGTGAAGTGCTTGATCTAAAAGACATTGTGGCGAACGCTATCGAGCAGGTACGTTCTCTGATTGAGAAAAAGAAGCACAACCTCTCCATTCATATGACTGGCAATGCGCTATATGTGCTTGGTGACAGAGTCCGACTTGTTCAGATATTTGCAAATATTTTTACGAATGCTGCAAAATACACGCCGGTAAGCGGTGAAATCAGCATTGAACTTGCCATCGACGGAACGCATGTCCAAGTGGTTGTGCGCGACAACGGCGTGGGTATGAATGAGAGCCTGCTACCACATGTATTTGATATTTTTACTCAGGGCCAGCGAACGCCAGACCGAATGGATGGCGGCTTGGGACTGGGCTTGTCGCTGGTTAAAAATCTAGTTGGTTTAATGGGCGGCACCGTAACAGCACATAGCAATGGTCCATCGATGGGTAGCGAGTTTGTGGTGAATCTACCCAGATTTGAAGATGCACCCGTGGCTGATACCAAGGCAGTGACTGGGGCAACCGCCGACACGCGGACTAAGCACGTTATGTTGGTCGACGACAACATTGATGCAGCGACCACATTGGCAATATTGCTGGAGTCGGAAGGCCACACAGTTTCAGTGGGGTACACAGGCGAACAAGCTCTCGACCTTGCTTTCGCTCGCACATCTGGTCCGCCACAAGCATTTTTGCTCGATATCGGTTTGCCAGGGATGGACGGATATGAGTTAGCCAGAAGGCTACGTGCCGACTTTAGAACATCCAAAGCGCTCTTGATTGCATTAACCGGTTATGGGCAACCTGAAGACCGCGAACGGTCGCGTCTGGCGGGGTTCAACCACCATGTTGAAAAGCCGGCTGACCCGTCCAGACTGTTGGCGCTACTGAACGGCATGCAGTGAGCGAGATATCATCTGTGATCGGTCGCATCATACCGATGCAATTCAGATTGGCGGATGGCGTTTAAGAAGTGACTAAGAATTTTTAATGCGTTGGCTGTTGGCCGATTTCAGAAGGTCATGATCTTAGATATCATGTCAGATCGGATTGCAATCTGTAAATTCCACGGGTGATTTTCAAAACCTTTTTTAGCAACCGCAGACAGACTCCTCGTCGAATTTGAATTGCCAAACGCATTTGCGACTGGGCCCATGACACCTGTGCGGTGTACTTTGCGGACTGAATGGAATGGCTTTCACATCGGTAGGCATCCCGCATGAACACCTGCGGCATAGACCATTACCACTTCAACGCTGCCGTCCAGCCGCCAGCGCACCGTCATACTCTGCCATCCATTGCCTCAGATAAGTCGCATGCCGGCCGATGTGGTCGGCGTCCCGGCTCGTGGGAACCCCAGTTTCTGCTGTCAATAGTCTCCAGACAAAAAGCTGGATTACAAAATTGGCGGAAGACGCCAGAGGGAGCCTCGGGGGCTGCGGGGCGATAGATAAAAGGGCTACAGTGTCTTCTTTCAATGACCCTACGAGAGGGGAAGCAACGAAAATCTCGACGTTTCCGGAACATACGCCCATGATGCAGCAATACCTGCGCATCAAGGCCGAGCATCCATCGACCCTGCTGTTCTATCGCATGGGCGATTTCTACGAGCTGTTCTTCGAGGATGCGGTCAAGGCGGCGCGGCTGCTCGGCATTACGCTGACGCAGCGCGGCAACGCCAACGGCGAGCCGATCAAGATGGCCGGCGTGCCGTTCCACGCCGTCGACCAGTACCTTGCGAAGCTGGTCAAGCTGGGCGAATCGATCGCGATCTGCGAACAGATCGGCGACCCCGCCACCAGCAAGGGACCGGTCGATCGCAAGGTACTGCGCGTGATCACGCCGGGCACGCTGTCGGATGCCGACCTGCTGCCGGCGAAGTCGGATCGGCCGCTGGTTGCCGTCTGTGTCCTCACGATCAAGAAAGTGACGATGGTCGGCATCGCCTGGCTGTCGATGGCCAGCGGTGCACTGCGTTTGATGGAATGCGGCGGCGATGGCCGTGCGATCGGCGTGCGGCTGCGGCATGAACTGGAGCGCATCGGTCCCGCGGAATTGTTGATTGCCGACGACGTCGATCCGGCAGTCGCCAGCCTGCTGCAGGAAATCTGCACGGCGCATGGCCTGGCCGCGCCGAACCTGCGGCCGGACTGGCATTTCAGCGTCGCCGACGGCGAGCGGGCCCTGCTCGAACAGCTGGAGGTGGCGACCCTGTCCGGATTCGGTTGCGATGTGCTGCAGGCGGCGAAGGGTGCTGCGGGTGCACTGCTGCGCTATGCGCGGTCGACCCAGGCCACAGGCTTGCAGCACGTGCGCAGCCTTGCGGTCGAAACCGAGCAGGAATTCATTGGCCTCGATGCCGCCACGCGGCGCAATCTCGAGTTGACCGAAACGATCCGGGGCCAGGATGCAGGCGCCGGCGCACCGACGCTGTTTTCAATGCTCGATCACTGCCGTACTGCGATGGGCTCGCGGCTGCTGCGCCACTGGCTGCATCATGCCCGGCGCGACCCGGCCATTGCGAGTGCGCGGCATGCCGCGATCGGCGTGCTGCTGTGCGACGACACCGGAGAATGCATCGCGCGCATCCTCACCGCGGTACCCGACATCGAACGCATCACGACCCGCATCGCCCTGCTGTCGGCGCGGCCGCGCGACCTGGCGGGATTGCGTGGCGGCCTGATGCAGCTCGATACCTTGCGCGAGGCGCTGGCAGCTAGCGTGTCGGATGCACGCAGCGATGGCGGCAGCGCACTGCTGGGCGCGATCCATGCGGCGCTGGCGACACCGCACGACTGCCTCGGCCTGCTGCTGCGTGCATTGCTGGAAGAACCGGCGGCGATGGCGCGCGATGGCGGTGTCATTGCGGCTGGCTACGACGCCGACCTCGACGCCCTGCGCGGCCTGTCAGAAAACGCCGGCCAGTTCCTGCTCGACCTGGAGACCCGCGAGCGCAGCCGCACCGGCATCGCCAACCTGCGGGTCGAATACAACCGGGTCCACGGTTTCTACATCGAGGTCAGCAACGGCCAGACCGACAAGGTGCCGGACGATTACCGCCGCCGCCAGACTCTGAAAAATGCCGAGCGCTACATCACGCCGGAACTGAAGGCGTTCGAAGACAAAGCGCTGTCGGCGCAGGACCGGGCCCTGAGCCGGGAAAAATTCCTTTACGACGAACTGCTGGCCGCGCTCGCGCCGTCGATCGCCGTCCTGCAGTCGATTGCCCAGGCGGTCGCGCAGCTCGATACGCTCACAGCCCTCGCCGCCCATGCGCAGCGGCATGGCTGGACCGCACCGCAACTGGTGCCGCATCCGGTGGTCGACATCGAACAGGGCCGCCATCCGGTTGTCGAAAACCAGATCGAGCGCTTCATCGCCAACGATTGCAACCTGCATGCCGAGCGTACGCTGCTCCTGATCACCGGGCCGAACATGGGCGGCAAGTCGACCTACATGCGGCAGGTCGCGCTGATCACGCTGCTGGCCTACGTCGGCAGCTTCGTGCCGGCCGCGCGCGCCGTGATCGGGCCGATCGATCGCATCTTCACCCGGATCGGCGCGGCCGATGACCTGGCCGGCGGACGTTCCACGTTCATGGTCGAGATGACCGAGTCGGCCGCGATCCTGAACGGCGCGACCGCCCATTCCCTGGTGCTGATGGACGAGGTCGGACGCGGCACCTCGACCTTCGACGGACTGGCGCTGGCCTGGGCAATCGCGCGTCACCTGATCGAGACCACCCGCAGCTTCACGCTGTTCGCAACCCACTATTTCGAACTGACGCAGTTGCCTGACCTGCACCCGAGCGCCGCCAACGTGCACCTGTCGGCGGTCGAGCACCGGCACAAGATCGTCTTCCTGCACGCGGTGCAAGCGGGACCGGCATCGCAGAGCTACGGCCTGCAAGTCGCACAACTGGCCGGCGTGCCGTCGGCCGTGATCCGCGCGGCGCGCAAGCACCTGGCGACGTTGGAATCGCAGTCGTTGCAAGGCACGCCGCAGTTCGACCTGTTCGCCAACGCCGCGACCGGTCTCGATGTCGAGCTGCCGGAGGACCACGATCCGGAGGACTCTCGGCATGGCGGTGGCGCAGCGGCGAACGCTGCGGCGCTTGTTGCAGCCCTGGCTGAAATCGATCCCGACCAGCAGACGCCACGCAGCGCACTGGAGCAGCTGTATCGCCTCAAGCGCCTGGCGGCCGGAGAATGCGCCGAATGACGCGATGGCGCCTTTGCAGCATGACCCACTCGGCGCGCTATCGGCGCACGACCATGCGCATCGCCACTACCCTGCTGCTGGCAGCAGTGTCCGCGACGGCGACCGCGCAGCCGAGCACATTCAGTTTCGGCGTCATCACGCATACCGCGGCCGGCGCGGCGGACGACACGAAGCTGCGCGAGGCGATCGAGGCAACCGACGCCGACAGCCTTGCCTTCGTCGTTGCAAACGGTGTCAAGGCGCAGCAGGAACCGTGCAGCGACAAGCTGTATTTCCGGCGCAAGGAAATGTTCCAGGACGCGAAAAACGGCCTGATCGTCTCGATCGCCGCCAGCGACTGGAGCAACTGCCACCTCGACAGCGGGCGCTCGATTGCGATCGAACGCCTGAACCGGGTGCGCGACCTTTTCTTCGGCGAGGAATTCTCTTTCGGCAGCAGCCGCCTGCCGCTGATACATCAGGCCAACACACCGAAATACCGTACCTACGTGGAGAACCTGCGCTGGGAGATCGGCAACGTCGTCTTCGCCACGCTGAACCTGCCAGTCAACAATAACGGCTATCTGCCGGCGGCGGGACGCAACAGTGAATTCGAGGACCGGATGGTGGCAGACCATGACTGGCTGCGTCGCGTCTTCGGCGTCGCCTCGCAAAAGAATGCCGCCGGTATCGTGCTGTTTTGCGACGGCGACCCGCTGGTGCCGCCGGATGCCCTGACCCGCATCGGCTTCGGCAATGGCCGGGATGGTTTCGAGGCGATTCGCGCGCAGATCAAGGCGCTCAGCGCACGTTTTCGCGGCAAGGTATTGCTGGTGCACGGCGCCGAAACCGGTATGGCATCCGGCAGCGACACGATTGCGTGGCGCGGCAATCTCGGTGCGGTTGGCGTGGCGCCGGGATGGCTGAAGGTGAACGTCGATCCAGCGCTGCCGGTGCTGTTTTCTGTCGGCACCGCCGCAGGCTTGCGCAAGGGCGGGCAGTAACTGCTGCGGCTCGCAACGTACTTCAATCGCCTGACAAACCGTCTTCGGCGAGGCAGGCTTATTCGGCAGGCTTATTCGGCAGGCTAGTGAATCGGCCGGCTGCGGAATTCATCACCCGCTGCGTCGTCGCCATCGTCGGCCTCGCCATGATCATGACCGTGCGCGCCGTGCACATGCTCGTGCGTGATTTCTTCTTCTGATGCAACGCGAACCTCGCTGACATTGAGCGTGAATCGCAGCGCCATGCCGGCCAGCGGATGATTGCCGTCGAGGACTACCTTATCATCGGCGATGTCGGTCACGGTGAAGATCAAGGCTTCGTCGTCTTCCGCGTCACCATCGGGCATGCCTTCGAACTGCATGCCGACTTCCAGCGGATTCGGCAGGCGGTTGCGTGGCTCGACCTTGACCAGTGCCGGATCGTATTCGCCGAAGGCATCGTCCGGCTCGACCTGGATCGTCGTGTTATAGCCGACTTCCTGGCCGTCGAGCGCTTCCTCGATCTTCGGCAGCGTGTTTTCGTAGCCGCCGTGCAGATACACCATCGGATCCTGGCTTTCTTCGATCAGATTGCCCTGGGCATCGGACAATTTGTAATGCACCGTCACTACCGTATTCTTGGCAATCTTCATGGCGAGTTTCCTTTCAATGAGCGTACGAAGAATTATAACCGCCGAACGTCGGGGCGAAGTCAATTTGCGTCGGCGCCGACCCCGATTCATGAGGCGCATCGCGCCGCACAACGGTTCGTTGCTGTAGCGATCCATGCACCACGAGAAGGTCCTGGGCTTGGTCCTGGGCTCGGTCCTGGGCTTATAATCGCGCCATGAAAAAATTGACCCTCCTGGGCGGCATCTCGCCCGATGTTTTCCTGCGCGATTACTGGCACAAGAAACCCCTGCTGGTGCGTCAGGCGATCCCGGATTTTGCGCCGCTCCTGGCCCCGGCCGCCCTGTTCGATCTGGCCTCGCGCGACGATGTCGAATCCCGCATCGTCAGCCGCAGCGGCAAGCGCTGGGACATGCAGCGCGGGCCGTTCGCTGCCATGCCGGCTGCTACCGATGGCCAGTCGGACCGGACCCTGCTGGTGCAGGGTGTGAACCTCCACGACGCCAGCGCCGACGCGCTGCTGCGCCAGTTCCGCTTCATTCCGGACGCCCGGCTGGATGACCTCATGATCAGTCACGCCACCGATGGCGGCGGCGTCGGGCCGCATGTCGACTCCTATGACGTGTTCCTGCTGCAGGCGCACGGACAACGACGCTGGCGCATCGGCGCGCAGCGCGACCTGAGCCTGGTCGACGGCTTGCCGCTGAAGGTGCTGCGCAATTTCACGCCGGATGAAGAATATGTGCTGGCGCCGGGCGACATGCTGTATCTACCGCCGCAGTACGCGCACGAAGGTGTGGCCATCGGCGAATGCATGACCTACTCGATCGGCTTTCGTGCGCCCGCTTACCAAGAGCTGGGCGAAGCCTTTTTGCAGTTCATGTCGGATACGATCGACCTGCCCGGACGCTATGCCGATCCGGATCTGAAGCCCACCACACACCCGGCGCAGATCGACGCCGCGATGCTGGAAAACGTCGGCGAGCAGCTGCGCAAGATCCGCTTCACCGACGACGACATCGCCATTTTTCTCGGTGAGTACCTGTCGGAGCCAAAAGCGACCGTGATGTTCGATCCACCGGCGCGCCCTTTGACCGCCGCCCGCTTTACGCTGTCGGCAGCAAAACGCGGCGTAATACTGTCTTTGAAGACCCAGATGCTGTATCGCGGCCGCCACGTATTCATCAACGGCGAGTCGTTCGGCGTCGAGAAAGCCGACCGCGCCGTGCTGGCTGCATTGGCTGACCGCCGGTCGCTGGAACCGGCCGCGTTGGCCGGCCTTTCGGACGACGTGGCCGAGGCGCTGCACCTCTGGTATTGCGACGGTTGGCTGATGCTTTCTTGAACGAGGTGGTGGAAATCGGCGCTGATTCCCGTCATTAGACAGACTAAAAACTAGCGAAAACTTGAGAATTTACTTACCAAAAAGCAAATGTGTCGCGCCGCCCAGAAAAAAAGCCGTTATAATTACGGGTTAGGAAGCTTTCGTCATGTTGCATTGCATCGTTTCATGCGGAAACGCCCTATAGAGCGATAATTACCGGTAATTATTCATCGCGACATTTTTATTATTCTTTCGAAGGAAATCCCATGAAAAAAACATTATTGATCGCATCCCTGTTGGCTATCGCTCTTGCTGCATGCAGCAAAAAAGAAGAAGTCGTTGTACCTGCACCAGCGCCAATGGCTGCTCCGGCGCCAGCGCCAGCTGCTGAGCCAGCACCGGCTCCAGCACCTTCGCCAGCGGCTGCTCCAGCTGCTGACGCTGCTGCTTCGGCTGACGCTGCAAAAGCTGCATCGGCTGACGCTTCGAAAGCTGCCGACACCGCAAAAGACGCTGCCAAAGACGCATCGAAAGATGCAGCCAAAGCTGCTGACGCTGCCAAGAAGTAATCTTCTTCCGCGCGACATAAAACCGACCTTCGGGTCGGTTTTTTTACGTCTGTTGCAATGAGATTGAACTGCGTGAGATTGAACTGCGAAGAAAATCGACGCGCAGCGTGTTATTTCGGGGCGTGCGCTGGCGAAGGATCGGGACCCAATCCGTTGAAACAGGTCAGCAGGAGGAAATCGACGATCTGCTGGTCGGTGTACTGGCCCATCATCTTCAGATAATCCACGCTCGGGTCGCAGGAGCGTGCATAGATCGTAAACAGCACCACCTCGGTCGGCAGGTCGATGCGGATCGCCCCATCTTTTTTTGCCTGCTCGATCAAGTCGCCGAGCAGCTCATTCATGTCCAGCACTTTGCCGACATACTTGAAGTTGTTGACAAGGCTGTCGCGCAGCGTCGTGTTCTCGGCTGGCAGCGTCGGCAGGCCGCCCGCCATGCGCACCTCGAGCGCCCATTGCAGAATCGACCGAAGCCGCGCCAGCGCCGGCATTGCAGGATCAAGCGAACGCACATAGGTCAGGGTATTTTCGAGCAGGCGGATCATCGCCGCCGCCGCCAGCGCCTCCTTGGAGGGGAAATGCTTGTAGAGACTGGCCTTGGCGATGCCGACCTCGGCAGCGACCTCGTCCATGGTCATCAGGTCATAGCCTTTTTTTGCCAGCAGACCATTGACGGCGTCGATGATGGCATCTTCCCGAACGATCAGTTGCTGCTGTTTGAACGATCGCTTTTGCGGCGCGTTCATCGGTAATTCTTCATTCTGGGCGATCGCAATTTGAACTTTTCGGATTATAAGACAACTGACTTGGAGCGCCCCTGTTTTCCGGCAGGCTTTCCAGAAGGTAGACGATATTTTCCCGTTGCCGACTACGTGGCCTGCCAAAACCTGGCACCACTTTTTTGGAAGATTATCAATGACACTACGCCTCATTGCCGCGACCGCCACCCTCGTGCTTGCCACGAATGTACAAGCAGCGGACCTGGTCGACACTGCTGCGGCGGCCGGCAATCTCAAGATCTTCGTTGCGGCAGTCAAGGCCGCCGGGTTTGCCGAATCACTGCGCTCGGACGGTCCTTTCACGGTCTTCGCGCCGAGCGATGAGGCCTTCGCCCGGCTGCCCGCCGGCACGTGGGCTACCCTCGTCAAGGACAAGGCGAAGCTGGCGCAAGTCCTGACGCACCAGGTCATCCCCGGCAGGATCATGGTCGCCGAAGTCAAGCCTGGCAAGACCAGGACACTGGAAGGCGGCTTCCTCGCGCTCAAGTCGGACAACGGCCGCGTGACGGTGGACGACGCCACCGTGATCGAGAGTGACATGGTGGCCGACAACGGCGTGATTCATGCAGTCGATACCGTCGTGATGCCCAAGTAATACGCACCGCGCCAGTCCTGGCAAAACGCGCTCTGTCGAGGCGAATCGAGATCACGATTGCCACCGTCGTGCCAGTCGTTCGCAGCAGGGAACCGGCTTCACCGATGCTATGCTGTGCATTCGCACCCATCAGTGAAACCCTCGCGCATGACGCTCGCATCGAAGCCACAGAAAATCCGCTCCTTGTGCGTCTACTGCGGCGCATCCAATGGCGTCGCCGCGCATTACGTCGATGCCGCAAAGGCGCTGGCCGGCGCACTGGTCGACGCCGGTATCGCACTGGTCTACGGCGGCGGCAATGTCGGTCTGATGGGCGTGATCGCCGACGAGGCAATGCGCCTCGGCGGCAGCGTCACCGGCGTGATTCCGACCGCCTTGATGGAACAGGAAGTCGGCCATCGCGCGGTGACGCACCTGCACGTGGTCGCAGACATGCACGAACGCAAGGCGATGATGGCGCAACTGTCGGACGGCTTCATCGCCCTGCCCGGCGGCATGGGTACGCTGGAAGAGTTGTTCGAAATGCTGACCTGGTCACAGCTGGGTTTTCACGACAAGCCGATCGGCCTGCTCAACGTCGACGGCTTCTACGATGGCCTGATCGCCTTCACCCGCCACATGGTTGCAGAAGGCTTCCTGAAACCGGCGCACGCGGCGCTCATGATGCATGAGGCCGACCCAGGCGCACTGCTCGGCCGATTCATCGCGTTCGTGCCAGATCGCACCCACAAGCTGCTGAAACGGGATGTGGCGGAAGATTTGCTGCCATAGCGCAGGGATACCTGCAAAGCGCCCTGCCGCGGCGATCCTGTCTATCGAAACCGGTTCCTAGTCCGTGTTGATATCCTGGCTGGCATTGTTGCGAACAAAGCCCTCGTCGTGAATCGCAAACACTGACGGCGGCTGCGTGCGGGTATCGACACTGGTTACCTGCCACTGTGGCTGACCATCCCGATCCGTGATCACGATCGGCAAATGCAGCCGGCTGCTCCAGCAAATCCGGCTTTCGCTGGCGCCGCGTTTCAGGTCGTACCAGCGGCACGCGGTAACCGGCAGCACCGACGATTGCCCGACGTCGGCGACCTTCAGCGTGTAGGCGCCGGTGGGCCGCGTCAGGCCATGCGACAGGCTGAACCAGTCGGTGAACTGGCCGATGCGCAGCAGATTGGTGCGGTCGATATCGGTGCGGATCTTGCGCGTCAGGTCAAGCACGACCATGTGCCATTCGACGTCGCGCGCCTCTTTCGCCACATGGGTCTCGATGCGGTCATCGGTGCGGCGCAGGATGCGGCGGTCCCTGTCGCGCCAGGTTTCCGAGTGATGCGTCTGTCCGTTGAGCGTGTACACGACCGCGTAGTGCACCTGCTGCGGTTCGTCCCGTGCAGTAAAGGTCTTGTCGAAATCGAGATTGGCCGAAATGGCCACGCTGCTGGCGCACCCAGCTGCAACAAAGAAAAAA
>JACMOV010000053.1 GCA_014377845.1 Herminiimonas sp.
TCGATGCTGCGGCAGACCTTGAGCATGCCGGGATCGCGGCTGATCAAACCCGTGACCGGCGAATCGGCCTGGCTCTGCATCAGCTGCCGGTTCTTCAGCTGCAGCGCCTGCAAATAAAACGCCCGCTGGACGACCAGCGCCAGCATCACGTGATCGAACGGTTTCTGATGAAAATCGTACGCGCCCAGGCCGATCGCCTTGACGGCATTGTCATGATCCTGATTACCGGTCAGGACGATCAGCTTGGTGTCCGGCGCCAGCGCCATGATCTGCTGCAGTGTCGCCAGGCCCTCGGTCGCGCCGTCCGGGTCCGGTGGCAATCCGAGATCCATGGTCACGACTGCCGGTTCGTGCCGGCGCACCTGGGCCAGCGCTGTCTCGCGGTCGCCCGCCACCAGCACTTCATAGTTATCGAAATTCCAGCGCAATTGCTTCTGTAGACCGGGGTCGTCCTCGATGATCAGCAGTTTCGGTTTGTCCACGGACATTTTGATCCTCGTGCCCTCAGGCGGCTTGCAATTCGTTGTGATCGGCGGCATCGGGCTGCCGCTGCAATGGCAGGACGATGCGGAAAGTGGTGCCCGCGCCGGGCCGGCTGCTAACCTCGATCCGGCCTCCCAGTTCCTGGATGTACTCGCGGCTCTCGAAGACCCCGATCCCCATCCCGGCGGACTTGGTCGACTCGAAGGGCTGGAACAGGCGCTCCCGGATGAATTCCTCGCTCATCCCGCAGCCAGTATCGATGCATTCGATGATGGCCTCGGCATGCCACGCGATCAGGCGTACGGTGACCCGTCCATCGCGCGGCGTTGCTTCCACTGCATTCTGGATGATGTGCCCGATGACGCGGGCGAGGCGGTCGGTGTTGGCAGTGACCATCAGGTCGGCATCGATGAGTTCGAGTACGGGCTTGGGCTCGACGGCCGTCTTATTGGCCACGGCTTCCTGCAAGAGCTTGTCGAGCCGCACGCGCGAGGGCGGCTCGACGGCTGTACCGCGAGCCAGCTTCTGCAACAGCAGCTTCATCTTCTGGACCGACAGGTCGACCGTCTCGAGCATGTCGCGCTGGAATTCAGGATTGTCCTTGTGGCGTTCCGCGTTGGCCACCATCAGCGACAGTTGGCTCACCAGATTCTTCAGATCGTGCACCATGAAAGTCGACATCCGGTTGAACGATTCGAACTGCCGCGCCACCATCAGCGCCCGCGCCGACTCTTGCTGCGTGAGATAACTGGCAGCTTGGTTGCCCGCAATTTTCAACAGATCCGTGACCTCCCAGTTCAGCACGATGCGACTGCGCGGTTGCACCAGCACGATGAAGCCGGTCAGCCCGCCATGCAGGATCAATGGCACGATCAGCGCGGCGTTAGCCATTTGCATCAGCCAGTCGGGTAATGGCACGCTGTCGTAATTCTCGGGGTAGTCGCGATACTCGGCGAGATCGATGACCCACTGTTTAGCCTGCAGGAACTCACAGAATGCCGAGGACAACGGCTCGCTCATGGCGGCGTCCGGCAGATGCGTCTGTCCGGCCAGTTCGCACTGGCCTCCTTCCCTGCTGACATAGAGCGCGCCGCCCGGGCTCTCTACCAGGTTGGCGACCGCCTGGATCGTACGTTCGGTCAGGTCGCGGCCGTCGTCGGACAAAGTGCGCGTGAACCGCATCCACTCTTCCCGGTAGTCGTAGCCGTAACTGTAGAAGTGCTTGCTGATGAATACCTTCAGCCAGGAGCGGAACGTACCGGAAAACAGGACTGCCACCAGCAGCAGCAGGGCGCCAAACAGGAAGACACCCTGCATCACCGAGCCCCAGCTACCGCCGAAATAACGCAGGTAGTACCCTGCCGCGGACATCGTGAGCAAGTAGATCGCCGAACCGAACAGCGCGACCGAATGGAAGGCGACGCGCCGCGAGACGGCAATGCCCAGTGACCATTTCGGATTGCGCGCCACCGACAAGGCGATCAGCGGCGCAGTCAGTGCATTGATCGCGCCACGGGCAACCCAGATCTCGGCATTCACCAGGCGAAACAGCATCGCATCGCTGTAGAGATAGAAATCGTACGCAAACAGGCCGCCCATGCCCATGCAGGCAAACTTGATGGCCCAGCGCGCTTCGGCCGGCGTATTGCGATAGAGCTGCTCCACCATCAGCATGCCGACCACCGCCATCGCAATATGGCCAACAGTCGATGTCAGCGCGTTGGCAAGACCGAGCGGCTGACCAAACAGGCGATAGGCATCGAGCGTGGCCAACAACATGAGCACATACAATGCCGCAATGCCGATGACCGACCACTTGAAGTTACCGACCGTGTGCGGCTTGCCGGCCTTGAATGGCCCCATCAAGCGCACCAGCAGCAAGGTCCAGCAGGCGTTTCTGAGGATCTCGAGCAAGTCGCTCAGTAGCGTCATTGGGCTTCCTGCCATGGTCAGCAGACCGATCACGGTAGCCCAGATCGCCGTGGTCACGCAGGCAAACGTCATCACGACGCCATGGACGTTGCCGCGCCAGCGGGTCAACAGGAGGATGGTCAGAACGAAGAACGCAACGGCAGTGCTGCCGTAACTGAAGAGCGCGATATTGGTCAGCATGATGCCGGCTCACCCAAGGTGCTGGCCGCGCCTGCAGTCGCAAGCCGGGACATGATTACTGGCCTTTCCCGAACAGCACCACCTGCAGCGTATCGATCAGGATCAGGATGTCGAGGAA
>JACMOV010000054.1 GCA_014377845.1 Herminiimonas sp.
CTCGCAGAATAGTGAAAAAGTGCGCAAGCTGGTGCTGTATGCGCCGGCCTACGCTTATGCGGCGCACACCAATCTGGGGGCCGGCTCGGCCTTCCAGGACAAGCGGGCGCCTACCCAGTTCAATTATGCCCAGGGCGCCTATCGGCTCGGCAGCAAGGCCGGCAATGATGGCCGCTGGGACGGCGAAATCCCTGTGGCCGACAAGAGCAGCTTTCGCGAAGAGGGCGTGCGCGACGCCTTCGCCCTGGAAGCGTTGAAGACCGATCCGACCAGTGAGTCGCGCACGCCGCCGAGCCTGCGCGCGCCCAATGGCGTGATGGAAGACAGTTTCATGCAGGCCACCGGGCGGCGCATCTGGAATGCGTCCTCGATCTACGTGCCGACCCTGGTGATCGCCGGTGAATTCGATACCTGGTCGTTTCCGGAAGACCGCGAACTGCTGATGCGTGACCTGACCAATGCGCCGGTCAAGAAAAGTGTCGTCATCAAGAACGCCACCCATTTCGTGCTGTTCGAAAAGCCGCGTTTCCAGTTCTTCGACGAGATTCTCGGCTTCATCAAGGCCGCACCTTGATCGGGTCGGCCTGTACCGTGACGCGGCGGGTTCCGGTTCAGGCCGTCGATCCCGCGTTGGCAGCATCGAATTTCCGGTTGCCCGACTGACGACAACAAGCGCGCCCGCCGGATCGTCCCGGCGCCTTGCATCCGGTTCGGCTCAGCGCTGCAACTGAGCAAGCCGGGTATCGACGAAGGCGGACAATTCGGCGTTCAGCGAATTGGTGTTTTTGGCCCGCTTGAATGCCTCCTGTGCTTCGGCCGGGCGTTGCATTGCCTGATATGAGATACCGAGCCCCATCCACCAGACGCCGGCATCCGGCGCCTTTTGCAGGGCCACCAGATAATGCTCGACGGCCTGCTTGTGCTGTTCGTCGCGTTGCAGCAGAGCGGCCAGAAACGCTTCGTAGTCGGTACGCTCGGCGGCATACGGCAGCGTGCGTTCGAGCGTGATGATGGCCGGACGCAGCTCGCCTTTTTCAAGCTGGAGTCGCGCCAGGATCATGGCCATGTTCGGCTGCGCGACATGTTCGACCAGCCCATCCTGGGCATTTTTGATTGCCTCATCTTTCCTGCCCATGTCGATCAAGGCGCCGATCAGGACCTGGCGCGCCGCGTCCTGTCGCGTGCTCATCCGGACAGCCTGCTCGAGCCCCTGGATCGCCGCGCTCTGCTTTCCCTGGCGGAGTAACTCCAACGCTTGCGCGTATTGGTTGTCGGCGCGCTCTTGCGGGCTCGATTCGGTCATGCGCTTCTGCGGCAATGCCATTGCTGCCGTGGCCGTCGATGGAGTGGAAGGAGGGCTGACGACGCGTGGCGTCGCAGTGGCGGTAGGCGTTGCCACCGTGCGGTCTGCATCGGAAGCCGCCGCAGTCCGTGTCAGACTGGTCGCCTCGGGTTCTTTTCTCAGGGCCGGCGCGGTTGTCGGCTGCGGCGCTGGCGCCTCCACTGGGGCTGGGGATGCCGTCTGCGCTGGCAAAGCGACAGCCGGTACAGGTGGAGCTGCGACGACAGCGGGCGCGGCCACTGGCGCCGCTGCCGGGGCGCTGGCCGCGGCAGCGACGACTTGCGGGCTGGCCAGCCGAGCAGTGTCCGACACGAGCGCGACCGGCGCCTTGCCCGCTGAAGTAAGCCAGAATGCAACGCCCGCACCGCCCGCCAGCACCAGGGCCGCGCCTACTAACGCAATGCGTCGCTGCCCGGACGTGTCGCGCCGATCGGGAACCGCCCGCACGTGCTGTTTGAACTGTCCGGCGCTCGGTCCATCCGATTTGCGGGCATCCAGATCCCGCAACATGCTGTTAATTAAACTCATTTAAGTAAGACCCATCCAGCGCCCCAGCTTGCGGCGACAAACAACAATCCGGTGGCAGCAGTCCGCCACCACCAATTTTTCCGTTTCGACGAACTCGTATCCCGTGCCGCGGCCCGAATATGGCGTGCGCCGATCTGCTGGGTGCCTTCGCCGTAGGCCAGCATCAACGACTTGTGCGCCAGGATGTTGATGAGCCGCGGGAAGCCGCCGCTTGCCGCATGCAGCGCTCGCAGGGCGCCAGGCATGAACAGACGGCCTCCCTGAAAGCCGGCCACATTGAGTCGGTGCGACAAATAGAACGCCATCTCGTCACGATTGAGCGGGCTGAGGTGGTAATCGAAGGTGATGCGCTGATTGAGCTGACGAATCGCATTCATCTGCAGCTTGCGGTTCAGTTCGGGCTGGCCGAACATCACGATCTGCAGCAGCTTGCGTTTCTCGGTCTCGAGGTTGGTCAACAGGCGCAATGCTTCCAGGCTTTCAATCGGCATCGACTGGGCTTCATCCAGACAGAGCAGCACGCGCTTGTTGTCCCGTGCCAGATCCAGCAGCCGCAGATTGATGGCCTTGGTCAGCTGGTGCTGGTCGGTGTCCTTGTCCAGCCGGATTTCCAGTTCATCGGCCACCGCCATGACCAACGCCCGCGGCTCGAGCGAGGGATTCGGAATGTAGGCCGTCACGAAGCTGTCGTCCAGGGTCGCCATGAATTTCCGGCACAGCAGCGTCTTGCCGGTGCCGACCTCGCCGGTGATCTTGATGAACCCCTCGCCATTCCGTGCGGCGATGACCAGCGTGTTCAAGGCCTCCTGGTAGCTGGCGCAGGCAAAGAAAAAGCTGGTGTCCGGCGTGATGCCGAAGGGCGGTTCTTGTAAGCCAAAATGTGCCGTGTACATGCTAGCGCCGCGTTTCTGCCTGTTGCGGATCGAGCGCCTGGATGCGGCGCTGGCTTTGGCTCAGATCGCTGCCCCAGCTGGCGCCGCCGTCGATGATGGTCGGCTTGATCAGGATGACCAGCTCGCGCTTTTGCGTGACCCGGTTGTTGTTCTTGAACAGGTTGCCGACGACCGGCACATCGCCCGCCACCGGTACCTGCGAGCGGTCGTTGGTCGTAGCCTGGCGCATCAGGCCGCCGATGGCAATGATCTGCCCGGTCTGGCCGCGCACGACGCTGTCGGTCTCGGAGGTATTGCTCGAAGCCAGCGGCAGGTTCAGGGTGCCGAGCTGACCCAGGTTGACGACCCGGTTCAGGGTCGTCACCTCAGTTACCGACGGATGCACGTGCAGGATGATGTTGTCGAACTCGTCGATCTGCGGCGTCACGTCCAGCACCACGCCGGAAAAGAACTGCTGCAGCGTGACGTCCGGCGTGGTGGAGGTGCCGACGGTGCTGGTATTGACGGTCGATGACACCTTGGTGACGAAGAAATCATCAGTGCCGACCTTCAGAATCGCCTTCTGGTTGTTCATGGTGGCGATGCGCGGGCTCGACAGCACGTGCACTGTTCCCTGGGTTTCGAGGAAGGTCAGCAGAGCGGCGAAAGTACTGCCCTGTACCGCGATGCCGAACAGCGAGCCGGCCGCATTGCCCGTTGCCTGCACCGCTCCGGCGGGCGAAATGTTGAAGGTCGATTCGCCGCGCAGGCCGGTGCGCGGATTGATGGTGTCGGTGGTCGATGAAAAACCATTCTGCGAAATCGAGGCGCCCGTCAGCGTGGTGCCCGGCGCGACGAAGCCGATTCCGAGCGGATTACCCAGCAGCCGGGAAAACGACGCCCAGTTGATCCCCGATTGGAAGCTGTCGTTCAACTGCACTTCCAGGATCTTCGCTTCCAGGATCACCTGGCGCTCGACCGACAGCTGCGACGCCTTCAGGTACTGCGCAACGGCGCGTAATTCATCCGGCATGGCGCGCACCACGACCACACCCGACTGCCGGCTGACGACCACGCTGCGGCCGTCCTTGTCGACGCTCTTGCCGTCGCGTTCTTCGATGTTGACGATCGCCTTGAGCGAGTCGCGCAACTCGGTCCAGAAATCGCTGGTCGAGGTCGAACTGACCCGGCTGCTGGCGGCGGCCGAATTGTTCTGGTTGCCGCCGTTCGTGTTCTGCTGGTTGCCGCCATTGCCCGTCGTGGAATTCTGCGCGCCCGACTGGTTCGCGTTCCCGCTCGAATTCGACGACTGGTTGCTATTGTTACCCTGCTGGCCACCGGAGCCAGCGCTCACGCGTGTCTCGGACGTGCCCTGCCGCGAGGTGTTGAGATAATTCACTTGAAAGACTCGCGTTTGCATCGTCAACGGTTTGATGACGATGCGGTTGCCCTCTACCGTGTAGTCGTAGCCGTAGATGTCGCGAACCGAGTCGAGTGCCTCGAATAGGGTGACGTTTTTCAGGTTGGCCGAGATCCGACCGTCAACCTTCGGATGCACCAGGATGTTGTAGCGGGTGTTGGCTGCAACCGCCGGGAAAAACTGGCGCGCCTCGACTTCGTTGAAGGCGACGCTGAAACGCTCTTCGGACCGCGCCGGTGGTGGCGGCGCCACTGGTTGCAGCGGCGGCAGCAGGGCGTCCGACACGCGCAACGGCAGGGCTGTAGGCCTGGCTGCGGCCGAAGCGCGCACGGTAGTCGCTGCGGCCGCAGCCTTGTCCATTTCCTGCTGAATCGTATCGTAGGTCTGGCGTGACGCTGGTGCTGTCGAACAGCCTGCGAGACCACAGACCATGAACGCAATCATCGGCTTTTTCATCATTTTGTTTTTGCTTTGTTCCGCTTGACCGGTGCAGCAGTGTCCTGCGCCGCGGCATAGCGCTTCTCAATTCCTGGAAACAGCTTCAATGTTTGCAAGCCCGCATTTGTACGTACTGTTACTTCACTTTCAGAGATCTTCACGATCTTGCCCATGGCGATCTGATCGCCCGGACGCACCGCCTTGCCGTTGATGATGGCTTCGGCATAGGTGTCGGCAATCAGGATCGATTGCAGCACCGGCAAGGCTGTCGCTGCCGTCATTGCGGCGTCGGACGCGGTGATGCCAGGGACCGTCATCGAATCAGGTGGCCGGGTCGGGTCGGCCACGCCCTGCGCCAGCGTGAAGGCTGCGGGGGCAGCCAGCAGCACTAGCAGCCACGACTTGCGGCGTGCATGGTCGGCGCTCAGATGTTGAGCCATTTTTTTTCCAGACTGAGTGTGTAAATGGTCAGCGTCATGGTGGTCTTCGGATAGGTGTCGACCTGCAGCCTTAGATTGCCCCAGACCACGCGCACCGGCAGGTTTTCCAGCTGCGCCAGGTAGTCCATCAATTCTGGATAGCCGCCCAGGGCCACGATTTCGACGCCGTGCTTGTAGACGACGTCGGCGGCTTGTGCGCCGCTGGCCGGCGCCGCCGGTTTTGCCGCCACCGGAGCCGGCTGTCCGTCGGCCGTTTTCGGTGCGGCGGCTTCCGGCGTGCTGGTGCTCACGCTCTGGATCGGCAGCTTGGTCAGCGAAACCAGTTGCAGCTTGCCCTGGCGCGCCATGATCGCGTCGAGCATGCTGATCATCTGGTCGGGCGCGACCAGGTCATTGCTGGCCTGCTTGATCGCTGCCTGCGTACTGGCCTCGTCGGCCAGCAGTTTCTGCAGGCGCGCCTTGTTCTCGGCATCCGGATCGACGACTACCTGCGTGGCCAGCTTCTGTATCTCGGCCTGCAGCTTGCGGCTGGCCGCCCGGTCGGTAACCATCTGCTTGGTCTGGGCGGCGATCTTGACCGATGCCGCATGCAGGAAGATCTGGTTCAGGACCAGCACCAGCAGCGCCACGATCGCGGCGAACAGCAATCCCCGCTCGGAGAGCTTGCGGCTGTCGATCCAGTTCGCCAGGCGCTGCCAGGACTGACCCAGCTGTTTTCGTAACTGCTTCATTTTGGCGTCGCTCCTGCTAGCAGTCCGGCGCCCGGAATCGCTTCCGACGAGTTCAATGAAAAATCGATGTAGCGCACCGAGGGCGCAGTGGCGGCCTTGCCGACGTCCGATCCGGGCTTTGCGCCGGCCTCGGCCAGCGGCGCGCGCAGGACCATGCTGCCGAAGGATTTACCCGCGAATGCGCCCTCGCTTTTCAAGGACTTGATATAGGCCGGCACGAGCGCTGGCTGCAGCGCGCGACCGATGATCTCGATCTCGTTGCCGTTGTCGCCGAGCGAAAAACCGGTTAGCCAAACGCCTGGCATGGCCTTGTTGGCAAAGGCGCGCAGGAAGCTCGAGTATGCCTTGCCGCCCTTGAAGTCGCCGTTCTGCACGAAGCCCAGGATCTGCTGGCTGGCGCGCAGCCGACCTTCGGCCTTGACGATGTCGTCCTCGATGCTCTTGTTGACCGCGATCGGCTTGGTCTTGTCGACCATCTTCACCAGATCGTCCTGGGTCGCCTTTAATTGCGCGGCAGCGATGGCAGCCTCGTTGACCACCCGGGTCGACTGGTAAGTAGAATAGGCAGCGAAGGCCAGCACAGCAAGTGATATCACGCCCAGACCCTGCGCCATCGTGACGGCCGAAAACAGCTTCTCCTGTTTCAGGAAGATCGGGTTGAACAGGTTGATCTGCTGGCTCACAGCACTTTCTCCTCGTGGCGCAGCGCCAGACCCAGCGTCATGAAATATTTTTGCTGAGCGCGCAGGTTTTTCAGTTCCGGTACGCGTGAAATGTCGAGGATGGATTCCAGGTTCAAGGCCGCCACCGGCGTATCAAGGTTGGCCCCCAGGTAGTCCACCAGGCCGGCATGGTCGTCGCCGAGCGGTGCGACCAGTAACTGATTCAACCCGACCCAGCTGAACTCGCGGCCGAAATGATCGAGCGAGCGCTGGATCTCGAGGGCCACGGCTTCCTGGTGGCGTTCGCGCAGTTCGGCGTCGATGTCGAGCAGTTGTTGCGCCGTGACCGGAATGCGGCGCGCCAGGAACAGCTCGCCGCCGCTGGTAAGGGTCAGCAGGCCGCCGCTGGCATCGAACGACACCAGGGCCAGTGCGTTGCCTTCGGTTTCCAGCAAACCGGCGACGTTACGCTGCGCCATCTCGGGAATGTCGATGACTTTCAGCGTCAGCTTGGCGTCCTGGAAGCAGCGCTGGATGTCGTTGGCCAGCTTCGAGCGCGTGACCACCGCGTACATGGCCCGTACACGCTGCGTACCGCTCTTATCGTAGGGCAC
>JACMOV010000055.1 GCA_014377845.1 Herminiimonas sp.
ATCAGTATCGACATGGTGGTTCCTTGTGCGCTTTGGTGTCCGGTTGATGCGGCTCGACAGAGTCATTGTCGGGCCGCGATCGACGCGACGTTTGTTCGAAGTGGTTTCGCCTGGTTGGGCCTGTGGTCGCTCGCTGCCCGTTACTTGCCGGCAGCAGCCGCGACGACGCTGCGGGCCGCGTCTTCCATCGTGTCGGCGGCAATGATCGGCAGGCCGGATTCGGCCAGCATCTTCTTGCCGAGATCCTCGTTGGTGCCCTTCATGCGCACCACCAGCGGCACGTTCAGCGAGACCGCCTTGGAGGCCACGATGACGCCTTCAGCGATCACGTCGCACTTCATGATGCCGCCGAAGATGTTGACCAGGATCGCTTTCAGGCCCGGATTCTTGAGCATGATCTTGAAGGCTTCAGTGACTTTCTCGGCCGTCGCACCGCCGCCGACGTCGAGGAAGTTGGCCGGCTCGCCGCCGAACAGCTTGATCGTGTCCATCGTGGCCATCGCCAGACCCGCGCCGTTGACCAGGCAACCGATATTGCCATCGAGCGAGATATAGGCGAGGTCGAATTTCGATGCCTCGACTTCGGCCGGGTCTTCTTCATCGAGATCGCGGAAGGCGACGATTTCCGGGTGCCGGTACAGGGCATTGGCATCGAAGTTGAATTTTGCGTCGAGCGCGATCACGCGGCCGTCGCCGGTCAGGATCAGCGGATTGATTTCGGCCAGCGAGGCGTCGGTTTCCCAATAGGCTTCGTACAAGCCCTGCAGTTGGGCGCGGGCATCGGCAATCGACGCTTCCGGCACGCCGATCCTGGCGGCGATGCTGTCGGCTTCGGCGTCTGTCAGGCCGACGGCCGGATCGATGGCGATCTGGTGGATCAGTTCCGGATGGCTTTCGGCGACTTCCTCGATGTCCATGCCGCCTTCGCTGGAGGCCATCAGGACCACGCGCTGGCTGACGCGATCGGTGACCATGCTGACGTAGAGTTCTTTCTTGATGTCCGCGCCTTCCTCGATCAGGAGATGACGCACCTGCTGGCCGTTGGGGCCGGTCTGATGCGTGACCAGCTGCATGCCGAGGATTTCGCTGGCGTAGGCCTTGACCTGGTCCAGCGACTTGGCAACCTTGACGCCGCCGCCCTTGCCGCGGCCGCCGGCATGGATCTGCGCCTTGACGACCCAGACCGGTCCGCCGAGTTTTTCAGCCGCCTTGACGGCATCTTCTACGGTATCGCAGGGAATGCCGCGCGGAACAGTGACGCCGAACTTGCGGAGGATTTCCTTGCCCTGATATTCATGGATTTTCATGCAGATTCCCTTCAGATACCGATTGGAAAAAATATATTCAAAACGATGCGAACGATGTCGCACAAACTGGAGCCTGTTCTGTCCCGCTGAAACTTGTTCTGGAACTCGTGCGGGATTACGGCGCACGCACCAGCGCGCACTCGCGCGGAAAACCTATCGTGCTTTTGCCAGCGTCGGGCCGGCCTCGCCGACATACCAGCGCGGGTAGTACTGTGCCACCGCCGAACCGTCGGTGCGCAGGGCGTGGCAGCGATCCAGCTGCAGCGGCTGGTCGGTTCCGGTATCGTTGCTAGCCGCATCGCGGGTACCGAACACTTCGCCGGCCAGGGCCTGCATTGCAGCCGTCGGCAGCACCTGCGCCATTTCCGTCAGGTGGGTGCACCCGGCGATACCGCCCAGGCGCTCCTTGACGTCGGCGCGGAAGCGGCGCATCAGGTTCAGTCCAACCAGCTTCTCGTAGGCGGGAGCGATCGTGTCGCAGTAGCCCGCGTAGGGCACGGCGTCCGAGACGGCTTCGACAGCCAGAATGTTCAGGCGTGTGTCGACGGTCAGGCGCAGCGACAGGTCATGCAGTGGCATGTTCGGCGGCAGTACGCCTGAGGCAAGCGGTACTTCCGTGGTCTTGACGTCGGTGATCCGTGCATCGATGTCCCACAATCCGTCTTCTCTGGCGAATCCTTCGACACGGATCGTGCGGGTGTGCTTCAACGCGCGGCGGGGACTTGGTACTGACAGCGGCATAAGTTGGATGCGGCAAGAGAGGCGAAGCTGGTTGGATCGGATTGCCCGACGAGCGACAACCGGCGCCTGTTCCTGCCTCCGTATTTCAGACGGTAAAAATGGATGCGGGACTGCAAGGAATCGCAAAAGTGTAGCACAGCGGCAGGCCACAACCCGTTGACAAGGAGCAAATTACAATAAGGAATGTGCGCTGCACAATTGCAACTCAGCGCACGCTGGAGGGGATGGCGTCGGGGTTCGTACCATCGGGACCGGGCGCACCTTGCATGGCAACGCGGATCGCCGGGTGCGAAAATCCGCGCTGCAAAAGGAACCGCATCTGCTTGGCACGTGCCGCCGCATCGGGTGCGATGCTGCCGAATTTACGCTGCCAGACGGCGCAGGCACGTGCAGTTTCGCCATCGACCAGGTCGGCCTTGATATCGGCGAGTGCGTCGTCGCCGATGCCGTGGCTTTGCAGCTCGGCCAATATCCGGCTGTTGCCGAAGCGTTCGGCGCGCCGGTTGATGAGCGCGTCGCAGAAGCGCGTCTGCGACAGCAGCTTTGCGGCTTCAAGCGTATCGAGCAGTTGCTCGATGTCGTCGCCTTCCTGGACATGGCGGGCGAGCTTGCGGGCCAACTCGATGCGGCTGTGCTCGCGTCCCGACAAATAGGTCAGCGCACGGGCTTTCAGCGTAATGGCGGGACGGGACATGGGACACTGCCGGGGCTGCCGGTAGGACTACGGGGCGACGCGGCCCGACTGGCCCGCGCCGTCCCGGCTGGCTTGAACTACTCGACTTCCTTGACTTCCTTCAGCTCGCGCGGTTCTTTCGCTTCCTTGGCATCCTTGGCGGCTGCCTTCTTGGCGACCGGCTCCGCACCCTTGATCGCGCCAAGTTCCGGCACGCCCAGGGAGACGCGCACCTTGTTCTCGATTTCACGCGCCAGTTCCGGACGTTCTTTCAGGAAGTTACGTGCGTTGTCCTTGCCCTGACCGATGCGCTCGCCGTTGTAGCTGTACCAGGCGCCGGACTTCTCGACGATCTTCGCCTCCGAACCGAGATCCAGGATTTCGCCTTCGCGGGAGGTGCCTTCGCCATACAGGATGTCGAAGTGCGCTTCCTTGAATGGCGGCGCGATCTTGTTCTTGACGACCTTGACTTTGGTTTCATTGCCGATGACTTCATCGCCGGACTTGATCGAACCGGTGCGGCGGATGTCCAGACGGACCGAGGCGTAGAACTTCAGCGCATTGCCGCCGGTCGTGGTCTCCGGATTGCCGAACATGACACCGATCTTCATCCGGGTCTGGTTGATGAAGATTACCAGCGTGTTGGTGCGGTTGATCGATCCGGTCAGCTTGCGCAATGCTTGCGACATCAGGCGCGCCTGCAGGCCCGGCAGCGAATCACCCATGTCGCCTTCGATCTCCGCGCGCGGCGTCAGCGCCGCCACCGAGTCGATCACGATCAGGTCGACGCCGCCCGAACGCACCAGCGCGTCGGTGATTTCAAGCGCCTGTTCGCCGGTGTCCGGCTGCGAGATCAAGAGCTCCGACAGGTTGATGCCGAGCTTTTGCGCATAGCCGACGTCGAGCGCGTGTTCCGCATCGATGAAGGCGCAGACGCCGCCGAGCTTTTGCATCTCCGCGATCGTCTGCAGGGTCAGCGTCGTCTTGCCCGACGACTCCGGTCCATAAATCTCGACCACGCGTCCGCGCGGCAGACCGCCGACGCCCAGCGCGATGTCCAGTCCGAGCGAGCCGGTCGAGACAACCTGTACCTCTTCCACGACCGCACCGTCTTCCATGCGCATCACGGAGCCCTTGCCGAACTGCTTCTCGATCTGCGCCAGCGCTGCGGCCAGCGCCTTGCTCTTGTCGGAATTGGCTACTGCGGCTTTTTTATCGTCCATTCATTTCTTTCGTCGGGTAATGAGCAAACTGACATCCAGGCACCCTGCGGCGGTACTGCATGAAGCTGTACTACCGGCAATAACGGGGTGTGTGCTGTGCTTTTGTCGGATCAGTAGGCACTGTATAAAAAAACAGTGGTCTGCGCAAGTACTTTATGCGGCGTGACGTCCGATTGTCGGCTTTTTTTCACGCGGCGTGATCCAG
Organism: Herminiimonas sp.; assembly: GCA_014377845.1. Classification (GTDB taxonomy): domain Bacteria; phylum Pseudomonadota; class Gammaproteobacteria; order Burkholderiales; family Burkholderiaceae_D; genus JANXSS01. The sequence goes on from JACMOV010000055.1 coordinate 4,150, forward strand.
CCGGAATGCGGAACGGACTTGCCTTGCTGCACATAATGAATGTGCACTAGACTACGCCATCCTTATCCACCGAGCGACCGGCCACCCCATGCGGATACTGCTTGCCGAAGACGACGATGTGCTTGCCGACGGTCTGACCCGGTCGCTGCGCCAGGCCGGCTATGCGACCGATTGCGTGGGCAACGGCCTGGAGGCCGATTCGGCGCTGGCGGCGCAGGATTTCGATCTGCTGATTCTCGACCTCGGGCTGCCGAAGCTGTCCGGGCTGGAAGTGCTGCGCCGGCTGCGGGCGCGCAAATCCCACCTGCCGGTGCTGATCCTGACGGCGGCCGATTCGATCGAGCAGCGGGTCAAGGGGCTCGACCTCGGCGCCGACGACTACATGGCCAAGCCGTTCGCGCTCTCGGAACTGGAAGCGCGGGTGCGGGCACTGACCCGGCGCGGCGCGGGCGGCGGCCCGACCGTGATCCGGCACGGACCGCTGGTCTACGATCAGGTCGGCCGCAGCGCCTACCTCAATGAGCAGATGCTGGACCTGTCGGCGCGTGAACTCGGCTTGCTCGAAGTGCTGCTGCAACGGACTGGCCGGCTGGTGTCGAAGGAACAGCTGGTCGATCACCTGTGCGAGTGGGGCGAGGAAGTCAGCAACAACGCCATCGAAGTATATGTGCACCGGCTGCGCAAGAAGATCGAGTCCGGTGGCGTGCGGATTGCGACGGTTCGAGGCCTCGGCTATTGCCTGGAAAAATTCCCGGAGCCGGTCGCCGCCGCGGCGCCGCCGGCCTGACGATGATGGCAGACACGCCGCCGCAGCGGGAGCGGCCAGAGCGCCCTCCCGTGCCCGACTTCGACGCTGCACCTGAAACCATCGGCGAACCCACCCAGCGCTCACTGTTCGGCGAGATTCTCGACTGGATGCTGGTGCCGCTGCTGCTGCTCTGGCCTCTCAGTATTGCGATCACCTATCTGGCCGCCAAATCGATCGCCAACCAGCCCTTCGACCGCGCACTGGAAGACAAGGTCACGGTCGTGGCGCAGCAGGTGCGCGAGGTTGGCGGCACGCTCTCGGGCCGCTTGCCGGGATCTGCGCGCGACATCCTGCGCGCCGACGATGTCGACAATGTGTATTTCCAGGTGATCGGGCCCGGCAATGAACTGGTCGACGGCGATCGCGACATTCCGGCGCCGACCGACGACGAGGCGCCGCAGCCCTGGGCAATCCAGTTCCGCTCCGACACGATTCACAACGCCGAAGTGCGCATCGCCTACACATATGTGGATCTGCGCCGCACCACGGGCGCCGCGCCCGGACTGCCGCCGACCGGTGCGCGGACGCAGCCGCGGCTGGCACTGGTGCAGGTGGCCGAGACGCTCGACAAGCGCAGCCAGCTGGCCAACCAGATCATCAAGGGCGTGATCCTGCCGGAATTCATTATCCTGCCGATCGCGCTGGCGCTGGTCTGGTTCGCGCTGGCACGCGGCCTGGCGCCGCTGGCCCAGCTGCAGCAGCGTATCCGGGCGCGGCGGCCGGACGATCTGAGTCCGATCGATTCGGGCCAGGTACCGGAAGAGATTTCGCCGCTGGTACGGTCCTTGAACGACATGCTGGCGCGACTGTCGCAGACGATCCAGATGCAGAAGCGCTTCATCGCCGATGCCGCGCACCAGATGAAGACGCCGCTGGCCGGCATGCGCATGCAATCCGAGCTGGCGCTGCGGCAGACCAGCCAATCGGAGATCCACCGCTCGCTCGAACAGTTGTCGAAAAGCTCGGAAGCGGCGACCCGCCTGATCAACCAGTTGTTGACGCTGGCGCGCGCCGAGAACCAGACTCCGGAAGCCGCGCCGCTGGTACCGCTGGAACTGGCCGAACTGGCCCGCAACACGGTGCAGGAATGGGTGCAATCCTCGTTCGCGCTGAAGATCGATCTGGGCTACGAGCAGCCCGGTTATCCGGTCATGGTGCGCGGCAATCCGACCATGCTGCGCGAATTGCTCAACAACCTGATCGACAACGCCCTGCGCTATACGCCGCCGCTGGGCCGGGTCACGGTGCGGGTACGCACCGATGCTGCCCAGACGGTCGCCATCATCGAAGTCGAGGACACCGGCCCCGGCATCGCGCCGGCCGAGCGCGGCCACGTGTTCGAACGGTTCTATCGCATCCTGGGCAGCAACGTCGAAGGCAGCGGGCTGGGTCTGGCGATCGTGCGCGAGATCGCACAGCAGCACGACGCAGCCATCCACCTCGAGGCCAATCCGCATGCCCACGCGCAGGATGCACGCCATCCGGGCTGCGTGTTCCGGGTCACGCTGGGCATGCAGGCACGCGCGCAATTCATCGAGGATATCGGCTGATGCCGCAGCGTCCGAAGGCGGCCGATACCGAAACCCGTGCGCTGCCGCAGCAGCGGCGGCATTGGGTGCGGACCCGGCGCTTCACCGTCCTGCTGCTCGCCGCATGGCTCGTGACCACCTTCGGCGTCGTGTTCTTTGCGCGGGAGCTGTCCGGCTATACGCTGTTCGGCTGGCCGATTTCGTATTACATGGTGGCGCAGGGAACGACGCTGATCTATCTCGCCATCGTCGGCATCTACGCATGGCGCATGCGCGCTCTCGACCGGCGCTTCCGCATCGAGGCCGACGATGGCGTCTGACCCGCGCACCGGCGGCACGGCAGGCGGGCGCAGCTTTTCGCGCCGGCTGTTCCTCTATTACAGCGTCTACACGGTCGGCTTCGTGCTGTTCCTGATGGCGCTTGCGATCCTGGAAAAGGAAGGCTTCCCGCGCCAGTGGATCGGCTACCTCTTCATGTTCGCCACCATCGTCCTGTATGCAGGCATCGGCGTGCTCAGTCGCACCAGCGACGTGGCCGAATACTATGTCGCGGGACGCCGGGTGCCGGCCTTCTTCAATGGCATGGCGACGGCGGCCGACTGGATTTCGGCTGCCAGTTTCATCAGCCTTGCGGGCGGACTGTATCTGCTTGGCTTCGATGGCCTGGCCTACATCATGGGCTGGACCGGCGGCTACTGCCTGGTCGCGCTGCTGATCGCGCCATTTTTGCGCAAGCTAGGCCAGTACACCATCCCCGATTTCCTGGCCGCTCGCTATGGCGAGCATGGGGGTGCACGAGCGGGCTCGCGCAGCGACTTGGTGCGCATCGTCGCCGTGGCCGCGACCGTGATCGTGTCGTTCACGTATGTCGTGGCGCAGATCTATGGCGTGGGACTGATCACGTCGCGCTTCACCGGTGTGGATTTTTCGGTCGGCATCTTCCTCGGCCTGGCGAGCATCCTGGTGTGCTCGTTCCTCGGCGGCATGCGCGCCGTGACCTGGACGCAGGTCGCGCAGTACATCATCCTGATCATCGCCTACATGATTCCGGTGATGTACCTGTCGGTGAAGCACACCGGCAATCCGATCCCGCAGGTGGCCTACGGGTCGGCGCTATCGAAACTGAGCGCGCGTGAAACCCAACTCGCCAACGACCCGAAGGAAATCGAAGTGCGCAACGTGTTTCGCGCTCGCGCCGCCGCCTTCGACGCCCGGATTCACGCCTTGCCGAAGTCGTGGGAAGACGGCCGGCTCGAAGCGCAACGGCGGGTGCAAGACCTGAAACTCGGCAATGCGTCGCTGATCGACATCAAGGCCGCGAGCCGCGACCTGGCGGCGTATCCGAAAGACCCCGAGGAAGCGGAACGCCGCTGGCGTGACGCGCAAGCGGCGAACCTGGCGCGGGCGCAACCGGTCGTGCCGCACACCGCGCCCTTTCCTGGCAAGGACGGCATGACGCCCGCGGCGCAGCGCAACAACTTTCTCGCGCTGGTGTTCTGCCTGATGCTGGGTACCGCCGCCCTGCCGCATATCCTGGTGCGCTACAACACCACGCCGTCGGTGCAGGAGGCGCGCACCTCGGTGTTCTGGACGCTGTTTTTCATCATGCTGCTCTACATCACGATTCCGGCATTGGCCGTTCTCGTGAAATTCGATATTTACACGGCGCTGGTGGGAAGCGATTTTTCGCACCTGCCGGGCTGGGTCTCCTACTGGGCGGAAATCGACAAGGTCAATCCGCTGGTGACGATCACCGACATCAACCACGACGGCATCGTGCAACTGGCCGAGATCGTCATCGACGGCGACATGCTGGTGCTGGCCACGCCCGAGATCGCCGGCCTGCCGTACGTGATTTCCGGACTGGTGGCCGCCGGTGGCTTGGCGGCGGCGCTGTCGACCGCCGACGGGCTGCTGCTGACGATTTCGAATGCCCTCTCGCACGACATTTACTACCGCACGGTCGACCGCGCCGCCTCGACGCAAAAGCGGGTGACAGTATCGAAGCTGCTGTTGCTGGTAGTGGCTCTGGTGGCCGCCTATGCCGCATCGTTCAAGCCGGCCGACATCCTGTCGCTGGTCGGTGCGGCATTTTCGCTGGCGGCGTCTGCGTTATTCCCCGCACTGGTATTGGGCATTTTCTGGAAGCGGGCGAACCAGCATGGTGCGGTCGCCGGCATGCTGACCGGCTTCTGCGTCTGCGTCTACTACATGATGCACACCAATCCGGTGCTGGGCGGCTCGCTTGCAAATGCCTGGTTCCAGATCGCGCCGATCTCCGCGGGCGTATTCGGCATTCCCGCCGGATTTCTCACGCTGGTGGTAGTCAGCCTGGCGACGCCGGCGCCGGATGCCGACAGCAATGCGTTCGTGGATCGACTGCGCAATCCTTGATCAGGTCCGATGTTGTCCTGACGAACCGCACAGGGCTGCCACCAAATGCGGTTATAGTCCGCGCCGGCGCCGCCCCCGCCACAGAGAGTTGCAGGGCTACCGCAGCCGCAGACGCAAATATTTCCGACGTGGCATATTTCTTGATACTCTGGAACTGACCGACAACTCTCCCACCTTGAAAATTTTCCATGGCAACTTTTTATGACGAGATGTACGCCGATGGACCGGATTCGGTACGCGAGCACTACCGCGACTTCGCCGCCTGGCTCGCCGAACAGTCGCCGCAGACCATTGCCCGCAAACGCGCCGAAGCCGACCTGATCTTCCGCCGCGTCGGCATCACCTTTGCCGTGTATGGCAACGATGCCGGCACCGAGCGCCTGATCCCTTTCGACATCATCGCCCGCATCATCACCGCAGCCGAATGGGCGCAGCTCGAAGCCGGCCTGGCGCAGCGGGTCAAGGCGCTCAACATGTTCATTCATGACATCTATCATGACCAGAACATCATCAAGGCCGGCATCGTGCCGGCCGAGCAGATCCTGAACAATGCCCAGTACCGGCCAGAGATGCAGGGCATCGCGGTCGCCTCGGACATCTACGCCCACATCGCCGGCGTCGACATCGTGCGCGCCGGCGCCGGCGAGTTCTACGTCCTCGAAGACAACCTGCGTGTGCCGTCGGGCGTGTCATACATGCTGGAAGACCGCAAGATGATGATGCGGCTTTTTCCCGAACTGTTCGCGCGCTACAAGGTGGCGCCGGTGGCGCACTTCCCGGACCTCCTGCTGGATAACCTGCGCTCGGTGGCGCCGGTCGGCGTGGTCGATCCGACGGTGGTGGTGATGACGCCGGGGATGTACAACTCGGCGTATTTCGAGCATGCGTTCCTGGCCCAGCAGATGGGCGTGGAACTGGTCGAAGGCAAGGACCTGTTCGTCAAGGACGAAGCCGTCTACATGCGCACCACGCGCGGGCCGAAGCGGGTCGACGTGATCTATCGCCGCATCGACGACGACTATCTCGATCCGCTGGCGTTCCGCAAGGATTCGACGCTTGGCGTGCCGGGCTTGCTGTCTGCCTACCGCGCCGGACACGTCACGCTGACCAATGCGATCGGCACCGGCGTGGCCGATGACAAGTCGATCTATCCCTACGTGCCGGCGATGATTCGCTTCTACCTGACCGAAGAGCCGATCCTCAACAACGTGCCGACCTACCAGTGCCGCAACAAGAAGGACCTCGAGTACACCCTGGCCAATCTTGAAAAACTGGTGGTCAAAGAGGTGCACGGCGCGGGCGGCTACGGCATGCTGATCGGACCGGCGAGCTCCAGTGCAGAGATCGAAGAATTCCGGCAGCGCGTGATCGCCAAGCCGGAGGGCTACATTGCCCAACCGACGCTGGCGCTGTCGGCCTGCCCGACCTACGTCGAGTCCGGCATCGCGCCGCGCCACATCGACCTGCGCCCCTTCGTCCTGTCGGGGAAAACCGTTTCGATGGTGCCGGGCGGCCTGACCCGCGTGGCGCTGAAGGAGGGCTCGCTGGTGGTCAATTCCTCGCAGGGCGGTGGTACCAAGGACACCTGGATTCTGGAGAAATGAGATGCTGAGCCGAACCGCTGACCACCTGTTCTGGATGGCGCGCTACACCGAACGCGCCGAAAACGCCGCCCGCATGCTGGACGTAAACATGCAGACTTCGCTGATGCCACAGTCCGGCGAGGCTGCCACCAAGGGCTGGCGCGCCATGCTCGGCATTTCCGAGCTGCAGCCGGCGTTCGACGCCAAGTACGACCGGCTGACGCAGCGCGACGTGCTCGACTTCATGGTGCAGGACCGCAGCAACCCGTCGTCGATCGCCTCGTGCCTGACCGCCGCCCGCGAAAACGCCCGCGCCGTGCGCGGCACCCTCACCACCGAGGTCTGGGAAACCCACAACGCAACCTGGCTGGAGATGGAGTCGCGCCTGCGCGACGGCATGCTGCAGCAGGACCCGGGCGGTTTCTTCGAATGGGTCAAGTACCGCTCGCACCTCTCGCGCGGCGTCACCATCGGCACCACACTGCGCGATGAAGCGTTCTACTTCATCCGCATCGGCACCTTCATCGAGCGTACCGACAACACCGCGCGCCTGCTCGACGTGAAGTTCCACGACGCCGGCGCCAACATGCCATCCGGCGAGGGGCTCGGGCAGGAGACGCAGCTCGACTTCTACTTCTGGGCGGCGATCCTGCGCTCGGTCTCGGCCTTCGAAATCTATCGCAAGGTGTATCGGGATGCGATCACGCCGGCACGCGTGGCCGAACTGCTGATGCTCAGGGTGGACATGCCGCGCTCGCTGCTGCATTGCATGAACGAGCTGCTCAACAATCTGAAGCACGTGCGCAACGAAGTCTCGGCCGATACCGAACGCTATGCCGGCAAGCTGCATGCCGAACTGCAGTTCGCGCGCATCGAAGACATCCTGGAAGAAGGCCTGCATGATTACCTGACCAATTTCCTCGAATGCGTGTTCGAGCTTGGCCAGCGTATCAGCCGCGACTTCCTGGTACCACTCGCGGCGTAGGCGTGTTCGACATGCGACTGCGCGGTCCGGCCAGACGCGTACCTGACCCGCGTGTCGAGCGGGATTGCATGGCAAGGCGCCGCGCTGGCGTGCATCGGTCATGCACGACAATCGCACGTGTGATTGCTTTAAAGTAATTTCGGCTGCGGTAGAATAGCGGTTTCCAAATCACCTTTCCTGCCATGACTTATTGTGTTGCGATGCGCCTCGATGCCGGGCTCGTCTTCCTGTCCGACTCGCGCACCAATGCCGGCGTCGATCACGTCGGCACCTTTCGCAAGATGAATGTCTTCGAAAATCCGGGTGACCGGATGATGGTGCTGATGACCGCCGGCAACCTGTCGATCTCGCAGTCGATCCGCCAGATCATGTCCGAGCATACGAACGCGACCGGGCGCAGCGTCTGGACCGCCAAGACCATGTACGAAGCGGCCCAGATCGTCGGCGAAGCGATCCGCGAGGTCTACCAGCGCGACGCCAAGATGCTCGAACAGTTCGACATCAACTTCAACGTGAGCATGATTTTTGGCGGGCAGATAAAGGGCGAGAAGCCGCGGCTGTTCCAGATGTATTCGGCCGGTAATTTCATCGAGTCCTGCGACGAAAGCTGCTATTTCCAGGTCGGCGAATCCAAGTACGGCAAGCCGATTCTCGACCGCGTGATCAATGCCGGCACCGAACTCGATGAAGCGGCGAAGTGTGCGCTGATCTCGATGGACTCGACGCTGCGCTCGAACATCTCGGTCGGCTTGCCGCTGGATCTGCTGGTCTATGAGACCGATGCGCTGAAGGTGACGCGCTTCGTGACGATCGACGAGCGCAACCAGTATTTTGAAATGATCCGCAACACCTGGGGCCAGCAATTGAAGCGGGTGTTCGAATCGATCGACGATCCGATCTGGGATGCCGCGCCTGACATCACCAGCAACGTGCTGCAGGCAACCAACATGCACAGCAAGCCGGTGCGGGTGCTGCCACCCGAGGCGCTGATCCAGGCGCCGGAAGCGCCGTCACCTTTGCAGGCACTGGCGCATCGGGCCCGGGACGACCGGCAGTACTAATCAAGCACCTCAGAGCACGACGGTCTGCGCCTGCCCTTCTTCACGCGTGCGGATTTCACCGATCCGCATCACGGTTTCACCGGACGCGCGCAACTGTGCGATCGCAGCATCGGCGTTTTCCGCCGACACGATCACCGTCATGCCGATGCCGCAGTTGAAGACGCGGTGCATTTCGGCGTCGGCGACATTGCCATGCTGCTGCAGCCAGGCAAACAGCGGCGGCATGGTCCAGGAATCCTTTTGCAATACTGCCGTCAGGTGTGGCTGGAGGACGCGCGGAATGTTTTCGACCAGGCCGCCGCCGGTGATGTGGACCATGCCCTTCACATCCATCGAGGCCATCAGCGCCAGCAACGGCTTGACGTAGATCCGGGTCGGCGTCATCAGCACGTCAGCCAGCGGCCGCCCATGGAAGTCGGCCTGCAGGTCGGGTCGGGCGACGTCGATGATCTTGCGCACCAGCGAGTAACCGTTCGAATGCGCGCCCGACGAGGCCAGGCCAAGCACCACATCGCCCGGCGCGATGGTGGTGCCGTCGATGATCTTCGATTTCTCGACCGCACCAACCGCAAAGCCGGCCAGATCGTATTCGCCGGCCGGGTACATGCTCGGCATCTCGGCGGTCTCGCCGCCGATCAGGGCGCAACCGGCCTGCTCGCAGCCTTGGGCGATGCCCTTGATGACGGCGGTGGCGGTGGTCACGTCGAGCTTGCCGCAGGCGAAATAGTCGAGGAAGAACAGCGGCTCCGCGCCCTGCACCAGGATGTCGTTGACGCTCATTGCCACCAGGTCGATGCCGACCGTGTCGTGCCGGTTCAGGTGGAAGGCCAGCTTCAGCTTCGTGCCGACGCCGTCGGTGCCGGAGACCAGCACCGGCTCCTTGAATTTCTTGCTGATCTCGAACAGCGCGCCGAAGCCGCCGATGCCGCCCATGACGCCTTCGCGCATGGTGCGTTTTGCGAATGGCTTGATGGCTTCGACCAGCGCATCGCCGGCATCGATATCGACACCGGCGTCGCGGTAGGAAAGGGACACGCTGGAAGGGGAACTCATGATGGGATCGGCAACGGAGGCGGTAAAATAGCGGGTTGATAGTCGGTCAACGCATGCTGCAGGCTGAAACGATGCGTTCCGGAAGACCCGTATTTTAGCAAATCGATGGTGTGCACCCCAATTTCATGGCAATTTCTTCATTCACCGCGCCACCGCAGTTCCCTGATGGGCTGCCCCTCTGTCGCAGCATGACGCGCGGCCAGTGATGCGCCAGCTGCTGCTGAACCTGGAAGCGGCCAAGCCGCCCTCGCTGGAGAGCTTCGTCACCGGCCGCAATGCCGAGGTGACGGCGCGGCTGCGCACGCTTCTGCGGGACCAGGAAAGCGGTCAACCGGTTGGCCTGGACGAGCGCTTCGTCTACCTCTGGGGCGAGGCCGGCTCCGGCAAGACGCACTTGCTGCAGGCGCTAGCAGATGCACCCGCGGTGCGCGCCATCAACCATGCCGGATTGCAGGACGAGGCTGCGATCGAGACGGCATTCGCCTTCGATCCCGCCATCCGGCTCTACCTTCTCGACGACTGCGAGGACCTGACAGCGGCCGCGCAGATTGCCGCCTTCGCGCTGTTCAACCAGGTGCGCGACAACGGCGCGGCGCTGGTGGCCGCAGGCGCCCTGCCGCCGGCCGACCTGGTGCTGCGAGAGGACCTGCGCACCCGCCTTGGCTGGGGCCTGGTCTATCATCTGCACGAGCTGAGCGACGCCGAAAAGATCGAAGCCCTGACCCGCGCCGCCGAGGACCGTGCGCTGGTACTCTCGCCGGGCGTGTTACCCTATCTAATCACGCATTTTCAGCGTGACATGCGGTCGCTGTCGGCCATGCTCGACGCGCTTGACCGCTATTCGCTGGAGACCCAGCGCCCGATCACGTTACCGCTGTTGCGCAGCTTGCTGCAACTGGAAGGCGAACCACCTGCATGACCACGCTGGCCCTATTCGATCTCGACCATACGCTGTTGCCCATCGACTCAGACTACGAGTGGGGCCGGTATCTGGTCCGGCGCGGCGTCGTCGACACGGCTTCCTTCGAAGCGCGCAACGCCATCTTCTTCCGGCAGTACCAGGACGGCACCCTCGATCCGGTCGAATATCTGGAGTTCGCGCTTGGCACGCTGGCAGGGTTTTCGCGCGAAGAGCGTGACGCGCTGCATGGCGATTTCATGCGCGACGTGATCACGCCGGCACTGCTGCCGCAGGCACGGGCGCTGGTACGGCGCCACCAGGACGCGGGCGACCTGACCGCCATCGTGACGGCGACCAACCGCTTCGTCACCGCACCGATTGCCCGTGCCTTCGGCATCGACCACCTGCTGGCCGCAGAACCGGAGCTCACCGTCAGCGGCGAGATGACCGGCAGGCTGCTCGGGGTGCCGACTTCCGGGCACGGCAAGGTGGTGCATACCCGAGATTGGCTGGCCGACATGAACAAGACGCTCGACGGCTTCGAACGCAGCTATTTTTACAGCGACTCGCACAACGACCTGCCGCTGATGTCGATCGTGACCCATCCGGTGGCGACCAACCCGAACACCCCACTCACAGCCCACGCGACCGCGCATGGCTGGCCTATCCTGAAGCTCTTCAATGATTAAAACGCTCATCCGCCGCATCCTCGGTGGCAAGGTAAAAGAAGCGCCGCCAGTCGACCTGACAAAGCCTGTGATCCTCGGCCCGCAAGACCACGGCATCGATCCGCAACTGGTATCGGCCAACGCCATCCGCGTCACGCAGACGCTGCAGCAGGCGGGCTTTGCCGCATTCATCGTCGGCGGCGCGGTGCGCGACCTGCTGCTGTCGGTCAAGCCGAAGGACTTCGACATCGCCACCAACGCCACCCCGGAGCAGGTCAAGCGCCTGTTCCGGCGCGCTTTCGTCATCGGCAAGCGCTTCCAGATCGTGCACGTGATGTTCGGCCAGGACCTGCTGGAGGTGACCACCTTCCGCGGTTCGTCATCGGACGGCGCGCCCAAGGACGAGCATGGCCGGGTCCTGCGCGACAATGTCTTCGGCGAGCAGCATGAAGATGCGATCCGGCGCGACTTCACCATCAACGCGATGTACTACGATCCGGCCTCGCAGACGGTGCTCGACTACCACGGCGGGATCAAGGATATCCGCAACAAGACGCTGCGCATCATCGGCGTGCCGGAAGCGCGCTTTCGCGAAGATCCGGTGCGCCTGCTGCGCGTGGTGCGCTTTGCTGCCAAGCTCGGCTTCAGCATCGATCCTGCCACCAGCGCACCGATCGCCGTGATGGCGCCGCTGATCAACAACGTGCCGGCGGCGCGCGTCTTCGACGAGATGATCAAGCTGCTCATGAGCGGCCAGGCGCTGGCCTGCCTGCAGCAGTTACGCAAGGAAGGCCTGCACCACGGCCTGCTGCCGCTGCTCGACGTGGTGCTGGAGCAGCCCCTTGGCGAAAAATTCGTCCGACTCGCACTGGCATCGACCGACCTGCGGGTACGTCAGGGCAAGCCGGTCTCGCCGGGCTTCCTCTTCGCCTCGCTGCTGTGGCACCAGGTGCTCGAAAAATGGGCCGCCTACCAGGCTGCCGGCGAACCGGCGATCCCGGCGTTGCATCTGGCAGCCGACGATGTATTGAACTCGCAGACCGAAAAACTCGCTCTGCAGCGCAAGATCGCTTCAGACATGCGCGACATCTGGGCCATGCAGCCGCGCTTCGAAAGGCGCGTCGGCAAGTCGCCATACAAATTGCTGGAACACCCGCGACTGCGCGCCGGCTACGATTTCCTGCTGCTGCGCTGCGAGTCCGGTGAAATCGATGCCGAGATCGGCGAATGGTGGACCGATTTCATGGAAGCCGATGGCGAAGGCCGCGAGGTGCTGCTGGCGAAAAAACCAGGGGGCGTCGGCGAGGCCGCAGCAAAGAAGCGTCCGCGCCGGCGAAGCCCGCGCAAGCCGAAAGCTGCCGGCGACAGCACGCCGCCGAACGACGTCGCCGACTGAGATGGACCGCCCTGCCGACGCCGCGTGTGCACGCGCCTACATCGGCATCGGCGCCAATCTCGGCGATGCCCGCACCAACGTGATGGCAGCGATCGCGGCGCTCGACGCACTGCCGCACACGCGGGTGGTCGAGCACTCTTGCCTGTTCCGGACTGCGCCGATCGATGGCGATGGCGATGACTACGTCAATGCAGTGGCCTGCATCGAGACGTCACTGCAGCCCGAGCCACTGCTGCAGGCATTGCTGCAGATCGAGCATGAGCAGGGCCGCCTGCGCACCTACCGCAATGCACCGCGTCCGCTCGATCTCGATATCCTGCTGTACGCCCAGCGCACGTTGCAGAGCCCGACGCTGACGATTCCGCATCCGCGGCTGACCGAGCGCGCCTTCGTCCTGATACCGCTGCTGCAGATCGCGCCGCTGATCACGATTCCGGGACTCGGGCCGGCGCACGCATTCGCGCCGTCGGTTGCCGGCCAGCCAATCAGCAGGATCGTGGACTGAACCATGTCTGGCAGATTGAGCCGGCTATCTGACTTGCGCGTCGCCGGACCGCATATGCTGTAATCTCCTGCCTCATCCAGAGCCCTCAGAAAAACCGGTGGAATCATGAATTTCGATACCTACAAATACGTCGTCGTGGAAGGCCCGATCGGCGTGGGCAAGACCACCCTCGCCACCAAGATCGCCACCCGCTTCGAGGCGCAGATTTTGCTGGAGCAGCCCGCCGACAATCCGTTCCTCGAACGCTTTTACCGCGACTCGGCACGCTATGCCCTGCCGGCCCAGATGTGCTTCCTGTTCCAGCGCGTGAACCAGTTGCAGGCGATGGCGCGGGCCGATCTGTTCGATGCGCAGGTCGTATCCGACTTCCTGCTCGACAAGGACCCGTTGTTCGCCCGGCTGACGCTGGCCGACGATGAACTGAACCTGTATCACCAGCTCTACGAACACATCCATCCCCAGGCGCCGACGCCGGACCTGGTGATCTACCTGCAGGCCTCGCCCGAGACGCTGATCGACCGCGTGCGGAAACGCGGGGTGGCGATCGAAAACGGCATCTCGGAGCCATACCTGAATCGGCTGTGCGAGAGCTACAGCCGCTTCTTCCACGACTACGACAAGGCGCCGGTCATGATCGTCAATACCGAGCACCTCAATCCGATCGGCAGCGACGAGGATTTCGAGCTGCTGCTAACGCATATCAAGGACATGCGCGGCAAGCGCGAATTTTTCAATCGGGGGGAGTGACATGGCAGGCTATCTGCAGGAACCAGGCGCAGCCAGCGGGCGCATCAAGGCAGTGACGATCCCGGCTCTGACGGCGCTACGCAACACCGGCGAAAAGATCACCATGCTGACCTGCTACGACGCCAGCTTTGCTGCGTTGATGGACCGCTGTGGGGTAGAGGTGCTGCTGGTGGGGGATTCGCTCGGCATGGTCTGCCAGGGCCATGATTCGACGCTGCCGGTGACCGTTGCCGATGTCGCCTATCACACCGCCTCGGTGGCGCGCGGCAATCGCACCGCGATGGTGGTGGCCGACATGCCGTTCGGCAGTTACGGCACGCCGCAATCTGCGTTCGACAACGCGGTCGTACTGATGCAGGCCGGCGCGCAGATGGTCAAGCTCGAAGGCGGCGCCTGGCTGTGCAATACGGTGCGCTTCCTGACGGAACGAGCAATACCCGTATGCGCACATCTCGGCCTGACGCCGCAATCGGTGCATCAGCTCGGCGGCTACAAGGTGCAGGGCAAGACGGCGGAAGGCGCCGACCTGTTGCGTGCCGACGCCGTGGCGCTACAGGACGCCGGCGCGCAACTACTGGTACTCGAAGCGATCCCGGCAGCGCTAGGACGCGAGGTGACAGCGCTGCTGCGCATGCCGACCATCGGCATCGGTGCGGGCGTCGATTGTTCAGGCCAGGTACTGGTGATGCACGACATGCTTGGCACCTTCCCCGGCCACAAGGCGAAGTTCGTCAAGAATTTCATGGAAGGCCAGACCAGCATCGACGCCGCCGTCCGGGCTTATGTCGCGGCGGTCAAGGATCAGTCCTTTCCCGGGATCGAGCACAGCTTCTTGTAGCAATCGCTCATCGCCAGCGCACCTGCCGTGGCGGGCCGCGCATTTATCAGGCAGCGCCACCGAGGTTGGTCTCGTACCGCCCCATGCTCTTTGCCAGCAGCGGCGGCAGGTCGCTCGCCTGGCTGACGGTGACACCAAGGTCACGCAGCAGGCCATCGCCCAGGCCATAGACCCAGCTGTGGATCGTCAGTGGTTGCCCGCGCTCCCACGCATCCTGCACGATCGTCGTCTGGCACAGGTTGGCAACCTGCTCCATCACGTTGAGTTCGCACAGGCGGTTGTGGCGCAGCTCGGGCGACAGCACCTCGCCGAGATATCGCTCGTGCTTCTGGTGCACGTCCTGCACATGCCGCAGCCAGTTGTCGGCCAGGCCGATGCGCCGGCCCGTGAGCGCCGCCTGCACGCCGGAGCACCCATGGTGGCCGCACACGATGACGTGGCGAATCTTCAGCACGTCGACCGCAAACTGCAGCACCGACAGGCAATTCAGGTCGGAGTGCACGATCACGTTGGCGATATTGCGATGGACGAACACGTCGCCAGGCAGCAGGCCGAGCAACTCGTTGGCCGGAACGCGACTGTCGGAGCAGCCGATCCACAGGAACTGCGGCGACTGCTGTGCTTGCAGCTTGCCGAAGAATCCCGGGTCGCGCGCTTCCATCGAGGCAGCCCACGTGCGATTGTTCTGGAACAGGTGGTCGAGGTCGGTGTTGTCTGCGTCTTTGTCTTGACCGGGCGTGCTCATTGTTCGGGGCTTCCTGTGTAGTGGACTGTCGGAACGGATTTTACAGAACTAAAAATTTCGAAACTGCATTTCGGAATTAAAAAAACCGCCGGGCATGCAGCGCGGCGGTTTCGTAACCAGAGCGGTTTTCGAAGTGGCATCGAGGTCGTGCAGGCCGCGCCAAAAACCGCTGCAGCCGGTGCTGATTACTCGAAGAACTCCTTGACCTTGTCCTTCCATGACTTGGTCTGCGGGCTGTGCTTGGCGCCGCCTTCGGTCGTCAGGCGCTCGAAGTCGCGCAGCAGGTCCTTCTGCTTTTCCGTCAGCTTGACCGGCGTCTCGACCACGACATGGCAAAAAAGGTCGCCAGCAAAACCGGAGCGCACGCCCTTGATGCCCTTGCTGCGCAGGCGGAAGGTCTTGCCCGACTGTGTGCCCTCGGGAATCGTGAAGGATGCCTTGCCGGACAGCGTCGGCACTTCGATCTCGCCGCCGAGCGCGGCCTTGGTGTACGAGATCGGCATCTCGCAATGCAGGTCGTCACCATCGCGCTGGAACACGCCATGCGGCTTGATGTGGATTTCCACGTACAGGTCGCCTGGAGGACCGCCATTCATGCCGGGTTCACCGTTGCCGCTGGAGCGAATCCGCATGCTGTCGTCGATACCGGCCGGAATCTTGACTTCCAGGGTCTTGTTGCGCTTGATGCGGCCGGCGCCGGCGCAGGTGGTGCACGGCTCCGGGATGATCTTGCCGGTGCCGTGGCATTTCGGGCAGGTCTGCTGGATGCTGAAGAAGCCCTGCTGCATGCGCACCTGGCCATGACCGCCGCAGGTGGGGCACGTGGTCGGCGCGGTGCCGGGCTTGGCGCCGGAGCCGTGACAGATTTCGCAGGCGTCCCATGACGGCACCCGGATCGTTGTGTCGAAGCCGTTGGCCGCCTGCTCCAGCGTGATCTCGAGGTTGTAGCGTAGGTCGGCGCCGCGGTACACCTGCGGACCGCCGCCGCCGCGGCCGCCGCCGCGACCGCCTGCGGCACCGCCGAAGATGTCGCCGAAGATATCGCCGAAGGCATCGGCAAAACCGCCTGCCCCGGCGCCGCCGAAACCACCGCCGCCACCCATGTTCGGATCGACGCCGGCATGACCGTAGCGGTCGTAGGCTTCCCGCTTCTGCGGGTCGGCGAGCATCTCGTAGGCCTCCTTGGCCTCCTTGAACTTGTCTTCCGATCCCTTGCTGTCCGGATTGCGGTCCGGATGGTATTTCATTGCGAGCTTGCGGTATGCCTTCTTGATCTCGTCATCGGAGGCATTCTTCGCTACACCCAGAATTTCGTAAAAATCGCGCTTTGCCATAGTGTCGGCACTTTCTCGAATCTCGGCTAACCTTCAGCAAAAACGCCGAGGGATGTCAGGACTGCGCATTATGCACGAGGCCTTTTGCGCAGTCCGAGCACCTGCTCGGCGGGTCAGGACGGCGGCTGCCGCCCATCTACAAAAACTTACTTGTTTTCTTTTACTTCCTTGAAGTCGGCATCGACCACGTCTTCCTGCTTGGCCTTGGCGTCGCCACCGTTGCCGGCACCGCCTGCGCCATCGGCTGCCGCACCGGCGGCCTGCTGCGCCTGCATGTCGGCGTACATCTTTTCACCGAGCTTCTGGGCTGCCGTCGACAGCGACGCCGATTTTGCATCGATGACCGACTTGTCGTTTTCCTTCAGCGCATCTTCCAGTTCCTTGATCGCTGATTGAATCGCGGATTTTTCGGCGGCGTCGATCTTGTCGCCATATTCGGTCAGCGCTTTCTTCGTGGAGTGCACCAGGGCGTCGCCCTGATTGTGCGCTTCCGCGACTTCCTTCAGGCGCTTGTCTTCCTCGGCGTTGGCTTCGGCATCGCGCACCATCTTCTGGATTTCTTCCTCGGTCAGGCCGGAGTTGGCCTTGATCGTGATCTTGTTTTCCTTGCCGGTCGCCTTGTCCTTGGCGCCGACATGCAGGATGCCGTTGGCGTCGATGTCGAAGGTGACCTCGATCTGCGGGGTGCCGCGCGACGCCGGTGGAATGCCTTCGAGATTGAATTCGCCAAGGCCTTTGTTACCGGACGCCATCTCACGCTCGCCCTGGTAGACCTTGATCGTGACCGCCGGCTGATTGTCGTCGGCCGTCGAAAAAACCTGGCTGAACTTGGTCGGGATGGTGGTGTTCTTCTGGATCATCTTGGTCATGACGCCGCCCAGGGTTTCGATACCCAGCGACAGTGGCGTCACGTCCAGCAGCAGCAAGTCCTTGCGGTCGCCCGACAGCACCGAGCCCTGGATCGCCGCGCCGACCGCGACTGCCTCGTCCGGGTTGACGTCCTTGCGCGGCTCCTTGCCGAAGAACTCCTTCACTTTTTCCTGCACCTTCGGCATGCGGGTCATGCCGCCGACCAGGCTGATGTCGTCGATCTCGGTGACCTTGACGCCGGCATCCTCGTTTGCCAGCTTGCACGGCTCGATGGTTTTTGCGATCAGTTCCTCGACCAGCGATTCCAGCTTGGCGCGGGTCATCTTCAAATTCAGGTGGACCGGGGCACCATTTGCCATGGCGATGTACGGCTCGTTGATTTCGGTCTGCTGCGAGGACGACAGTTCGATCTTGGCGCGCTCGGCCGAGGCCTTGATACGCTGCAGGGCGATCGCGTCCTTCGACAGATCGAGGCCATTGATCTTCTTGAATTCGTCGATGATGTAATCAATGATGCGCTGGTCGAAATCTTCGCCGCCGAGAAACGTGTCGCCGTTGGTGGACAGGACTTCGAACTGCATCTCGCCGTCGACGTCGGCGATCTCGATGATCGAGATGTCGAAAGTGCCACCGCCGAGGTCATACACGGCGATCTTGCGGTCGCCCTTGCCGGCCTTGTCCAGCCCGAAGGCAAGTGCGGCAGCGGTCGGCTCGTTGATGATGCGCTTGACATCCAGACCCGCGATGCGGCCGGCGTCCTTGGTCGCCTGGCGCTGCGCGTCGTTGAAGTAAGCCGGCACCGTGATGACGGCTTCGGTGACTTCCTCGCCGAGGTAGTCTTCGGCGGTCTTCTTCATCTTGCGCAGGATTTCAGCCGAGATCTGCTGGGCGGCGAGCTTCTTGTCGCGCACCGAGATCCAGGCGTCGCCATTGTCGGCCTTGACGATCTGGTACGGCATCATGCCGATGTCCTTCTGGACTTCCTTCTCGTCGAACTTGCGGCCAATCAGGCGCTTGACCGCGTACAGGGTGTTCTTTGGGTTGGTCACCGCCTGCCGCTTGGCCGGGGCGCCGACCAGGATCTCGCCATCTTCCTGGTATGCGATCACCGACGGCGTGGTCCGCGCGCCTTCCGAATTCTCGATGACCTTAGGCTTGCCGCCTTCCATGATGGCCACGCAGGAATTCGTGGTTCCGAGGTCGATGCCGATGATTTTGCCCATGATGTATTCCCTTAAATGACGAATATGACGATTAACTGGTGAATGACGGCTGGAGTGACGCTTCCGGTTGCATCTGATATGCGGAAGTAAATGTCGCTTTCAAGCATGTTCCTGCATATTTTTTTAGCGGAAGCGCTAGCCTGCCACGGTGACCAGCGCGGGACGCAGCAACCGGTCCGAAATCATGTAGCCCTTCTGCAGCACGCTGACGATCGTGTTGGCATCCTGCGCCGCCGGCACCATCGAGATCGCCTGGTGCTTCATCGGGTCGAGCTTGTCGCCGGGCTGCGGATTGACTTCGAGCAGGCGATTCTTTTCGAATGCGGCGCTGAGCTGTCGCAGGGTCGCTTCCACGCCCTCCTTGTAGGACTCAACCGAAGGCGTTTCGACCTTCATTGCCATTTCCAGGCTGTCCTTGACCGGCACCATGGCTTCGGCAAATCCCTCGATGGCGAATTTGTGCGCCTTGGTGATGTCTTCCTGTGCCCGCCGCCGCATGTTCTCCGCTTCCGCCTTGGCTCGCAGGAACGCATCCTGCAGGTCGCGCGCCTTGGCTTCGGCTACCGCAAGCTGTTCTTCCAGCGAGGCCACCGCATCGATCGCAACTGTTTCGGCGCCGCTGTTGGCCTGGCCGGCAGGTGCAGTGCCTGGCTCTGCCGGCGTTTCCTGCGATGTTTGTTTTTCCTGGTCTTGCATTAAAAAGTCTCCATGAATCAATGACTTAAGTTGGACAAAATTCTTTATCCGCAATAAATGGAGTCTTTCCCACATTATTTCAAGGGTTTTTCTTACAAGGATTTTACGAAGTTTGATTTACGCTAGCTGCATCGATAGAACGATGCGCCGGATTATATTTCTTTTAAGTATCAACTTGTTACACCGCTTACGGTCTGGATGCCCGGTTGACGGGCCAGTACGGATAACCTGGACGCTGTCAGGTTGACGTCTCAGAGACCGACTGTGATCGACCCGCACGCCGGAAGGCGTTCAACCAACGAGCTACGCACCATGTCAATGCCACAGAAACTGCCACTGATCTCCGCCACCGTGGTGGCCTACGCGATTGCCGCAGCAGCGGTGATCTGTCAGACGCCGCTGCTCGCGCTGTACTGATCAGGCCGGCGCACCCAATGCCTTGGCTTCGTCAGCCGAGCGCTGTGCCTCGCTCGAACGGACTTGCTGCATACCGGCGCTGAGCCGCGTGACCCAGCCGCCCATGTGCTGTTCGACGATATCGGCGAGAGCAGAAATCCCCGCATGATCCTCATTCAGGCACGGGATGTAGTTGAATTCCTTGCCACCGGCTTGCAGGAAGTCATGCCGGGCCTCCATCGAGATTTCTTCCAGGGTTTCCAGGCAATCGCTGGTAAAACCGGGGCACAGCACATCGACCCGCTTGACGCCCTGCTCGCCCATTTTCTTTAGTGTTGGTGCGGTATAGGGCTGCAGCCATTCAGCCTTGCCGAAGCGCGACTGGAACGTCAGCTGCCACTGGTCGGGTGTCAGCCCCAGCGCCGTCGTCAGCAGACGGGCCGTCTTGTGGCACTCGCAGTGATACGGATCGCCGAGCAGCAGCGTGCGCTTGGGCACGCCATGAAAACTCATCACCAGCTTGTCCGGCCGGCCGTGCTGCATCCAGTAGGCGAGCACCGAAACCCGGAGCGCCTCGATGTATGCCGGGTGATCGTGGTAATGCTTGATGGTGCGCAGTTCCGGAGCATTGCGCTGGACTGTGTAATGCGCGAAGACGGCATCGAAGATCGAGGCCGTGGTGGTGCCGGAATATTGCGGATAGGCCGGTAGCACGAGAATACGCTCGCAGCCGTCGGCATGCAGGTTTTCGAGCACGCTGGCCACCGATGGTGTGCCGTAGCGCATCGCATATTCGACCCGTACTTCATGCCCGCGCTCCCCCAGGTAACCGCGCAGCAGCGTCGCCTGTTTTTCCGTATGCACCTTCAGCGGCGAGCCCTCGGCAGTCCAGACGGTCGCGTACTTCGCTGCCGATTTGCTGCTGCGGATCGGCAGGATGATGCCGTTGAGGATCAGCCACCAGATCGCACGGGGGATTTCCACCACCCGCGGATCGGACAGGAATTCCTTCAGGTAGCGGCGCACCGCGGGCGCGGTCGGCGCATCCGGCGTGCCGAGGTTGATCAGCACCACTGCGGTCTTCGGGATCGTGCCGTGGGTGTAGGGTGGTTCTTTGCGAAAGGCCATTGGATTCCTGGTTCTGGTGACGACGAAGCGACTACGAGGCAAGCAACTCTCGCGCATGCTTGCGCGTGATCGCGGTGATTTCCAGGCCGCCGAGCATGCGGGCGATTTCCTCGACCCGCGCCTTGGGGTCGAGCGCACTGATGCGCGACACCGGCTTGCCGCCGCTGCTGGCCTTGCTGACTTCGAAATGCTGGTTGGCCTGGCTCGCCACCTGCGGCAAGTGGGTCACGCACAATACCTGGCGATCATGGCCGAGGCGCTTGAGCAGCCGGCCGACCACCTCGGCGACGCCGCCGCCGATACCACTGTCGACTTCATCGAAGATCAGGGTCGGCGTGGCGGTGCTGGCCGAGGTGATGACCGAGATCGCCAGCGCGATACGGGCCAGCTCGCCGCCCGAGGCGACTTTCGCCAGTGGCCGCAGGGTCGTGCCGGCATGACCGGCGACCATGAATTCAACCTGCTCCAGGCCGTAGCTGGCCGGCTCGCACGGCTGCAGCGCCACCGAGAACCGGCCGCCGCCCATGCTCAGGTCCTGCATCGCCGCCGTCACTGCCGTGCCGAGTGCGGCGGCCGCCCTGGCGCGCGCCTTGCCGAGTTTTTTCGCCAGCGCCAGATAGGCGTCATGCGCCTTCTGCTCTTGCACCTTCAGCGTCTCCATGTCGGAGGCGGCCGCCAGTTGCAGCAGCTGGGCGGCGAGACTCTGGTGTTCGTCCGGCAGGTCTTCCGGCTGCACCCGGAACTTGCGGGCGGTCGCATGCAGGTCCGACATGCGGGCCTCGACCTGGCGCAGTCGCGCAGGATCGAGCTCGACCCGGCCGAGATAATCGTTCAGGCCGTACACCGCTTCCTGCAACTGGATGCGGGCCGGCTCCAGCAATTCGATCACGGGTGTCAGAGCGGCATCGATGTCGGCCAGTTTCGCCAGTTTCTGCATCAGCGACGTCAGCTGCGACAGCATCGGTTGGTCGGCTTCCGAGATCGCCGACAAGGCCTCCTGGGCACCCTCGATCAGGCTGGCCGCGTGCGACAGACGGCTGTGCTCGTTGCTGACCTCGGTCCACTCGCCCGGCCTGGCGGCCAGCTTGTCGAGTTCGCCAACCTGCCACTCGAGGCGTTCGCGCTCGATCAGGACATTCCTGGCATTCGATTCGAATTCCTCGCGCTGCCGGGCCAGCGCGCGCCATGCCTTGTAGGCGGCGGCGACCGGCCTGGCCTCCTCCTGCAATCCGGCCTGGGTGTCGAGCAGGATGCGCTGGGCATCTGGCTTGAGCAGCGACTGGTGCGCATGCTGGCCGTGGATATCAACCAGCATCTCGCCCAGCTCCCGCAGCTGGGTGGCGGTGGCCGCGATGCCGTTGACGAAGGCCTTGGAGCGGCCGGCGTTGTCGATCACCCGGCGCAGCAGCACCCCGCCTTCCTCGGCCTGGAATGCATTGCGCTCGAGCCAGTCCCGGGACTCGGGACCAACCGCAAAGTCGGCCGTGATGTCGGCTCGGGCCGCGCCTTCGCGCACCACGCTGGCGTCGCCGCGACCGCCGAGTGCTAACGCCAGCGCATCGATCAGGATCGACTTGCCGGCACCGGTCTCGCCGGTGAAGACGGAAAAGCCCGATGCAAATTCAAGCTCGATGGCGTCGACGATGACAAAATCGCGGATGGAAAGCGTTCGCAGCATGCAGCAGGGACCAGGCAGGTGAGTCAAGGGGCAAGGAGTGCGCAAAAGGCAGTCGGTCAGTAGGCCAGCCGGAGCGCGTATCGGACCGGCCCAGGCCAGAGCCGGGATACAGGGCAATTATTTTAACCGACCTTCGACCGATGGATATTCGTTCCAGTGCAGCTTCTCGCGCAGCGTGTCGTAGTAACTCCAGCCTTGCGGATGCAGGAACGTGATCGCATGCGCCGAGCGGCGAATCAGGATGCGGTCGTGATGCTGCAGACTGGCCAGGGACTGCATGTCGAAATTGACGCTGCAGTCGCGCCCGCTGATGACTTCGATCACGATCTGGCTGCTGTCGGG
Organism: Herminiimonas sp.; assembly: GCA_014377845.1. Classification (GTDB taxonomy): domain Bacteria; phylum Pseudomonadota; class Gammaproteobacteria; order Burkholderiales; family Burkholderiaceae_D; genus JANXSS01. The sequence goes on from JACMOV010000055.1 coordinate 27,030, forward strand.
CACCACGATCGGCCGGTTCGACAGGGCATGCGGCGCGATCGGCACCAGCACAAGTCCACCGAGGCTCGGATGCAGCAGCGGCCCGCCGGCCGACAGGGCATACGCGGTCGAACCGGTGGGGGTGCCGACGATCAGGCCATCGGAGCGCTGGTTGTACATGAAGTGGCCGTCGACCTCGACCCGCAGTTCGATCATGCCGGAACCCGCGCCGCGCGATACCACCACATCGTTGACCGCCATCGCCTCGAAGATCGGCGCGCCATCGCGCAGGACCGCGCCTTCGAGCAGGCTGCGCTGTTCGGAACCGATTTTGCCGTCGAGCATGTCGGTGAGGACCGCGATCATCCGTTCGGCCGGAATGTCGGTCATGAAACCGAGCCGGCCCTGGTTGATGCCGATCATCGGCACGTCGAACGCCGCCAACTGGCGCGCCACGCCGAGCATCGTGCCGTCGCCGCCGAGCACGATGGCGACATCGGCATGCAGGCCGATCTCGGGCAGGCTCATCGCGCGCATGCCGGGCAGCGTCAGATGGCGCGCAGTTTCAGTCTCGAAAATTACCGCCCGGCCTGTGCTGGAGACAAACGCCGCAACCTCGGTCAGCGAAGCGGTGATGCCCGCCGCCGGATACCGTCCGACCAGCGCGACCGTAGCAAAGGCAGGTACCGCGCGTGGCGCGGTGTCGGATGCGGCGACGGAGACAGGGCTTGAAGTGGCAGGCAACATGCCGCAGATTAGACCATAATTTGCGCTGGCTGCAACACTGGAAGTACAGACGCAAGCAGGTGCCATCGCCAGGCTGCACAACCCGCGGCACGCAGTTAAATCGGCGTCAGAGTCGAGTTTCGCAGGGATTCATTGCGAATTTCGACTCTGACCCCGATTTAACGGACCAAGGAGCCGAGACGTTAAAACATTCACTGAAATGCATCCATCGCCTGCCGCGCAACCCCGGAACGGAATCCCACCTTGACACCAGCCGCATCCAACATGACCAGCCGCACCCCGATCAAGGCCATCCTGTTCGACCTCGACGACACCCTCTGGCCGATCGTCCCGGTGATCCGCAAGGCCGAGCAAGCCCTGCATGCCTGGCTTGAGCAGCACGTGCCGGCGGTGACGCAGCAATGGTCGATCGACAGCCTGCGTGCCAGGCGCACGGTGCTGATGGCGGAGAACCCGCATTTCCAGATCGACCTCTGGGCGCTGCGCCACGCCGGCCTGACCGAGGCCTTCATCGCCTGCAACGCGGATCACCGCATGGTCGACGCGGCGATGGACGTGTTCGCGCATGCCCGCAACGATGTCACGCCCTTCGAGGATGTGCTGCCGGGGTTGCAGCGGCTCGGCGCCCGGGTTCACCTGGGATCGATTTCCAACGGCTTTGCGGACCTGCACGCGATCGGCCTGGCGCCGCACTTCCGGGTCTCGCTGGCGGCGCACAGTTTCGGCCGGGCCAAACCCGATCCCGCGATCTTCCATGCCGCCTGCGCGGCTTTATCGGTGCACCCGTCGGAGGCGGCCTATGCCGGCGACGACCTCCAACTCGACGTGGTGGCGGCGCAGAATGCCGGCATGCGCGCCATCTGGATCAACCGTTTCGGCCGCAGCCTGCCGCCGGAAATCCGGCCCGATGCGGTCTGCACCAGCCTGTCCGAAATCGATGGCTGGCTGAGCGCTGGCGGGCAGCGCGCATAATGTTGGCGTCCGCCTCCTGTGCTCGATAGAATGTCACCCATGCAACTCGATATTCGTGCCCAAACCCTGTTGAAAGCGCTGGTCGAACGGTATATCGCCGACGGCCAGCCGGTCGGCTCGCGCTCGCTGTCGAAGATTTCCGGCCTTGACCTGTCGCCGGCGACGATCCGCAACATCATGTCGGATCTGGAAGAGATGGGTTTCGTCGCCAGTCCGCACACCTCGGCCGGCCGGATTCCGACGCCGCGCGGCTATCGGCTGTTCGTCGATACGCTGCTGACGGTGCAGCACAAGGACGAGGCGGCGTTACAGGCGCGACTGGAGTCGGCCCTGCACAGCAGCACGCCGCAGAAGATGATCGCCAACGCCGCGCAGTTGCTGTCGTCGCTGTCGCAGTTTGCCGGCGTGATCCTGACGCCACGGCGCGAGTCGGTGTTCCAGCAGATCGAGTTCCTGCGGCTATCGGAAAAACGCATCCTGCTGGTCATCGTCAGCCCCGGCGGCGATGTCCAGAACCGGCTGTTGCTGACCGACGCAGACTACACGCCGTCGCAGCTGATCCAGGCCGCCAACTACATCAACCAGCATTACGGCGGCCTCTCGTTCGACGATGTGCGCATCCGCCTGCAGGGCGAGCTGCGCCAGCTGCGCGACGACATGACCCGCCTGATGCAGGCCGCGGTCGAAGCCGGCAGCGCCGCAATGACCGACGACAGCGACGACATGGTGATTTCGGGTGAGCGCAACCTGCTGTCAGTGACCGACCTGGCCTCGAACATGACGTCACTGCGCACGCTCTTCGACATGTTCGAACAGAAGACCAGCCTGATGCAGTTGCTGGACCTGTCGAGCCGGGCGACCGGCGTACAGATCTTCATCGGCGGCGATTCGAACCTGGTGCCGATGGAGCAGATGAGCGTGGTGACAGCGCCCTACGAGGTCAACGGCAAGATCGTCGGCACCCTTGGCGTCATCGGACCGACGCGCATGGCTTACGAACGGGTGATCCCGATCGTCGACCTGACGGCAAAGTTGTTGTCGAAAGCGCTCGGGCAGGGCTAAAAGTCAAACGCAGCCTATCGCGTGCGGTGCGGGCAGGCGGTCTTGGTGCAGTGTCCGTACAGTGCCAGCGCATGTTCTGCGATGTCGAAACCGCGCTCCAGCGCGACCTTCTGCTGGCGCTTCTCGATTTCCTCGTCGTAGAACTCCTCGACCCTGCCGCAATCGAGGCATACCAGATGATCGTGATGCGAGCCTTCGTTGAGTTCGAAGACCGCCTTGCCGGTTTCGAAATGGTTCCGGTGCAGCAGGCCGGCCTGTTCGAACTGGGTCAGAACCCGGTAGACGGTGGCGAGGCCGACATCCATGTTTTCCATCAGAAGCAACTTGTAGACATCTTCGGCGCTGAGGTGACGCACGGCACTGTTCTGGAAAATATCGAGAATTTTCAGGCGCGGCAGGGTCGCTTTCAGACCGCTGGCCTTCAGGTCGCTTGGGTTGTTGGGCATGTTCTTGGGGGAGCAGTGGAGGAACTGCTTTATCATATAGCGTTTTGGCACCGTGCCTCAATCAATCGAGACGTCCCATGCAAATGCAGCACCCGCTTCCAGCCACTCGTTCGGCCCCGTTTTCGGCCACCGCACGCCGCCTGCTGTCCCATGCCCGCTCGGCGGCATTGATCACCGCGCTGCCGCTGACCTTGCTTGCCTTGGGTGGCTGCGCAACCAGTTCACCTTCTTCCGAGACGGCTGCGGCTGCTGCTGCCGGCACCGGAGCGCAGACGATCGGACCGACTGGCCTGCGCGCGTATCTCGGCCGATTGGCGCCGTATCGGATCAGCGTCCAGCAAGGCAATTTCGTCTCCAGTGAAATGCTCACCCAGCTCAAGGAAGGCATGACGCCCGACCAGGTGCGCTTCGCACTCGGCACGCCGCTGCTGGTCGACATCTTCCATACGGATCGCTGGGATTATATTTTCCGGCTACAGCGCGGCAACGGCGAAGTGACCACCAGCCGCGTCACCGTCTTCTTCAAGGATGGCAAGGTCGCCAGCTTCCAGGGCGGCGACTTGCCTACCGAAGCCGATTACCTGGCGCGCATTGCCGGCGCCGCACCGGCGCCGAAGGATCTGCCCGCCATCGTGCCGGCGAAGACCGCGCCGTCCGCGCCCGCACCGAAATAAGAGTGGAACGCAGATGACGACGACTCCCCTGAAGATCGCGGTGACCGGCGCGTCCGGCCGCATGGGACAAATGCTGGTCGAGGCGATCTGCCAGGCCGGCGATACGGCTCTGGTCGGCGCGCTCGACATCGCCGGCGCGCCATCGCTGGGGATCGACGCCGGCGCATTCCTTGGCAAGCCGACCGGCATCGCCATCAGCGCCGATTACGCCGCGGCGCTGGCCGATGCGCGCTTCGTGATCGACTTCACGCGCCCGGAAGGCACGCTCGCCCTGCTGCCCTACTGCGCGCAGCACGGCATCGCCATGATCATCGGCACCACCGGCTTCGACGAGGCCGGTCGCGCCGCAATTGCCGCCGCCGCAGAAAGGACGGCGATCGTCTTCGCGCCCAACATGAGCGTCGGCGTGAACGTCACGCTGAAGCTGCTGGAAATGGCCGCAAGGAGTTTTGCCGAAGGCTACGACATCGAGATCGTCGAAGCGCATCATCGGCACAAGGTCGACGCCCCGTCCGGCACCGCGCTGATGATGGGCGAGGTGATCGCCAATGCCCAGGGCAAGAAGCTCCAGGATGTCGCCGTCTACGAGCGATATGGCGTCACCGGCCCGCGCGACCCGGCCTCGATCGGCTTTGCGACGATCCGCGGCGGCGATATCGTCGGCGACCACACGGTGCTGTTTGCCGCGACCGGCGAGCGGATCGAGATCAGCCACAAGTCGTCCAGCCGCGTCACCTATGCGCATGGCAGCCTGCGCGCCGCCCGGTTCCTGGCGGGCCGCAGCAGCGGCCTGTTCGACATGCAGGATGTTCTTGGCCTGCGCTAGAACACCGCCGGCTCACGCATGAACGCGCCGATCGGCATCTCGCATTACTGGTCGCATACCGATGGTGTCTCGCATGCGGTCGCCATCGTGCTGCTGCTGATGTCGGTGGTAAGCTGGCTCTATATCCTCTCGAAAACCTGGAGCGCCTGGCGCATCCGCCGCAGCGCCGGCGTACTGGAGGTGTTCTGGCAAGCGCCGACGCTGGCCGACGCGATCACGATACTCACGCATGCCGACGCAGAACGGGTGTACGCGCCGCTGGCGATCCAGAGCGCGCAGGCGGCCAATGTCAAGGCGCAGGCCGGCTCGCTCAATGCCGCCAGCGACACGGGCGAGCTGATCACCCGCACCCTGCGCCGCGAGATCAACCGCGTGTCGTCGCGGCTCGAATCAGGCCTGACGCTCCTGGCCTCGGTGGGTGCGACGGCGCCGTTCGTCGGTCTGCTCGGCACGGTCTGGGGCATTTATCACGCGCTGAGCGCGGTCTCGGTCGCCGGCACGGTGCAGATCGACAAGGTGGCGGGGCCGGTCGGCGAAGCGCTGATCATGACGGCATTGGGCCTGACGGTGGCGATTCCGGCGGTGCTGGCCTATAACGCATTCACCCGTGTCAATCGGGTCACGCTGGCGGAGCTGGACGCGTTTGCGCACGATCTGCATGCTTATCTGACCACCGGTGCCCGCGTCGGCGAGTAACTGCGCCTTTCACAACCCCCTTACCTCAAGCGAGCCGACCATGGCATTTGGCGGATTCAACGACAACCGGCAGCCCGGACCGATGGCAGAGATCAACGTCACACCGATGGTGGACGTGATGCTGGTGCTGCTGGTGATCTTCATCCTGGCCGCGCCGCTGTTCACCCACGCGATCCAGCTCGATCTGCCGAAAGCGGCATCAACGCCGGCCGCCACCCTGCCCGCCACGATCACGCTCTCGATCGATGCCGCCGGCAAGCTGTACTGGAACGATGCACCGGTCGCCGACGCGGCGTTGGCGGCCAAGATGGCCGAGGCTGCGAAACAGACGCCGCAGCCCGACCTGCAACTGCGCGCCGACCGCGCCACGCGGTATGAAGCCGTGGCGCAGGTGATGTCGGCGGCGCAGTCGAACGGCCTGACGAAGATCGGCTTCGTGACCGAATTGCCGGCGGCGGGCAAATAGCATGGCCCGCGTGACGCTCGACGGCGCGGCCATGACCGACTGGGCGGCATTCCATGACGCATCGCAGGCGGTGTTCGGCTTTCCGGAATTCTATGGCCGCAGTATGGACGCCTGGATCGATTGCCTGAGCTATCTGCGCGATGACGACGGCATGTCGGCGATCCGCCTTGGCCCCGACGAAGTGCTCGACATCGAGATCGCCAACAGCGCCGCCTGGCGCGCCGCGCAGCCGGACATGCTCGAGGAAGTCCTGTATTGCATCGCCGGCATCAACGAGCGCTACGAAGACTACGGCGAACCTCCGGCGCTGCGCGTCCACCTGCGCTAGGAACCTGCCAATTTCCGGAGAGCGCCGTCGCGCCGGTTGCTGTCGACGCGCATCGCCCGCCGCAGCCCAACCGGTCTTCCGGTTTCAAGCCGCGATCCCTCTCCACGCCCATTACCAGGTCATCCGGTTGCGTCCGATTTCGCTCTTGCTGCCGGTATAATCACCAATCCTTCGTTTCTTTGGCCGCATCTCTCCATGCAAGATAAATACATCCCCGCCGACGTCGAGCGCGCGGCGCAAACCCACTGGCAGTCGATCGACGCCTACCGCGCGGTCGAGCACGCGACCGACAGCAAGGGAACCGAAAAGAAAAAGTTCTACGCCTGCTCGATGCTGCCCTATCCGTCCGGCAAGCTGCACATGGGTCACGTGCGCAACTACACGATCAACGACGTCATGTACCGGTACCTGCGCATGAACGGCTACAACGTGCTGATGCCGATGGGCTGGGACGCATTCGGCATGCCCGCCGAAAACGCCGCGATGGCCAACAACGTGCCGCCGGCGCAATGGACCTACGCCAACATCGCACACATGAAAAAGCAGATGGAAGCGATGGGCCTGGCAATCGACTGGTCGCGCGAGATGGCGGCCTGCTCGCCGGCGTACTACAAGTGGAACCAGTGGATGTTCCTGAAGATGCTCGAAAAGGGCATCATCTACAAGAAGACCGGCACCGTGAACTGGGACCCGGTCGACAAGACCGTGCTGGCCAACGAGCAGGTGATCGACGGCCGCGGCTGGCGCTCCGGCGCGCTGATTGAAAAGCGCGAGATCCCGATGTACTACGCGCGCATCACCGATTACGCCGAAGAACTGCTCGACCATGTCGACAACAACCTGCCCGGCTGGCCGGAACGCGTGCGCATCATGCAGTCGAACTGGATCGGCAAGTCGACCGGCGTGCGCTTCGCCTTCCCGCATCACATCAAGGATGAAGACGGCAACCTGGTACAGGACGGCAAGCTTTGGGTCTTCACGACCCGCGCCGACACGATCAAGGGCGTGACCTTCTGCGCCGTTGCGCCGGAACA
>JACMOV010000056.1 GCA_014377845.1 Herminiimonas sp.
CGCCCATGAGTTGCTGCACGTGGCCAAGGTCGAGGCGCGTGCGCTGTTCGACGCCGGCTACCGGCCGCCGATGAAGCAGCTGGTGCCCGTCACCGGCCGCTACGGCGTCGCCACCATCATGGCGCAGCTGGTCAACATGCGTGATGGCGGCTTCATCTCGGCGCACGACTACAAGCTCGGTGTGATGATCGCGCAGGTCGTCTGCGGCGGTGACGTCGACGAAGGCAGCCTGGTCGACGAGCAGTGGCTGCTCGATGCCGAACGCCGCGCCTTCATGGAATTGCTGAATCATCCGAAGAGCCAAGAACGGATCATGGGGATGATGCAGACCGGTAAACCGATTCGTAACTAATTGCGGGAAAGAGTTAAGCGGAGCGGTACTCTGTCCCCAACTGACTAGGCAGTGCGTTCGTGACCCGACAAGTCTTCCAGACACCAAAGAATCCGAACCTGCATCAGGAGAACAACATGACCCAACAACTACAAGAAGCCTACATCGTCGCTGCCACCCGCACACCGATCGGCAAGGCGCCGCGCGGCATGTTCCGCCACACCCGTCCCGACGATCTGCTGGTCGCTGCATTGCAATCGGCGCTGGCCCAGGTGCCCGGGCTGGATCCGAAGCTGATCGAGGACGCAATCGTCGGCTGCTCGTTTCCGGAAGGCGCGCAGGGCCTGAACGTGGCGCGCAATGCCGTGCTGCTGGCTGGCTTGCCGTCGACGGTGGGCGGCGTGACCGTCAATCGTTACTGCGCCTCCGGCATCACCGCTGTTGCCATGGCGGCAGACCGCATCCGCGTGGGCCAGGCCGACGTGATGATCGCCGCCGGTGCGGAATCGATGTCGATGGTGCCGATGATGGGCTTCCATCCCTCCATCAACATGAACGTCTTCAAGGACGAAAACATCGGCATGGCGTACGGCATGGGACTGACCGCCGAGAATGTCGCCAGGCAGTGGAAGGTCTCGCGCGAGGCGCAGGACCAGTTCGCGCTCGACTCGCACCTGAAGGCGCTGGCGGCGCAGCAGGCCGGTGACTTCGATGCCGAGATGACGGCAGTCGAGATCGTCAGCCGCATGCCAAATCTTTCCAGTGGCGAGATCGAACTGATGAACCGCACCGTGCGTCAGGATGAAGGCGCGCGCGCCGATACGAACCTCGCGGCGCTGGCAAAACTGCGTCCCGTGTTTTCGCCGAAGGGCTCGGTCACGGCCGGAAATAGCTCGCAAACTTCTGACGGCGCCGGCGTGCTGATCCTGGTCAGCGAAAAGATCCTGAAGCAGTTCAACCTCACGCCGCTGGCGCGGTTCGTCTCGTTCGCGGTGCGCGGCGTGCCGCCCGAGATCATGGGCATCGGTCCGAAGGAAGCGATTCCTGCGGCCTTGAAAGCCGGCGGCCTGACGCAGGACCAGATCGACTGGTTCGAGTTGAACGAAGCCTTCGCGGCACAGGCGCTCGCTGTGATCCAGGATCTCGGACTCGATCCGGCCAAGGTCAATCCGATGGGCGGCGCGATCGCACTCGGTCATCCGCTTGGCGCCACCGGTGCAATCCGGTCCGCCACGGTGATCCATGCGATGCAGCGGCGCAAGCTGAAGTACGGCATGGTGACCATGTGCGTCGGCACCGGCATGGGCGCCGCGGGGATTTTCGAGCGAATCTAACGAATTGCGAAACTTGTCACTTGCGGGACAGAGTCGAGCGTAGCGTAGCTCTTCATTTGCGGGACAGAGTTAAGCGAAGCGGTACTCTGTCCCCAACTAATCAGAAATGTGCCGCGCACCCCAACCGATCAAGAAAGGCACCATGGATATCGAAATCACAAAGAGCAGCGGCATTCTGCGCATCGTCTTCAACCGCCCCGACAAGAAGAACGCGATCACCGGCGCGATGTACCAGGCGATGGTCGACGGCATGCGGGATGCGGAAGCCGACCCCGCAGTACGCGTGATCCTGATCGCCGGCCAGCCGCAGATCTTCACGGCCGGCAACGACCTTGAAGATTTCATGAAGACGCCGCCGATGCTGGCCGAAAGTCCGGTCTTCCAGTACATGCAGCAGATGATCCGCGCCACCAAACCGGTGATTGCCGCGGTGTCGGGCGCAGCGGTCGGCATCGGCACCACGCTGCTGCTGCATTGCGACCTGGTGTACGCAGCCGACAATGCGAAGTTCAGCATGCCGTTCTCGCAGCTTGGGCTGTGCCCGGAATTTGGTTCCAGCCTGCTGCTGGAGCGCAGTGCCGGTTACCGTCGCGCCGCAGAAAAGCTGATGTTCGGCGAAGCGTTTTTCGCCGACGAGGCACTGCAGATGGGACTGGTCAACCGGGTCGTGCCGGCCGATCAGCTGGCCGACTTCGCGCAGGCCCAGGCGATGAAGCTGGCGGCCCTGCCGGCATCCTCCGTGCGCGCCACCAAGCGCCTGATGAAGGCGGACGACCGTGCCGCCCTCGAAGCCCGCGTGACCGAGGAAAACCTCGCATTCAGCGCCATGCTGCGCGCGCCGGAAGCGAAGGAAGCGTTCGCGGCCTTTTTCGAGAAGCGCAAGCCGGATTTTTCCAGGTTCGTCTAGCGCGCGTCCTGTCGGGCGCTTCCCGGTTCGCCAGGAAGCCTTTCGCATGACCTGGTCACCCTCTCCAGTCAACGCGGATCCGTAACGACGGATCGGTTGGCATGCAATTGCCAGCCGGAAATAACGCGCTCGCGATACAACAATTAAAAGTGCAATGCCTGGAATCAATGCTGCCGGCGTTGGTCTACGGCTAGCCGCGTCTTACAATCCGGTCTGGATCGGTGGCATCGATGCCATTCCTTTCTGTCCTGCGGCAGTCGCAAGCCACATTTTTCAAGGGCCTCAATGATTTCCAAGTCTGCCGTTCGTCGCTGCGCACCCGTTCGCCGTGGCCGGGAAAAATCCCGCATGCCACGCGCCATCGTGGCGGCTTGCAGTCTGTGGTTCGTACTGTCGGCGCAGTCCGTCTGGGCCAGGGCCGACAGCGTGTTCCTCGACGACCTGACCTGGACGGAGGTGCGGGATGACGTGCATGCCGGCAAGACCACGATCATCATTCCGGTCGGCGGTACCGAACAAAGCGGGCCGCACATGGCGCTTGGCAAGCACAACGTCCGCGTCAAGGCGCTGGCCGGGAAGATCGCCGCTTCGCTCGGCAACGCGCTGGTCGCGCCGGTGCTCGCCTATGTGCCTGAAGGACCGATCGCGCCGCCTGCCGGGCACATGCGCTTCCCCGGCACCATATCGGTTCCGGACGATGCGTTCCGAAGCCTGCTCGAAGGCGCGGCACGCAGCTTCCGGCAACACGGCTTCGTCGACATCGTCCTGATCGGCGACCATGGCGGCTACCAGGCGCAGTTGAAGACGGTCGCGACCCGCCTCAACCATGAATGGGCGGCCACTTCGGCACGGGTACATTTCATCGGCGACTACTACAAGGCTGCCGAAGTCGACTATGATCAGGCCCTGCGTGCCAAGGGTTTTACCGACGCGCAGATCGGCATCCATGCCGGCCTGGCCGACACCTCGCTCATGATGGCGATCGATGCCAGCCTGGTCCGGCCGAACGCCATCGCCTCCGATGCGCGCGACGCAAAAGCGGCCGGCGTGACCGGCGACCCGCGCGGATCGAGTGCGGCGCTCGGCCAGCTTGGCGTCGACCTGATCGTGAGCCGGACCGTTACCGCAATCCGTGCTGCGCAAAGTGCACGGCGCTGAGTTCCCCTTTCATCCTGATGCTGTCCTCCAGAATTCGAAGAGTCTTCCATGCGTAAAAATCGTATCGCAACCGCTGTCATCCTGGTCACCCTGTCCGGCTCGGCGGCGTGGGTCGCTGCACAGTCCGGCACCAAAGCCGCACCGCCGGCAACACCGGCAGCGCCTTGGACCACGGTCACCGGCATGCCGGCCGTGGCCGACCGCAACAACCTCTACAGCGAGACGGCCGCCGGCCACATGAGTCCGGCGGTCGCCGGTGCACTCGAGCGCGTCTATGTACCCAACCACACGGCAAACACCGTCTCCGTGATCGATCCGAAGACGCTCAAGGTCATCGACACCTTCAAGGTCGGCATCAATCCGCAGCACGTCGTGCCGGCCTATGATCTGCAGACGCTGTGGGTCGCCAACAATGCCGAGGGCCGCCGCGACGGCAGCCTGACGCCGATCGATCCGAAGACCGGCAAGCCCGGCAAATCGATCCCTGTCGAAGATCCCTACAACCTGTACTGGTCGCCGGACGGCAAGTCAGCCATCGTCGTCGCCGAAGAATACAAGCGGCTGGACTTTCGCGATCCGCACACGATGGCGTTGCAGTATGCGATCTCGGTACCCGACTGCAAGGGCATCAACCACGCCGACTTCTCGATCGACGGCAAGTTCGTCTTTTTCACCTGTGAATTCACCGGCGCCATCAGCAAGATCGACCTGGTGAATCGCCGCGTCGTCGGTACCCTAAAACTGAGCAAATATTTCAAGCGTCCCGACGTACTGGCCCTGATCGCCACACCCGGCAAGAAGCCGCGCAAGATACCTGACCCAAGCGAACTCGGCGCCGAGATCTGCACCACGCCGGGCATGCCGCAGGATGTGCGCGCCTCGCCGGACGGCAAGCTGTTCTTCGTGGCCGACATGATGGCCGACGGCGTGCATGTGGTCGATGGCGAGTCGTTCAAGCAGATCGGCTTCATCGACACCGGCATCGGCGCCCATGGCATCTATCCAAGTCGCGACGGCAAGAGCCTGTATGTCGCCAATCGCGGCACCAACAAGATCCATGGCACGCCCGGCGGCAAGGGCAGCGTCTCGGTGATCGATTTCGCCACCCGCACCGTGACCGCGACCTGGCCGATTCCCGGTGGCGGCAGTCCCGACATGGGCAACGTCAGCGCTGATGGCAAATACCTGTGGCTCTCAGGCCGGTATGACGACGTCGTCTACCGCTTCGACACGACCTCGGGCAATGTCGACAAGATCAAGGTCGGGCGCGAACCGCATGGCCTGACGGTGTGGCCGCAGCCCGGTCGCTATTCGCTGGGGCATACCGGGAATCTGCGTTAAGACGCCGAGGTACTCACGCGCTGCACCTGCCGGCGCAGCAGCAGCAGGTACACCACCGGCACCACGAACATCGACAGCAACGGCGCGATGCTCATGCCGCCCACCATCGGCGCGGCGATCCGCTGCATCACTTCCGATCCGGTCCCCGAGCCAAGCATGATCGGCACCAGACCGGCGATGATGACGGCGACATCGTCGGGCATGCATAGGCTGCGATCGCACGCTGCATGAACAGCATGCTGACGATCGCCATGCAGGCCGCAAGCAGACGGATTTTTCAGAATGAATCCATCGTCAAAGCGTAGCACGCCGGTTCGATCGGGAAAGCAGGGTGACGAGCGCAAACGAATCCGCCGCAGGTGCTCGGCGAATCCTCAGCAAATCGTCAGCGAATCGTCAGCGTCGGCAGCCAATGCGAGCGCGGGTCACCCGGACTGAGGTCCTGCGGCCGCAATGGCCGTACGCGCCGTTCGAGCGGCACGGCGTCCGGCGTAATGAACGGGTCCATGTCCACATCCTGCACGGTGCCGGTCAAGCCCTCGTCCGACCAGGCCATTTTGTAATAGACGCCGTTGAACGGATTCAGATGCAGGCTGGCCGGCTTGGTGCGCATGAACATGAGGGCATATTCGAGCGGCACCAGGTCGGTCGCGCTGATGACCTGCGGCTCGCGGTTGACCGGGAACCAGCACAGCTGCTGGGTCTTGCCCGCCAGGCAGCGAAACGGCCGCATCGCCAGAAAATATTCACCGAATTCCGGCGCGATGGCGACCGTGAAACGCGATTGCGCGTTGCCCGCATCCGCAAACGTCACGGTGCCGATGTTGACCTGTTCACCCGCCGGATTACTGAGGATGATGTTCTTCACGCCGGTCATCGCATGCGGCCCGTTGCCAGTGGCGCTGGCGGCGCGGGCGTCGGCTGTCAGCGATCCCATGCAAAGGTTCAGGCTCAGGCTCAGGCACAGGCACAGCAGCAGGCGTGGTGTTCGCATGAGGATATCTTTCGCGTTCCGGGTGTGTGCCGATCGACACGGGATCACCGCATTCCGTGCGGCATCCGGTATCCTTGACGGCGAGGATTTTACCAACGCGGATGTTAAGTTGCTGATAAGTATGATGACACGAAATGCAGGCAGGGCGGGGTTTTTCCGCGGGTTGCACGGTCAGCGCGCGGTCGGGTTGGCGCTGGCCGCAGCGGCGGTGCTGGGTGGCTGCGCGACCACCGGCCCGGCGCTGTATGCCAATGAAGAATTCAGTTCTGCCGATACGTACTCGCACAGTTTTCCCGGCAGCGGTCCGGCGACCTGCGAAGCGGCGCGGCGCGCGCTCCTGAGCCAGGGCTACATCGTGACCGACGCCAAGCCGGCGCAGGTCAAGGGGTCCAAGAACTTCCAGCGCACCAGCGAAGCCCACGCCGAGATCGAGTTCACCGTCGTGTGCGCTCCCGACAGCGAGGGCAGCAATGCGACGACGGCATTTGCCAACGCGGTGCGACAGACCTATTCGCTCAAGAAGAGCAGCAACTCTGCCAGCGTCGGCGTCGGCGTGCTCGGTTCGCTGTCGGTGCCGTTCGGCTCCAGCGACGATTCGCTGGTCAAGGTCGGTGCGGAGACGATCGCCTCGAAAAAGTTCTACGATCAGTTCTTTGCGCGGGTCGAAAGTTATCTTGATCCCGAGGCGATCGACAGACTGGTCGCACCTGCGCCGCGGGTCGTGCCCGGACCGTCGCTTGAATCCGCTCCTGCAAAAAAGCCTGAAACCGTGCCGCCTGCGGCACCCGTGCCAGCCGCTGCCGATCCGCTGCCGATCCGCTGAAATCGTAGGCCATGGCCTGTGCCGCGGACCAGGCAAGCGATCGTCATCCTTTCGGCAGGGCAATGCTTGATCTAGTACACTGTATTCCCCTGCCTGTCTTTGTGATCCGATGCGAACCGATCTCCACTTCCTGGTTGTAAACGACGCACCGCCGATGCGGCATGTGGTCGTGCACTTGCTCAAGGAACTCGGCTATCGGAAAATTTCGGAAGCCATCGATGGCGCCATGGCGCTGCGCGCCTTCAAGAGCGCGCAGGTGGTCGGCGCGCCGATCGGCTTCGTCATCACCGATTGCGCGATGCCGGTCATGAACGGTCTCGACCTGGTGCGCACGATCCGCGCCACGCCCGAACTCGCCGCGCTGCCGGTGCTGATGGTCACGCCGCAGGCCAGCCGGGAAACCATCCTCGCCGCCGCCGAAGCGGGTACCGACGACTACATCGTTCGACCCTTCAACGCGAATGCGCTTGGCCGCAAGCTCGACAAGATCATGGCCCAGAAGGGCATTGCTTAGGGTTTTTCCGCAGCACGCCACCCACCTTCAGCGCCGCAAGATTTTCCGTCACCAGTGCGTCGGCAGGCGCCAGCAGTGCTGCGCGCTCGAGCAGGATGCGGGCGGTGCCACGATCCCCGGCGGCCAGCGCATCCACCGCTTCTTCGTTCAGATACGCCGGATCGTAATGCTCGTGGGCGACCGCGCCTTGCGGCGTGCTGCAGCCTGCCTGCAGCAGCGTCAGGCCGGCGATGGCAAGGCGGATGCGCAAGGTCGGAATCCGGGTCATGATGGCGATCAGAACTGGGAAGCCGGTATCAGCGGCTCGGGTGGGAACGCGACCGGCCGCGCACCGCTGCGGTCGAGGTCGTAGCGGAAGTAAAAGAACAGCCGGTTCGGTGCGTAATCGGTGGAGCGATCGATCTCGAAGCGGCCGCCGACGAACAGCTTCGGCCGCATCTGGTATTCGAACGCGGCTGCCAGCGAGCGGCCGACGCCGCGTCCGGTCGATGCGGTGTAGTGGGCATCGGCCTGCGCCTGCAGGTCGGGCCGGGTTGGAAAATAATCCGCTGCCGCAGTCGACGAGCGCGAGGCCGACAGCGCACCGCGGATCGAATACGACAGACGCGCCGTGCGCTGGCCGAAGGTCACAGGCAACGCCAGCGAAACGAAACGCTGCGGGCTGTAATAGCCGCCGTGACCGAAGGTGTATTCGCCGGCATTTTTGGAAAAACGCCAGTACAGCATATTCGCGCCGGCCGAGAGCTCGCGATCGGTCTCATTGATCAGCCGCCAGTAACCGCCGCCCATCAACTGCATGCGGTCGTTGGTCTGTACGTTGCGTCCGGTCAGCCGGTGCAGGCCGAGCGAGCCCCAGGCGCCGAAGCTGCCGCCGTCGTCGCGGCTCAGGCCGACGCGCACGCCGTTGGCCAGTACGCCGCCCCATGTCGCCCCGGTGCGCGGATCGCGGGCGCCGGCATACGACAGGATGCTGCCGGTCAGCGCGCGGCGCGAGGCATCCACCGAATAGGAAAACGCGCCGAGGTCGCCCTTCTGCAGCACGCCGCCAACCAGGTTCTGGACCGGAAAGCCGAGCGGCGTGAGGCCGATGTCGGCGCGCTGTCCGTCGCGCTCGATGCCTGCCGCCAGGCCGAGGCCATCGACATTCCGGGCGATCCCGCCGACCGTGCACGTCGGCTGGCACAGCAGCACGCTGCCGAAGCGCGCGGCGTCGCCGCTGGCCGCGAGATCGAGCGTGCCGGCGCTGCCATGCACTACCGCCGCCTGCAGGAACACGTGGCTGCCGTCGCGCCACGGCGTGCGGTATTCGAGCGGCAGTTCGGTCAGCGCGTACTGCGACTTGCCGGCCGAACCCGAGCGGGTGCGCAGGTCGATCGCGCCGGCCAGCCAGGTGCTGCCGGCATCGAGCGTCTCTGCCAGCGCCCGGTATTTGCCGGAATCGGGCGAGCCGGTCGCGGCAGTGGCACGACGGGCATCGGCCTGGATCTTGGCCTGGGCCTTGGCTTGCATCTGTGCCTGTGCAATACGCGGTGCCAGATCGGTATCCGCGCCGATTGCGCTCGCCGTATCATTCAATTGCTGGCTGGCTTGTTCAGTACGTCCGTCGGCCACGAGCAAAGCGGCGTGCTGGATGCGTTGCGTGACCCACAGCCGGCGTTGCAGCGCGATGAACTTCGGCTCGCGGGCGTCGACAGGCATGCGCTGCAGCGTCGCCAGGGCCGCCTGCGGCCGGTCCCGGCTTTCATCGATCAGGGCATAGGCATACAGTGCCGCCGGATCGGCCGGCTGGCGCGCCAGCAGCACGTCGAACAGCGCGTCCGCATGCTGCATGTCGCCGGGTGCATTGCGCCGGCTGTAGAGACGCGCCAGGTCGAAGCGCAGCCATGGATCGTCGGGATCAAGCGGGATGGCGCTTTCCAGCACCGCGATCGCGGCGGTGGAATTACCGGCGACGCGCAGGTCGTCGGCCTCGACGCGCAGTTTACTGGCGCGTTCGCTGGCAGTGGGAGCGGCAGGCGTTGCGGGTGCGCTGGATGGCGACGGTGCGGTTGACGGGGAAGATGCAGTTTGCACGGCCGCGGCGACCGTAACATCGGATGGCGCCGGACGCCCCGGCGCGCCGTGGACCAGCCCCGCCTCGGTCTTGTGGTCACCGGCCTGCAGCGGTTTCGCTGTTGCTGCCGGGCTGGCCGTGGCAGCCGTGATGGTTGCGGTGGTCGTGGTCGCGGATGCGGATGCAGTTGCCGTTGCAGCGGCCGATACTGCGGCCGATACTGCGGCGGCGCTTGAATACAGTGGTAACGCCTTTTCGGGTGCGACATGGTCGGCGGCCAGCGCCCGGCGGTGACCGGCGGCGCCGGCGGTCATCCGGCCGAGCCGGCCGCGCACCGCGCTGTCGTTTTTTTCCTCGAGCAGGTAGGCGCGCAGCAGCGCGACGCTGGCCGCGCTGTTTTCGAGGATCAGCATCGCTCGCCGCCATGCCGCACGCGCCTGCTTGGCGTAATTCGGCATTTTTGTCATGGCGACGATGCGGGCCAGCGCATCCCGGTCCACGGGGGCGCGTGCCGTCAGCAGTTCGTCGCGCGCCAGCCGGTAGCGCAGGTTGCCCGGGTCTTGCCGGGTCAATTCCAGCAGCCCGGCGCGTGCCCGGGCCGTGCCGTTTGCGGTGCCTGCGACCATGCGCCAGTACTCGAGCGTCATGTCCTCGGTCGGCATGCCGTCCGGGTACAGGCTGCGCATGGCGGAGGCGGCGTTGGCGTTGCGGTTGGCGCGCGACAGCGCGCGGATGCGGCGCAATGCCTCGCGGTCGTCGGTGTCGACGCGCATCGCGGCCTCGACGCGGCGGATTTCCACGGCGTCCGGCTGCAGCCGGCGCATGCGATCGAGCAGCGTGTGCACCGCGTCGGGATGCCGGCGGCGCAGTTCGACCCGTGCCATCACTTCCAGGCCCTGCAGGTTGTCCGGTGCGAGGCGAAACAGCTTGTTCACGGTCTCCTCGGCGAGGTCATCGCGGCCCTCGCCGTACCAGAAGCGCGCCTGACTGGCCAGGGCGGCGACGGCTGTGTCGCCGGCCGGAACCGCGCGCGTACCGGCCTCGACTCCTGCCGCCGGCGCAGCCAGGCTCGCCGCTGGTGTCAGCGAAGCCAGCCCGAGGCCGAGTGCGGCACCGATCAGCGTGCGCTGCATGTCCACTGCAATCGAAGCAGGCCGTCGCGCGAAAATCTGAACAGTCCATCGGCCCAGCCGAGACCGAACAGGGTCAGCGCCTGCTCGTAGTAATTGTCGCGCCGCGCCCCCGGGTCGCGCGCCGTGATGCGGGCGCGCTGCGACGCTGCAGCATGCCCGCCGGCAGTCGCGCCGATCAGCGGCAGCAGCGCAGCGGAAAAACCCGCATCGCCCGCGCCTTCGGCCGTGCCGCTGCGGGTATCGATGCGCTGCGGCGGCGCGCCTGCCGCCATCGTCCGGTCAACCATCGGGCGCAGGCGTACCAGAAGCGTTGCGCGGGCCGGTGCATCGGCAGCCAGCATGCCGGCCCATAGATAGGTGCGGATCGCGTTGAAACTGCCGATGTCGCTGTCCTTGCCGTTATTGCCGCCGCTGCTGTGGCTGCCTCCGGCGTCGGGCACCGGATTGAAACCGGATGCCGCGTGATAGTCGACCCAGTCCGGTACGAAGCCACGCGGCGCACTTTCGACGATCATGCGCAGCGCGTTGCGTTCGATCTCCAGCCAGCGCGCTGCCGATTCCGCACTGACGCTGCCGGCCGCCAGGCGGCGCAGCACTTGCAGCGGCAGGTAGCTGGGATTGAAGCGGGCATGCGCCGGGTCCGGTTGAAAGCCGGCCGGCGCTGGCAACAGCATCCGGCCGAGGCCCTCCATGACGACGGTTTCTTCGGCCAGGATACGTTCGGACACCTGCTGCCCGCGCGCGGTGTAGCGCGGCAGCTGCCACAGCCGGCCGGCTTCCTGCAGCACGTATGCGATCCAGAGATCGGCGTCGGCGGCTGGATTGGCGTCGATGACCGCGTAGCTGCCGTCGGCCTTGCGGCCCCACTGCCAGGCCGGCAGGTGAGTCGACAAGTCCCCGGCGCACAGGTTGTTCTCGGTCCAGCGCAGGATGGCGTCGAAGCGGCCGCGGTCGTTGGCCACCAGAGCGAAGAACAGCGCGTAGGCCTGTCCTTCCGAAGTGCTCTGTCCATAGTAGGTCGACGGGTCGATCAGGCGCCCGCTGTCGGCGATGAAGCTGCGTGCAAAATCATCCCATGCCGGCCAGGTGCGGCAGGTGGCGCTGGCTACCGGCGGCACGCCACAGAGCATTGCCGCAAGACCCGCCGCCATGACGCTACGCCGGCTCGGCAAGGCGTTCTCCGCGATCATGCACCGCTGCCACGGCGTGCGGCGACCGCGCGCAAGCCGCGCCACAAGGCGAAGCCGAAGATCAGCACCGCCAGCAGCACCGCCAGCGCCAGCAACACCGGGTGCGACGACATCGCGTACCAGAAGCCGGTAAAGAACGGCAGCGTGCCGACCGTGTAGGTGCGGCCGGCGAGGACGCTGTCGACCTGCTCGCCGCGCACGAAGGCAGCGCTGCCGCGGATCGTCGCCGCCCGTACCGGGTCGTCCAGCGCATCGAGCACGTTGACCAGTTCGCCGGTGCGCGAAGCCGTCACCGCTACCACGCTGCGCTCGGGCGTGAGCGGCGATTCGAAGCCGAGCATCAGCGCCAGCGGGCCCGCACCTTCGATGTTCTCCTGCGAGATGATGGTCGGGTCGGGTTTCGCGTTCAGGCCGAACCAGTCGAACAGGAAGCCCATCGGCCGCGCCGGCAGGCTGACCCGCTTCATGCTGTCGAGGACGCCGGCCGGTAGCTGCGTGCCCCACTTGCGCAACAGCGGCTGGGTGGCGCCGATGATCAGCAGGTCGGCATCCTTGAGGGCGGTTTCATCGGCCGAGGAGGCGATCCGCACCCGGGTGGCCGGCACGCCGGTCGATTCGCCCATGCGGCCCATCAGCGCCAGCATGGTTTCGATGTCGGCGCGGGCCGGCGTATCGGCCAGCACCACGACGGTCTGGGCAAGGTCCGCGTACTTCGTGAACGGAAAGCCGGAGGTCACGAAGAAGCCGAGGTTCGGCATCTCGGCAAAGTTCGGCAGGCCCGAAAAATCAATCTTCGAATCGGCATCGATCATCGCGCTGATGTCGTCGACCTGGCCGTCGCGGCAATTGCCTTCCTTTAGGTACGTGAATGAAAATCCATACTGCAGCGAATTGCGGATACCCAGCTTGAAAGCCGGGATCAGCACCGTCTGCGCGACGGCCTGCAGGCCGTCGTCGAGCACTGGCAGGCGCAGGCGCGTGGCTTCGGTGGTGGTATTGGCAGAGGTCAGGTTGAACGCCTGCACCAGCTCATTGTTGATCCGCATCGTCAGACGCGACTCGCTCAGCCGCGACGGCGGGCTGTAGCGGTATTTTAGGTCGAGCGGAATGCCTTTGCTGCGCCAGGTAAACAGGTCCGGCGGAATCCGCAGGTTGATCGTGATCGGCGGCGGCTCGTGCCCTTGTACCTGCAGCGCCAGCGGCGAGTCCGCCAGTTCGGCAAAGCGCATCGGCCGGTCCAGCCGGACCCAGTTCGGTGCGTCGTAGGCCGCACGCGGCGCGGCCGGGATACCCTCGGTCACCGTCACCTGGGTGCCTGACATCGCC
Organism: Herminiimonas sp.; assembly: GCA_014377845.1. Classification (GTDB taxonomy): domain Bacteria; phylum Pseudomonadota; class Gammaproteobacteria; order Burkholderiales; family Burkholderiaceae_D; genus JANXSS01. The sequence goes on from JACMOV010000056.1 coordinate 13,105, forward strand.
AGGTTGCCCTGTGACAGCGCAATGGCGGCATGGCGGATGTCGTCGCTGTTGCGGCCCAATAGCACCAGCAGCTTGGCCGACGGATCGACCGGGCTGGTCATCACCAGAATGCCGGGCCTGGTCGCCGGCGGCAGGCCGGCCAATGCGGCAGGGCGCTCGCCGTTCGGCGCGAACACGATCCCATGGCCCGACGGCAGGCTGTTGAGCGCTGCCGGAAAGCGCGCGCCGCGGTATCCCGCCAGCTTGCCGAACCAGGAAGCAGTCACCGCCGCTGCCTGCAGCGTGCCACGCGAGGGCTTGTCGGCGAAGATGAAATTGAGCTGCAGACGACGATTGTCGTAGCGGTCGAAAAACGGCTCGGGCAGGCTTGCCAGGTCGTTTGCCGTCGCCAGTTTCTGGACCGAGAGAATGATCTCGCTGGTGCCGCTGATGTCGGCCCAGAGGCTGCTGTGGATCGGGTCTTCACACTCGTTGGTGTAGTGGCCGATGAAGTTCAGGCCCAGCTTGGAAAAACCGGTAATCAGACGCGGATCGATCTCGGTCTCGTAGACCAGCTTCTTGCCGGCGTCCTCCTTGACGATCGGCACGACGCCGACCAGTTCGCCGTTCATCGACAGCTTGATGTGGGACTGTGTCGCGATCAGCGCCGGCGAATAGGTGTAGCGCAGGCGCAGCACGGCATGCGTGACGATCTCGTCGCGCCGGATGCCGAAATCGACGACCGCATGGCCGTCGCTGGTGCGCAGCGGGACCGTCTTCAGGCCGGTCATCTTGCTGAAGGTGAGGATCCGGGTTTCGGTCAATGGTGCAGGCGTGGCGTCTGCGGCCGCAGCAGGCGCGCTTGCCGCACGCGCGACAGGCGCATTCTTCCCGGCGGCCGGCGTATCGGCTGCTGCAACGAGGCTCGGGATCAGTCCAGCGGCCAGCAGGGCCAGCGCGGTCAGCGTGCAGCGCCACTGCGTGCGAGGAAGCAAGCCGGCGGGTGGCGCAGGACGGCGAATCGGGAAGGACTGGGTCATGTCAGATTTTATTGTGCATGTTGATGACGGGATTGCGGGGCAACAGGCTGGCGACGAAGCGGGTGCCGCGGCGGGTTGCGTCGAAAAGCGGCGACAGGGATGCCGGTGCGTAGGCGATCATCCGGCGATAACCGGACAGGCCCACCCGCAGCACCTCGAACAGGCCGGTCAGCGGCCGGTCGTCGCGGCGGCCATCGGCCCAGGAGACCCAGGCATCGGCGCGCGAGAACGTGCACTGCACCAGCGCCATTTCCTGCTCGCGGGTCTGCAGGTTCCAGCGCACCCGCAGGCTGGCGCCGCTGCCGGCCGTGACCAGCGCCGGGAACTGGTGCTCGTCGTCGCCGCGCCATAGCGAGACGCCGACCGAGACCTCAGGCGTCAGCAGGCTGGCCGCCAGGATCGCCGCGCCGGCGGCGTCGTCGATCGCCAGCGAGGCGCCGCCTTCGGAGAAGTCCACGGTGCGGCAGCGCAGCAGCTTGCCGTCCGGCAGTTGCAGCAGCGCTGGCAACGCGATCTGTACCCGATGCGAGCGGCGCTGCTGGCGCGCCTCCAGCGCCACCGAGATCGCTGCGCCAAGTATCAGCAGGTTGTACAGGGTCCAGAACAGGTTGAGCCAGGTGGTCGCCGCTTCATCGGCCGGCCCCCAGACCAGGCGCGCCGCACCGGCGCACAGGCCGATCAGGTTGAGGCCGACGGTGACCACGTAGGGCGTGGTGATGTTCCAGTCGAAATAGCCTTTCTCCACCAGGCCGCCCTTGGCGGTGACATTGAACTTGCCGCGATGCGGATCGAGCAGCGCCACCGTGGTCGGGCGCAGGATGTACCACGCCAGGACCGTCTCGTACACCTCGGCCCAGAACGAATGCCGGTGCTTGCCCTGGATGCGCGAATTCGACAGGCTGGCATGCACCATGTGCGGCATCACGAACAGCAGCACCATCACCGCCGGCGCATCGATCACGTAGGCATGGAACACCAGGAACGCCAGCGGCGCGGTCAGGAAGATCAGCCGCGGCCCGCCGTTAAAGAAGTGCATCATCGAATTGCCGTAGCAGGCGCGCTGCGCCCAGCTCAGGCCCTTGCCGAAGAATGGATTGTCGAGCCGGAAAATCTGCGCCATGCCGCGCGCCCAGCGGATACGCTGGCCGATGTGCGCCGACAGGCTCTCGGTTGCCAGACCTGCCGCCAAGGCGATGTTGAGGTAGGCCGACTTGTAGCCGCGGCGCTGCATCTTCAGCGCCGTGTGCGCATCCTCGGTGACGGTCTCGGTGGCGATGCCGCCGACTTCCATCAGCGGCGCGCGCCGCATCACGGCGCAGGAGCCGCAGAAGAAGGTCGCGTTCCACAGGTCGTTGCCATCCTGGACCACACCGTAGAACAGCTCGCCTTCGTTGGGCATGTTGCGAAACACGCCGAGGTTGCGCTCGAACGGATCGGGTGAAAAGAAATGATGCGGCGTCTGCAGCAGCGCCATCTTCGGGTCGCCGATGAACCAGCCCATCGTCATCTGCAGGAACGAGCGGGTCGGTATGTGATCGCAATCGAAGATGGCGACGAATTCGCCGTCGGTCTTGCCGAGTGCGTGGTTCAGGTTGCCGGCCTTGGCGTGCGCATTGTCGGGGCGGCGCATGTAGCCGACGCCGAGCTCGGCGGCGAAGTCGCGGAAGTCGTCGCGCCGGCCATCGTCGAGCAGGTAGACGTGCAGCTTGTCGGCCGGCCAGTCGATACCCATGGCGGCGAACACGGTCGGCTTGACCACCGAGAGTGGCTCGTTGTAGGTCGGGATCAGGATGTCGACGTTCGGCCAGTCGCACTGTGCCGGCGGCAGCGCCAGCGGCATGCGCTTCAATGGCCAGGCACTCTGCACGAAGCCAAGCAGCAGAATGATCCAGACGTAGACTTCGGCGGCCAGCAGCAGCAGTCCCCACATCAGGTCGAATGGCTGGTCCCAGTTCAGGGTGGTGGTAATCCGCCACCACAGGTAACGGGTCGATGCAGTCACCGACAGGGCGATCAGCAGCAGTGTCGGTAATGGACCGGGGGCGCGCCGCACCAGCATCGCGATGGCCCACACGCAGACCAGGAAGACCAGTTGCCCGATCAGGTCGAAGGGCGTGGTAATCGCCAGAACCAGCAGTGCCAACCCCGCCGCGCTGCATACCAGACGCACCAGCGGACGCTGCCATATCGGATGCGCCGCAAAATGCTCGCCGAGTGCGCCGATGGCGGCCGCGGTCGGGCTGGCTTCGTGCGCGGCGGCGAAGGCGCGCAGCAGTCCGGCCGGCAGCAGCGCGGTCGCAGCCCGGCGCGCGAGCGCCGACACGTGCCGCCAGCTCGCCTGCAGCCGGTGCCGCGCGGCGAGGAAACCGTCGCGCAGCGATCCCATCGTCAGCGCGATGGGCCCAGGTCCGTCCGGCGCCTGCGGACGCACCAGCAGCAGCCACAGCAGTTGCAACGGGATGCGCAACGCATCCGCCGGCCGCGGCCGTTTGAAGTCGATTTGGGGGAACAGCTGAGCGAACGCCTGCGCCGCGCTGGTTGCCGGCTTGCCGAACGGGACCGCTGCCCGCGTGACGGCCAGCAGGCCGCGTTCGAACTGGCTGGCGACTGCATGTGTCAGTGTATCGGTCATCCGCAGCAGCGGCAGCAGCGGCGAGGGGCGTGCGCCAGCCGCCTGATCGGCCTGCCCGCGAAGGCGCCTCATGCGCGTTCGCCTTGTGTGTCGATCTGCCCGCAACGCACGATGGCCCAGGTCGCCAGCGCTGAAAATTCCTGCGCGGCCTGCGATGCCGGCGCATAGTCGAACACGGTCAACTTGTGTGCGAACGCCTCGCGCAGCGATTCGTCACGATGAATCACCACCGGCGCGGCCAGATGGCCGGCGCGCCGGCGCAGGACGAGTTGCATGTCCCGATCGAGCGCGCGCGCGGCCTCGAAGCCATTGAGCAGCACCGCGCCGGTGACGCCGCGGCCGTCGCGCAACTGGGTCGCGATGCGGGTCGCGGATGCCAGCGAGAGCGGATCCGGGGCGCAGGCGACCAGCGTCAGGTCGGCCGCCGCCAGCACCTGGTTGCGCAGGGCAGCCGGCAGGCGCGGGCAGTCGCACAGGATGATGGCGTCCGGCGGCAGATCGAGGCTGTCGACCTGATTGCGAAACCAGAGCGGCCGCGCGCGCAGCCAGTCGGTCAGCTGGTCCAGCGCCGCATCGTCCCGCAGCAGGCCAAATGGCAGAAACCGCACGCCGGAGGCAGCGGCGGAGGCAGCGGCATACGCCGCGTATTGCCATGGTGTCTGGGCGATCAGCGCTGCGGCAAACCCGTCGCGATCGGTCAGCGTCGCGCCGAAGTGCAGGCGCAGCACATTGTCCGGACAGAAGTCGAAGCACAGCACCGTCTTGTCCTGCCGGGCGATGGCTGTTGCGAGGTGCGCCGTGACGGTGGTGGCGCCGGCGCCGCCGGCCGCGCCGAGGACTGCAATGACGCTCAACGGGCTGCCTTCGCGCCACCCTGCGTGGCTGCGATCCATTCGGTGAGCAGCGGCCAGCGCGCCGCTGCCGACTGCGCCGCGGTGTCGGACAAGATTTCCTGGTAGGTTGCGGCAGCCCCAGACGCGCCGAACGATGCGAACAGGTTGAAGACGTCCGATACCGCGCCGGCACGCTCGCGCTCATCCAAACGCACCATGGCGGGAATGGTTTCGGCAGGCATGCGCGCCATCGGATTGTTTTGCATATCACTACCAGGATTGAAGGGGACGTCGCCTGCATGCGCCGCCGTCAGGCATTTGAAAATTACACAGCGGATTGGAGTTAATACTACAGCGTAATTAAATATACGATGATAGGATTTGTACCGATTCAACACGATCGCGACAGTTGCGCAACGCCCTTCCGCATATGGCGGGTCGCGGTCATCGAAGTTGTCATTTCATAACCAGTGCTTACCCTGATGCCGAGCCGATTTTTGTTCGAGTCGCCCACCGATATCCACGATGCCCATCACCCTGCTTGAGAACGCGCAGTCGCGTCAGCCAGCCCTGGTGGCGCAGGCCGGTACGGTCAGTGCGGTCGCCACATTGCACGGTGCGCAGCCGGGTGACTTCGTGTGGACAGTGTTGCTTGAAGCGGCGGGCCGCACTGCGGTCCCGGCGGCACCGGCCTGGCTGCTGACGTCGCAGCGGACGCCGGCGGCACTGTCGCCATCGGCAGCTCTCGCGCCGGCCTGCACCGCGGCGCTGGAGAGCGGTCGCATCCGGGTGCTCCGGCATCACCTGGCGCGGCCGGGAGCGCCGCAGGTCCGAACCATTCTGGCCGAACTGGATTATTTTGCGGTGCCAGCGGAGGGTGTGCTGATCATCGATTGTGCCGGCCGCTGGCTCGGCAAGCCGACGCGCGGCGGCCAGGCGCTGCTGATCGAGATACTGGAAAAATGGGCGCAGCGCCGCCGGGTCGCTGTGGTCCTGGTGTTTCACGGGCCAGCGGATGGCGCCAGCGACCGCGCCGCCGACCTGCTCGGTTTTGCGTCCCATCTGTCGGGCATCCTGCGGTTGACATGCGATGTGGATGTGCAGAAGGCAGACCAGCCGCCGATCCTGTCGTGCCGTCTCTTGTTCTGGTTCGGTCAGGCGGCGGTACAGGCCGACGCCGAACTGCCGCTGCGCCTGGGTGACGACGGCCGCCTGCGGGTCGACGATGTCGCACGGCAGCCGGCAGACCGGCAGGTCGCGCTCGATGCCGGCGTCGTGATCGTCCAGCGGTCGGCGCTGGCCGGCAGCGGCGGCGCGCCGCCGCAATGGATTCTCTGCGACACGCTCGACCAGATCCTGGCGGCCTGCGCCACGGCCCAGGCCGCCACCGTGATCCTGACCTTCGAGCGGACCACGCCGCAGGATTACCTGATGCGCACCGTGTATCTGCTTCGGCGACGGGCCGGTAACCAGCTCAAGATCATCGTGCGCGAACTGCATGTGCGCCTGCGCTACAACGAGGAAGCGCTGATCGCCAGGCTCGGCGCCAGCCTGATCGTGCCGATGGAAGTCAGCTATGCGCGCTTGCTGAGCATGATGGAAATGCAGCAGAACCAGCACTTCGCCGGCATCCTGCCAGCGACCTTCGAGCAGGCCGTCGCCGATGGCTTGCCCCAGGAAGCGGCCGGCTACTTCGCACCGGATGAATTTGCCCGCACTGTCGCCGCCACGCTGGCGCGTTCGCGCGCACTGGCGATCGACAACGTGCTGGTGCGCCTCACGCTCGGCAGCGGCCTGAGCGCGCTCGACGCGATGCGACATTGCACCATCCGGCGCGCCGGCGATCTCTACAGCGGTGATCGCAAGACGGTGCTGGTATTCCTTTTCGCCTGCCGTGAAATGGATGTGACCCAGACGCTGGAGCGGATCTTCGCCCTGCCGGTCGGCGAACTGTTCAGCAGCGAACATCGCTACATCTCCAACCTCGCGGCGACCGCCGCCATCGAGGAGTTCGGCAGCCGCGCCGCGACCGGACGCCTGCCGGACCTGACCGATGCACTCCCGCAGATCCAGACCCAGCGGTCACAACTGCAGCCGGGCCAGCCAGCAGTGGGCGCACCCGCCGCTGGTCCACCGGGCACGCCGGTTGTGGCGCCACCGATGCATGCACCGCTGTCGTTGCGCGCGCCGCGGGCCTTGCCGGAGTGGCGGTCGTGAACGGGTTTTCGCCATGGGCCCTGCTGCTGTTCGGTAGTGCGTTCGGAGCATGCCTGCCGGTGGCAATCGGTGCGCTGACAATCCATTTGCGCCGACTCTTTTTCAGGCCGACGCTGCTGCATCTCGATCCGCTACCGGTACCGGTTCCAACCGTGCCGGCAGGCCGGCAGACCGAAGCCATAGCCGTAGCGGAAGCTGACGCGTCGCCGGATGGCGGCGCTAGCGCGGTGGTCCCGCGTGCCTGAGCCGTGCCGGTGCTGACCAGATCCGCAGGCCCACCTTCGGTCGCAGTGCGCGCGGTTCCCGGACATAGCGCCGTCGGTGGCTGGAACGTCTATTTTGTCCTCAAGCTCGTGCTGCTGTGGCGCGGCCTGATCGACTTTCATCCGGTGCAGAATCTCGGGTTTTTCTTGCTGCTTGCGGTGCCGCTGCCGCCGGCGCTGCGGCGGGTGCGCTTTGCGGCCGGCCTGCCGCTGGCGGTGGTCCTGCTGTATCACGATTCCTTTCTGCCACCGATCGATCGTCTGTTTGCACGGGCCGGCGCGTTGGCCGATTTCAGCGTGCCATATGCGATCGAGCTGATCGGACGCTTCGTCAGCGGACCGGTGGTGGCGCTCCTGGCCGGCGCCTTCCTGCTGCTGATCCTGGCACGCCGGCTGATCCGCATCAGTACATTGGTGCTGGCGGTGCTGGTGGCCCTGGCAGTATCGCGCCTCGTGACGCCGGCGCCGCTCGCGGTTTCGGTCGCGGCGGCCGATGGCGGATCCACCGGCAAGACCGGGACGGCAGCGGCACGTCCCCGCCTGAGCGACGGCGGCAGCAATGCCGAACTCGACCGCATCCTGGGAAAATTCTATGGTGACGAGGCCCGCCGCGTGGTGCGGCTGCCGACCCCGGCCGCCAGCCAGTTGCCGTTCGATCTGCTGTTCATCCATGTGTGTTCACTGTCCTGGGACGACATTCAGGCCGCCGGACTGGAACTGCATCCGCTGCTGAAATCCTTCGACATCATGTTTCGCCACTTCAACGCCGCCGCCAGCTACAGCGGACCGGCGGCGATCCGCCTCAATCGGGCGACCTGCGGGCAGAGCTCGAATGACGGGCTGTACAAGCCGGTGGCCGAGTCCTGCTACCTGATGCCGAGCTTGAAGCGCGCCGGCTACGACATCAACTTCGCGATGAACCACGACGGCCATTTCGATGACTTCCTGCAAACGGTGCGGCAGCAGGGTGTGCAGGCTGCGCCGCTGACGCTGGTCGGACTGCCGGCGGCGCTGCGCGCCTTCGACGATTCCGCAATCCAGGACGACGGCGCGGTGCTGAGCCGCTGGCGTACCCTGCGCGCCACCTCGACTGCGCCGCGCACCGCGCTGTACTACAACACGATCAGTCTGCATGACGGCAATCGGCTGGCGTCGGTCGCCGGCGGCGGCGCGATGAACGGCCTGCAGGGATACCGGTTCCGGCTGACGCGCCTGTTCGACGAGCTGGAGTCGCTGATGCAGGCGCTCGCCTCGGGGTCGCGCCGCACGGTCGTCGTCATGATCCCGGAACACGGCGCGGCGGTGCGCGGCGACCGGATGCAGATCGCCGGCCTGCGCGAGATCCCGACACCGGCAATCACCACCGTCCCGGTCGGCATCCGGGTGATCGATCCCACCGCCACTGCCGAGCACGATACGGAATACGTCGACAGTCCGACCAGCTACCTGGCGCTGTCTCAGGTGATTGCGCGGATGCTGGAAAAGTCGCCTTTCGGACCCGTGCCATTCGACCCCAAGCCCTACGTCACCGGCCTGCCGACCACGCAATTCGTCGCCGAAAACCAGTCGGTGGTGATGCGGATCGATGACCGCTCTTTCTGGCGCGAGGAAAAGGACCACTGGCGACCGGTGCAGTTCGACCCGGCGCGTTAGCCATTCCTCGTCGATCGAAACAGGTTGTCAGGTTTTGGGACCGGCCAGCGCCGTCGCCCGGATCGATTCGAGGGTTCCATTCGGCGTGATCAGGTTGCCGTCGTAGCGCAGTTCGATCAGCGCCGGCAGGCCGCTCGATGCGATATGCGCCAGCGCCCGCTGCAGCGCCGGTGCGAATGCCGCGGTGGTCTCGACGATCTCGCCGGAAGCGCCATAGGCGTGGGCCAGCGCCGCGAAATCCGGATTGCGCAGTGCGGTGCCGTAGACGCGGCCCGGATAGGCCCGTTCCTGGTGCATGCGGATCGTGCCGAACATGCCGTTGTTGAAGACGATGAAAAGCACGGGCGCATTGAACTGCACCGCAGTCGCCAGTTCCTGGCCATTCATCATGAAGTCGCCATCACCGGCAAAGGTCAACACTGGCCGCCGCGTGCCGCGATGCGCCTCCAGGATCGCCGCCGCAACGCCGGCCGGCACACCATAGCCCATCGCGCCGGAACTCGGCGCGAGCTGGGTGCGGAAACCGGCGTAGCGCCAGAACCGGTGCGCCCACGAAGCGAAGTTACCGGCGCCATTGGTCAGGATCGTCTGCGCCGGCAGCGCCTCCTGCAGCGTGCGCACCACCTGCCACAGGTTCAGCGGCTGGCGATCGCCCGCAAACAGCGCCGGTTCCTGCTGCCATGCCGCATAGTCGGCGCGAGCGGCCGCAACCGTCGCAGACCATGCGGGTGATGCGGGGCCGTCGAGCGCGGCCAGTTGCGCGGCGATCTGCGGCATGCCGCTGTTGATCGCCAGGTCGGCGTGATAGACGCGGCCCAGTTCCTCGATGCCGGCATGGATGTGGATCAGGCCCTGCACCGGCCGCGGCGCCTGCAGCAAGGTGTAGCCACCGGTGGTCATTTCACCCAGGCGCGGGCCGATCGCGAGCACCAGGTCGGCCGCGCCGATGCGCGCCGCCAGCGCCGGATTGATGCCGATGCCGACATCGCCAATGTAGTGCGGGTCGCGATTGTCGAACAGGTCCTGGAAGCGGAATGCGCAGGCAACCGGCAGCTGCCACGCCTGCACGAAGCGGGCGATGTCGTCGCATGCCGCGCGATCCCAGCCGCCGCCGCCGAGCAACAGGATTGGCCGCTGCGCCGCCCGCAGCAAGCGCTCCAGCTGCGCGATCTGCGCGGCCGACGCGGACGCCTGCTGCGGCGCGTGGGAGCCGGTGTCGGCAACCGTCGCCTGTGCAGTCAGCATGTCCTCCGGCAGCGCCAGTACCACCGGACCGGGCCGGCCGCTGGTCGCGAGCTGGAAGGCGCGAGCGATGTATTCGGGAATCCGGTCGGCGCGATCGATCTGCGCCACCCATTTGGTCATCTGGCCGAACATGCGCCGGTAGTCGATTTCCTGGAAGGCTTCGCGCTCGACGAAGTCGCCGCCCACTTGGCCGACGAAGACGATCATCGGCGTCGAATCCTGGAACGCCGAATGCACGCCGATGGCGGCATTGGTCGCTCCGGGGCCGCGCGTAACGAAGCAGATGCCGGGATTGCCGGTCATTTTGCCGTACGCATCGGCCATGAACGCCGCGCCGCCTTCCTGCCGGTTGACGATGAAGCGGATCGCCGCGTCGCGCAACGCGTCGAGCACCGCCAGATAGCTTTCGCCGGGAACGCCGAAGGCGATCTCGACGCCGTGAACCTGCAAGGCGTCGACCAGGATCTGGCCGCCGCTGCGTGCTGTCACTGTCGTCTGCATGAATTTTCCGTTCGATGGAAGGAATCCGTAAGGCCGCCAACTTAACAGAAAAGCCGGCCCGGATCACCTGGCGAGGCCGGATCATCCGGCGATGATTTTGCAGCGACATGCGGGTGCTGCGGGCTGATCGGGGCGCCAATAACCGTCGGGCAATCGTCCGTGGTCGGCTACAATGACGGCCGAAGCAGGCCAAGGCAGCCGCTGGCGAGCGTGTTCGGCAGAGAAGCGACTTCGGTCGTCCATCGGCCCGCAGCGTTCGCGGGAGGAAGGTCCGGACTCCATAGAGCAGGGTGACGGTTAACGGCCGTCCGCCGTGAGGCGAGGAATAGGGCCACAGAGACGAGTCTTTGGGACAACGCAGGGCGAAAGCGCTGCCGGCGTCACAAAGGGTGAAACGCGGTAACCTCCACCCGGAGCAATTCCAAATAGGCACGCGTTGATGTTGCTCGCGGAGCGTGCGGGTAGGAAGCTTGAGCCGTGGAGTAATTCACGGCCTAGAGGAATGGCTGTCATAGCCGAAGGCGCAAGCCCGAAGTCGTAACAGAATCCGGCCTATCGGCTTGCTTCACTTATGCAATGGCAATCGGGGCCGGTGTCGAATTCCAGGGGATTCGATGCCGGCCCCGATTTTTTTATGCGCGCCCCTAAAGCTGGCGCGATTCCCGTCGTAGAAGCTGGATCGGATGGAGGCTGATGACAGCCCGCTGTCCCGCACGAATCTGGCACATTCGTCCAATCAACGCTTCGGTCACCGGCATCGCGCACCCAATGAAAACCATCAGCAATCTCAAGGTCGGCACCAAGATTTCCCTCTTTGCGTTCGTCTTGAGCAGCGTAATCCTGACCAGTCTGATCCTGGTCATCGGCTACACCACGTCGACGCTGGTGGAAAAACGGTCCTTCGACGAAATCGCGAAAGTCGAACAGGGCGTCGTCAACATGATCGCCATCTTCAACCAGACTGCCGACAGCGATGTCTCGCGCTTCTCGAAGTTGTTGGCGTCGTCGTTCCCCGGCGAATTCACGCTCGATGCCGCGCCCACCGCGCCGATCGCCGGCAAGCCGGTACCGGTGCTGAAAAACGGCGCGACCGACCTGAACCTGGAATTCTCGGTGCTGGACGCATTCACGGCGCGTACCGGCGTGACGGCGACGATCTTCGTCAAGAGCGGTGAGGACTTCGTTCGGATCTCGACCTCGGTCAAGAAGGAAAACGGCGAGCGCGCGGTCGGCACCATGCTCGACCGGGCCCATCCCGGCTACCCGGTGCTGCTGTCGGGCGCGGTCTACAGCGGCAGCGCGACCCTGTTCGGCAAGCCTTACATCACCAAGTACGTGCCGATCAAGGACAAGGCCGGGCAGGTGATCGGCGTCCTGTATGTCGGCGTGGACATTTCCTCCGACATGGCCACGCTCAAGCAGCGGATCAAGGCGATCGTGCTCGGCAAGACCGGCAATTTCTATGTCGTCAACGTCGCGCCGGGCAAGGACTTCGGCAAGCTGTTGATCGATCCGACGCAGGAGGGACAGAACGTCCTTGCGCGCAAGGACGACGCCGGCACTGCCTACATGAAGGACATCATCGACAAGAAGCAAGGCCTGCTGCAGTACCGGGCGGCCGCCGAGGGTGCGGATCATCGCGAAAAGGCGATCGTCTACACCACCTTCAAGGAATGGAACTGGCTGGTCGCCGGCGAGCTGTACACCGACGAGATCACGGATGAAATCGTGCATCTCAATTACCGGTACATGGGTTTCGGTCTCGCCGCCCTGCTGCTGCTGTCGGGCCTGCTGCTGGTCGCCGTCCGGGCAATCGTCACCCAGCCGCTGGCGATGGCCAGCAAGGCGGCGGCGCAATTGGCCAGCGGCGACCTGACGGCGCAACTGGCCGTGGGCAACCGCGACGAGATCGGCCAGCTGATGCAAGCCATGAATGGCATCAGCACCTCGCTCTCGCAGGTCGTCGGCAGCATCCGCGAAGGCGCCGACAAGCTCGCCGGCGGTTCGTCCGAGATCGCCACCGGTAACCTCAATCTCTCGGCCCGCACCGAGGAGCAAGCGGCTTCGCTCGAAGAAACCGCCTCCTCGATGGAAGTGCTGACCTCCACGGTGAAGCACAACTCCGACAATGCACGCCATGCGAATCAGCTCGCGGTGTCCGCATCCGAAGTGGCAGCCAGGGGCGGCGCGGTGGTGGCGCAGGTGGTCGAGACGATGGACTCGATCAATGCCTCGTCGCGCAAGATCGTCGACATCATCGCGGTCATCGACGGCATCGCGTTCCAGACCAATATCCTGGCGCTGAACGCGGCAGTGGAAGCGGCGCGCGCCGGCGAGCAGGGCCGCGGCTTCGCGGTGGTGGCGACCGAAGTGCGCAGCCTGGCCCAGCGCTCGGCAGCGGCAGCCAGGGAAATCAAGTCGCTGATCAGCGATTCGGTCGACAAGGTCGACGCCGGCAGCAAGCTCGTCGCCAACGCCGGCACCACCATGGACGACATCGTGGTGAGCGTACGCAGCGTCACCGACATCATGGCCGAGATCACCGCCGCCAGCCAGGAGCAGAGCGCCGGCATCGAGCAGGTCAACATCGCCATCGGCCAGATGGAGCAAGTCACGCAGCAGAACGCCGTGCTGGTCGAGGAAGCCGCCGCCGCCGCTGGGGCGCTGCAGGATCAGGCGGCGCGCCTGGCCGAAGTGGTCAGCGTCTTCCGCACCAACGCGTCGCAGGCGCCGGCATTGGCGGCGCCACAGCGAACCGCCGCGCGCCCGGTCGCCGGACCGGCACCGGCGTCGCGCATAGCGCGCTTGCCTGCCAGTGGCGGGACGACCAACGCCAAGCCGAAGCGGGCCGCCATCCCCAAGGCCGCAGGTCGGCCGGCAGCGAAACCGCCGGTGACCACCGGAGGCGGGGAGTGGGAAGAATTCTGACCGGTCACGATGCGGTAGACTCGGCCGATGACGGGATCGCTGATCGCCGACGTTGAAGAAAGACGACCATGCCAAAGAAAAAAGAAGAGCTGGACCCCGAAACCCTGGCGCTGATCCATTGGTGCATCGAGGTGGAAGGCTTCCTGGTCGCCGGTGGCGCGACCCAGGTCCAGGCGCAGGAGCATATCGAGGATGAGGTCGAATGGTTCACCGACCAGTACTACGAAGGACTGACGCCTGAACAGGCGGCGAAGGCGGCGCTGGCCTGAGCGGTGGGCAATCGCCCTACAGTGACAGCGCCTCGATCGCCTGCCGGTAGGCTGCGCGCGCCTGCTGCAGCATCGCCGGATAGGTTTCGTCCTCCAGTCCCAGCGCCTGCAACGCGGCGCTGATGTCTTCGTCCAGGGCGGTGTCGTCCGTATTGCCCAGATCGACGGCGTGGGCAATCCGGTTTGCTGCGTTCACCAGCGCCGGCAACGACGTCGTGGCGGATGCATCCACCTGCAGATCGTCGTGGTGACCTGCAATCGCCTCCCGCAGATCGGCGCCCAGTTGCCAGCGCCTGGATAACTCCACGCCGGTCTGGACATGATCGACGCCGATCGTGGCCTGCTCCGCCCGCAATATCGCGCAGGCCGTCTCGCGCTGGTATCGGAGGGTACGCGAATAGTCGGCTGGAAAAGTGCAGGCCAACACCATGCGGCCTATGTCATGCAGCAAGCCGGCGGTAAATGCGTGGCTGGCGCTGGCGCCGGCCTGGCGCGCCAGGCTCGCGGCAAAACACGCCGTGGCAACCGCGTGGCGCCAGAATGCCTTCAATCCGAAGTCGGGACAGCGGTCCGGCACCATCAGGCCACTGACGGCGGAAATACAGACCATCTCGCGCAATGCATTCAGGCCGATCAGCTGGATCGCCTCGTCGACGGTTCCGGGCGACTTCGCGCTGCCGACATAGGCGGAGTTCGCAAAGCGCAGGATGCGCGCCGTCATTACCTGATCGTAGGACAGCATCTGGACGATTTTTGGCAGGTGCACGTCTTCGTCGAGGTGATTGAGCATGTACGCGGCCACCGATGGCAACGTCGGCAATTCGCGGATGCCTGCCACGACGCTCGCGATGAGCAAGGGCTGGAACACCTCGGCCGGATCGATCCAGCCGGCGCCGTCACGGTCGCCGGAAATATCGTCGATGCTCATATGGATACCTGTGGGGTTGGGAGTGGATCGGGCCGTGGGCGGTCGCACCGCGGCGCATGCCGACAGTATGCGCGCTGATCATGACTCCCCCGGCATGCTGTCGGCATGCATTGCCGCCAGCCGGCGCCGCACCTGCTCCTGCACTGCCGGGTCGCTCAGGCCGGCATGCTCGCGGGTCTGGATCAGGTTGTCGCGGTACCTTGCCGGCCAGCCGAAGTCGTCGTCGTCCAGCGCCAGCCAGTGGGTCGGCTTGCGACGCTGCACGTCGCCCAGGATCTGCATGCCGCGCGCCATGGTGTCGAATTCCGACTTGATGATTTTCGGATGCAGGAAGGTCGCGCCGATCACCCGCTCCCGCAAGGCGGCCGACAGCTCCTGCCGCGCCCGGTCGAAACCCAGTTCACGCACCCAGGTCGTCGACAGCACGATTTTCAGGTCCGGACAGGGCGCGAGCAGGTCTTCCAGGATCGGCATCCATTCGAAGAAGCGCCGGCCGGGCGTGGCGATGGTCATGCCGCGCGTGCGGTTGCGCAGCACATTGCCGTCATGCAGAACGGCTTCGTAGTCGAGGTAGCAGATATTCATTGTCGGATCATGTCGGGCAAAAGCCGCAGTATCGGCGATATTGCCGAATGCGCCAACCGGTCCGGTGGAGGGGGCCTGCACGAATCATGGGTGCGGCACCGCACGCTTGGCGCGGCGTCCGGCGGTTATGATGCACGGGCCCCGCGCCGGACAATCCTGCCTGCGCCGGTTTTGGCGACCTTTCCTGCACTGGACTCCCGATGAATCTGCACCTCACGCTCGCCCCCCTGATTTCTCTCATCGCCGGCATCCTGATCCTGGTCATGCCGCGCCTGCTCAATTTTATCGTGGCGATCTACCTGATCGTGATCGGCCTCGTCGGATTGTTCGGCGCCGGGAACATGGGCTTCCATTAAGAACCTGTCAGGAACTCGTGCCGCCAGGCGCGATCAATACGGGCTGCTCGTGACCAGCCTACAATTGCTGCATGAAACCCGACACCGCGCCACCCTCGAAAATCCGTGTTCCGGCCACCAACCCGCGCAAGCATCCGACCGCCCTCGTCCTGCAGGGCGGCGGTGCGCTCGGGGCCTACCAGGCCGGGGTGTACCAGGCCATGCACGAGAATGACCTGATACCGGACTGGGTCGTCGGGACCTCGATCGGCGCGATCAATGCCGGGATCATCGCCGGCAATCCCGTGAAAGACCGGATTGCCCGCTTGCGGGCTTTCTGGGAACGGGTGTCGCATCCCGATGCGATCGACATGAAACAGGTGCTCGACCCGGCGCGCCGCGCCAATACCTGGCTGGCGACTGCCGATGCGGTGACCCAGGGCGTCAGCGGATTTTTTTCGCCGCGGCCGTTCAATTCGTTCGCCGCCGGCATCGCGGTCGCGCCCGAGAACGCCAGTTTCTACGACACCCATCCGCTGGCCGAGACCCTGGCCGAGCTGATCGACTTCACCTATCTGCACGGTCCCCACGGCTCGCGCCTGACGGTCAACGCGCTCAAGGTCACGAGCGGACAACTGGTCAGCTTCGACAGCCAGAAGCAGCCGATCGGCATCGAGCACATCATGGCCAGCGGCGCGCTGCCGCCCGGCCTGCCGCCGGTGCGCATCGATGGCGAACTGTACTGGGATGGCGGCCTGTATTCCAACACGCCGCTGGAGACCGTGCTCAACGATCAGCCGCCGACCGACCGCCTGTGTTTCATGGTCGACCTCTGGAATGCGGTCGGACCGGAACCGACGACACTGGACGAAGTGCAGACCCGGCAGAAGGACGTGATGTTCGCCTCGCGCTCGGCGCGGCATATCGAAAACTACCTGCGCCTGCATCGCCTGCAGACCATGATCCGCGCGCTGTATGACGAATTGCCCGCCAACCTCAAGGGCAGCGCCGGCCGCCAGGCGCTGCAGGAAGTGGGCTGCAGCACAACCATCCACGTCGTGCGCATTCCCTATGCCGGCCAGGACTGGCACATGGCGGCCAAGGACATCAATTTCTCGCGCGGCTCGATCGAGTGGCGCTGGGAGCAGGGCTACAAGGATGCGAGCCGGGCGATCCGGCAGGCAGGCTGGCTCGACGCCGTCGCCGACGGCGTCGGCGTGGTGGTCCATGAACTGGTGCCGGAACCGGCGGCACGCCCGACGTTCGCCTGACCTGCATCGTCGCTGCGGGTCATGCTGCGGGGTGTGCTGCGGTTACTGCATGCACCAGCCGTGGCTGACGATGATCGACTGACCGGTCAGCGCATTGGTCGGGAAGGATGCCAGGAAAAGCGCCGTCTGCGCCACGTCCTGGGTGGTCGTGAATTCGCCATCGACGGTATCCTTCAGCATCACCTTGCTGATGACGTCGGCCTCGCTGATGTTGAGTGTCCTGGCCTGCTCCGGAATCTGCTTGTCCACCAGCGGTGTGCGCACGAAGCCGGGGCAGATCACGTTGGACCGGATATTGTCTTTTGCACCTTCCTTGGCCACCACTTTTGCCAGTCCCAGCAAGCCGTGCTTGGCCGCCACGTAAGGCGCCTTCAGCGGCGAGGCTTCGTGCGAATGCACCGATCCCATGTAGATGATCGAGCCGCCGCGGCCGGCCTTGACCATTTCACGCATGCAGGCGCGGGTGGTCAGGAAGGCGCCGTCGAGATGGATCGCCAGCATGCGTTTCCAGTCGGCCAGCGGCAGGTCGACGATCGGGCTGATGATCTGGATGCCGGCATTCGAGATCAGGATGTCGACGCCGCCATAGGCGGTGACCGTGGCGGCGACGCCGGCGTCGACCTGCGCTTCGTCGGTGACGTTCATCGCCACGCCCATGGCGGTGCCGCCTTCGGCAGCGATCTCGGCGGCGGTGGCATTGGCGGCATCGAGCATCAGGTCGGCGATGACGACGCGGGCGCCGGCGCGCGCATATTCGAAAGCGATTTCGCGGCCGATGCCACTGGCTGCGCCAGTGATGATGGCGACTTTATCCTTGAGTAGCATGGGAATTTCCTTTGATGGGTTGACGGTCGACGGCAGATGCGGTGCATCAATTGTACCGGCTCGCCCGTCGCCTGCGCGGCCGTGACCGCGCCGCCCATCGTGAAAATCGCAGCAGTCTGGTCAACCCGCCTTGAGCGCGGCCAGCAGCCGCGCGCCATGCACGCTGCCCAGGCCGGTGCAGGCATCCCACCCGGTGCCGGATGCGTACGCGCCGTGGCCACCGCTGATGTCGTTGTCGCCACCGCGGATATCGCGGAACGCGCCTGCGCTGGCGGGCAGGCGGTAGAGCCGGGGATTGAGGTAACCGAGCCGGCGGCCGAGCTGTTCGTTGCAAAGCGCCACCAGGGCGGCATACAGCGGCGCAACCGCGCTGGTGCCGCCGATGACCATCTGCTGGCCATCCACATGGATCACGTAGCCAGTGGCCGGATCGGCATTGGCGGCGACGTCGGGTAGCCCGCGTCCTGCATGGTGGCCGGGATTGGCTGAGGCCGGGATTGCCGCATCTTTCTGCCAGGCCGGACGCGCGAAGAATTCGCTGACGCCGCCACCCGTCGCGCCGCCGCTGCGGCCGGCGTTCCAGACGGTTTCGGTGGTGCCCGCCGCAGTTGACTCCAGCCGGGTACCGCCGCATGCCAGCGCAAACGGCGACGACGCCGGAAAATCCGCATGCAGCCGGCCATCGCCGGTGGCGGCATTGCGCTCGTCGGAGGAGCCATCGTCGCCGGCGGCGCAGCAGATCGTCACGCCCAGCGCGGCAGCATCCTGGAAGGCCCCGTCCATCGCCTTCATCGCCTGCGCGGTCCACGTGGATTCCGGTCCGCCCCAGCTGATCGACACCACCGAGGGCTGGTTCGCCGTATCGTGGATCGCGCTCGAGATCGCGTTCAGGAAGCCGGCATCGGTATTCGGCGCAAAATAAACGACGATCGTCGCCCCGGATGCGAGTGCGCCGATGACCTCGATATCGAGCAGCACTTCGCCGTCGGCGCTGTTGGCGTCGCCCGAAGGATGATTGCGGCCGCCGTCGATCGAACGGCTCTTGATCTTTGGCGGCGTCAGGCCGAGTCCGGTGAAATAAGCGTTGAGCTCTGCGGGCTTGTAGCCGCCGCCCAGTTCGATGATGGCGATGCATTGCCCCTTGCCGTTGCCGGCATTCGGGAAGCCGTAGGCATTCGCCAGTTCGGGCGGCGTGTAGCCAGCCGTTGTGGTGCGCGCCGCAGGTGCGGCCCGCGAGGCATGCTGCAGGAGCCCGGCCGCCAGTGGCGTCCGGATGCGAAAGTGCGGGCGTGCCTGCGGCCTGTCGTCCAGGCCGAACACGCCTTCGACGATGGCGGCAAGGGATGCGGGCACATGCACGGCGCCGCTGCGGATGCGGTAGATCCGGCTGCCTTCGTGGTCGGCATAGGCATCGAGCGTGACGCCGAAGGCCTTGCTGAACGCTGCCGCCGACCCGCCCAGCAGGATGCGACGCTCGGCCGGCTTGATGTCGATTACATCCAGTCCGTTGTCGTGGGCGAAGGCCTCGACCTGGTCCAGGTCGGTCGGATCGGCGCCGAAATACGCCGCGAAGGTCGCGTGGGCCATCTGTACCGGCACGGTCGGCGTCGATTGCAGATGCGCCAGCAGCGCCGGGCTGCTGGCATGACGCCGACGCACCAGGACCGTCACCTGCAGACGTTCTTCCGGCTGGACCGCGCCGAGCTTGCGGCCATCGACAATCGGGTTGCGTTCGCTGCCGGCAACCGGCACGGTCGGGGTGGATGGTTTGGTCATCGACGGCTCCTGCGAAGGATGAATATGGATCGGTACCGGCAAGACGTGGCGGTCCGCTGAGCGCGCCGTTCACCGAGCGGGAAATCAAGTATAGGCGTCGGTGATGCCACTTGCTGCGACGGACAATATTGTTGAAATGCATCTGTTTTTTGCGATGGCGCATGCAGGTGCCGGCGTCCGACCCTTGGAATCGCGCTGCGCATCCCAACATCTGGGTTACGGCGCGAGTGCTTCGCGTTGCGCCCAGGCCCGGTCGAGGCCGCTCCCGATCACGATTTTTTTGGAGGAAGCCATCATGATGACGCCGCAGGAAACCCAGGCATTGCAAGACTTTCTGGCGCAGCTCACGCAGGTGCGCGGGGTTGCCAAGGAGCCGCAGGCGAGCGACCTGATCGGTGCGGCTTTCGCACAGCAGCCGGATGCCGGCTACCTGCTGGTGCAGCGCGCGCTGCTGCAGGACCAGGCGCTGGCGGCGGCGCGCGCCCAGATTGCGCAGTTGCAAGCGCAGCGCCAGGCCGAACGCGAAGGCAGCCGCGGCGGCGGCTTTCTCGATCCGGGCAGCGCCTGGGGTAATAGCGCATCCGACGGCGGCAGCAGCGCCACCGGCCGTTCGATGCCGCAGCGCGTCGACGCGCCAGGCGCACCGCAGTACGCGCCATACGTCGCCCCGCCGCAGCAATATGCCAATCCGGCGCCGGTGTCACGTCCGGGCTTTTTCGGCGGCCTTGGCAGTGGCGGTGGTGGCAGCTTTTTGGGCAGCATGGCGGCGACGGCTGCCGGTGTCGCCGGCGGCGCGTTTCTGTTCCAGGGAATTGAAAGCCTGCTCGGGCATCACGGTGGCGCATCCGGCCTGCTCGGCCAGAATGGCGCGCTCCCGGCAGAAAATTCGACGATCAATCATTTTTACGACCCGGCAACCGATGGTGCCTCTGCCAGCAGCGACGGCACCGTCGACGACCGCGGCAGCAGCAGCGATTTCGGCAACAGCGACGACCTCGGCAGCGCCGACGACATGTCCTCGATCTGATGTTTCTTCCGTCCCGATGCCAGCCAGCGGCGCTTGCCGACGGCTGGCATTTTCTTTTGCGGAAACGGTCCAATCGCCTGCGAGGCCGCGCATTTTTGGCCGCCGATGACGCGTCGATCGTAAAAAATTAGTGCCTTCAAGACAGAGTCTCAAACCGAAACACATGTGTATGCCTCATGCAGCACCTTCACTGTCCGCGATAACTCCCTAATTTCTTTAGACTTTGTGCTTTAAAAACGGTCTTAACGATGTACGCTAAGTCCTTGACTCCATTGAAAAAACACCCGTTTTGACAACTCAATATTACTTGACCGCAAATAAGCCATCCTCTAAAGTGGGCGACAGTGTGAAAAAGTGTCGAGAAGTGGGTCAAAATTGATTCCTTCGGCAACTTTCTTCACCAGGCAGTAGCAAAAAAACAGGTGTCGAAGCGACTGCGACGGCATGCAATTCGGGCGAGGGAGTCAGGGTGTTCCAAGGCGCGTCAGCATTAAATCTCGATGCAAAAGGGCGGATGTCGATTCCGTCGAAGCATCGTGACGCGCTGTCGCTGCAATGCGAAGGCCGCGTGACCCTGACCAAGCATCCGCACGGCTGCCTGCTGTTCTTCCCGCGCCCGGTCTGGGAAAGCCATCGCGAGCAGATCGCCGCCTGGCCGATGTCGGCGCGCGCCTGGCAGCGCATCTTCCTGGGCAATGCGTCGGACGTCGACATGGATGGCGCCGGCCGCATCCTGATCGCGCCGGAACTGCGCGCCGCCGCTGGCCTGTCGCGCGATGTCATGTTGCTCGGCATGGGTACGCATTTCGAAATCTGGGATGCCGCAAAACTTGCCGAAAGCGAATCCGACGCCATCGCCTCGGGTATGCCTGACGTTCTCGCCAACTTCTCCTTCTGACGACGCCGTGACGACTCTGCAACCGGTGCCCGACTTCTCGCACCGCACGGTTCTGCTCACCGAAGCAATCGACGCCCTCGATTGCCGTGATGAACGCGCCGACGGCATTTATGTCGACGGTACGTTCGGCCGCGGCGGGCATAGCCGCGCCTTGCTGGCGCGACTCGGCAGCGGCGGCCGCCTGATCGCCTTCGACAAGGACCCGCAGGCCATCGCCAGTGCGGCCGCGGTCGCCGATCCCCGTTTCGAGATCGTGCACGAGAGTTTCGCGACTTTCGCTGCGGCGCTGGCCGAGCGCGGCATCACGCAGGTCGACGGGGTGCTGCTGGATCTGGGTATTTCATCGCCCCAGGTCGACGACGCGACGCGTGGCTTTTCATTCCGGCTGGATGGGCCGCTGGACATGCGCATGGATACCAGCCGCGGGGTTTCGGCCGCGCAGTGGCTGGCAATTGAAACCGAACAGAACATCGAGAAAGTGATCAGGCAATATGGGGAAGAACGGTTTGCTTTTCAGATTGCAAAGGCGATTGCTGCTCGCAGGGCAGTCGAGCCAATTTCAACCACACGACAGCTTGCCGAGATCGTGGCAGGCACTGTCAAAACACGCGAAAAGGGCAAAGACCCGGCCACTCGTACCTTTCAGGCTATCCGGATTTTCATCAATCAGGAGCTTGAAGAACTCGAAGTAGGCCTCGATGCCGTCTATCGCCACCTGGCGCCCGATGCGCGCATGGTGGTGATCAGCTTCCATTCGCTGGAAGACCGGATCGTCAAGCAGTTCATGGCATCGAAGGCGACCCTGCCGCAACCGGACCGCCGGCTGCCGATCCGCGCCGCCGACCTGCCGCAGCCGGAGCTGAAGCTGATTGCCCGCATCAAGCCGTCGGCAGCCGAAGTCGCCGAAAACCCGCGCGCCCGGTCCGCCGTGATGCGGGTGGCGCAACGGTTGCACGGCGGGGCGGCATCCGTACCCGCGCCCCCAGCGGTGCGCGTGAGCCGCAAGGGTCGCGCATGAACGGCCGGCTCAACTTCGTCGTCACCACCGTGCTCGTGCTGTGTGCGCTATCGCTGGTCAATGCGCAGTATCACGCGCGCAGCCTGTTCATCGAACTCGAGCGCGCGCAGGCGGCGGCGCGCCAGCTCGATATCGAATGGGCGCAACTGCAGCTCGACCAGTCGACGCTGGGCAAGCATGCCCGCATCGAGGCCGGCGCCCGCAAGGATCTCAACATGATGCCGGTCACACCGGCCCGCACCCAATACCTGCTCGCCGGTGCTCCGGTGGCCATCCCTGCGACCATCCCGGCGGAGACCAAATGAGCCGTAACGCGCAGAACGGCCGCAGCAGCGGCGCAAACCGGACCGGGCGCACCGCTGCCAGTCGCGGCACGCCGTTTTCCACCAGCCCGATGCTGGCCGTGAAGCTGCCGGTATGGCGCAGCCGGCTGGTGCTGTTTTTGCTGTTTGCCGCTTTTGCCGCACTGGCCGGACGCGCCGTCTGGCTACAGGGGATTTCCACCGCCTTCCTGCAGAAGCAGGGCGAATCCCGTTACGCCCGCACGCTGGAGCTGCCTGCCACGCGCGGCAAGATCACCGACCGCAACGGCGAAGTGCTGGCCTCGTCGGTACCGGTCAAGGCGATCTGGGCGATTCCGGACGACGTGCTGGCCGCGCCGAACGACAAGATTGCCAGCCTGGCGAAGCTGCTCGAGATGCCAGAAAAAGAGCTGCGCAAGAAGCTCGATTCCGACCGCAACTTCGTCTATCTGAAGCGCCAGGTCGAGCAGCCGGTGGCCGACAAGATCGTCGCCCTCGGCATCGCCGGCATCGAGACCCGCAAGGAATACAAGCGCTTTTATCCCGAATCGGAAGCCATGGCGCATGTGGTCGGCTTCACCAATGTCGAGGATGCCGGGCAGGACGGCATGGAGCTGTCCTCGCAGAAGAAGCTGGCCGGCGTGACCGGCAGCCGGCGCGTGATCAAGGACCGCCTCGGCCGTATCGTCGAGGACATCGGCGCCGTGCGCGAACCGCACGACGGCGCCGACCTGACGCTGTCGATCGACAGCAAGATCCAGTACATCGCGTTCTCGCAGTTGAAAGCGGCGGTCGAAAGCTCCAAGGCCAAGGCTGGCGGCATCGTGGTGGTCGATGTGAAAACCGGCGAGGTGCTGGCGCTGGCGAACCTGCCGACCTACAATCCGAACAACCGGCAGATCCTGACCGGCGCCCAGTTGCGCAACCGGGTGATGACCGATACCTTCGAGCCGGGCTCGACACTGAAGCCTTTCACCATCGCGCTGGCGCTCGACACCAAGCGCGTCACCCCAAGCACCGTCTTCCAGACCTCGCCCGGCAAGATGACCATCGGCACCGCCACCATCGGCGACTCGCATGCCCACGGCCCGCTGACGGTGTCGCAGATCATCCAGAAATCGTCCAACATCGGCACCGCCAAGATCGCGCTGCAGATGCCGGCCGAGGAAATGTGGGACATGTTCACCACGGTCGGTTTCGGCCAGCAGCCGAAGTTCGGTTTTCCGGGCGCGGTCGCCGGCCGCGTGCGGCCCTACAAATCCTGGCGGCCGATCGAGCAGGCCACGATGAGCTACGGCCACGGCATTTCGGTCTCGCTGATCCAGCTGGCGCATGCCTACACGATCTTTGCGCGCGACGGCGACCTGATCCCGCTGTCGTTCCTGAAGGTGGCCGAGCCGCCGAAGGGTCAGCGCGTCATCAGCACCCAGACCGCGACTGAAATGCGGGCGATGCTCGAAACCGTGGTCAGTCCGGAAGGCACCGCGCCGAAAGCGCAGGTACCCGGCTACCGCGTCGGCGGCAAGACCGGCACCGCCTACAAGGTCATGGGCGGCAAATACGTCAACAAATACGTGGCCTCGTTCGTCGGTTTCGCACCGGCGTCGAACCCGCGCATCATCGTCGCCGTCATGCTCGACGAGCCGACCGCCGGCGGCCACTTCGGCGGCGACATCGCCGGCCCGGTCTTTTCGGCGGTGACCGCCAATGCGCTGCGCTCGATGAACGTACCGCCGGACTCGAGCATCACCAACATCATCATTCCCACCGAAGCCGAACAGGATGCGATGTGAAGGCCCTGACGTGAACCTGCCGCTGACCGCCGCCGCCATGACGCCAGCGATCGCGTCCGCCGGCGCGTGGCTGAGGGCGACCGCGCCCGGCGCCCGGCTGATTTCGGATTCGCGCCGGGTCGGTGCAGGCGACGTGTTCTTCGCCTACGCGCCGGCGCCAGGCATCGTGCTGGATGGCCGCCATTTCATCGACGACGCCATCGAGCGCGGCGCCGCCGCCGTGGTGTTCGACGATGCCGATTTCAGCTGGGATGCGCGCTGGCCCGTGCCGCACCTGGCGTTTACCCGTCTTCAGCCCCACGCCGGCCTGCTGGCCAGTGCGCATTACGGCGCGCCTGGCGACGCCATGTTCTCGGTCGCCGTCACTGGCACCAACGGCAAGACCAGCTGCACGCAGTGGCTGGCTGCGGCGCTGTCGCGCAAGGCTCCGCCATCGGTGGTGATCGGCACCTTCGGCGTCGGCCTGGTCGAGCATGGCGAGAGCAGCGGCTTCGACGTCACCGGCTACACCACGCCGGACGCAGTCCAGCTGCAGGATGCCTTGGCCGGCGCCCGCGCCCGGGGTGCGAC
>JACMOV010000057.1 GCA_014377845.1 Herminiimonas sp.
ACCCACCCAATCGAGGTACCCAATTGAACCAACCGAACAAACCCGGCGGCCCGGACTTTTCTCAACCGATCGCCGCACTCAAGCACTGCCACGACCGGATACGCAAGGAGCTGCTGGCGCTGGAAAACCTGCCGGCGTATCTCGCGCAGCATGGTGCCAATCTTGAGGCGCAACAAAGCGCGGCAGCGATCGTGCGGTATTTTGAACAGGCGGCGCCGCTGCATCACGCGGATGAAGAGGAAGACCTGATTCCGCTGCTGCAGGCCAGCGCGCGCGACGCGGATGCCGCGTTGCTCAAACTGATGGTACCGGCGCTGCTGGACGAGCATCGCGAAATGGCGCGGACCTGGGCCGGCCTGCTGCGACAATTGCAGCAGGTAGCGGATGGAATTTCAGCGGCGCTCGACCTGTCTGAGGTAAAGCATTTTTCGCTTTTGTACGCGACGCACATGGATACGGAAGAGACGCATATCGCAACGATGGCAAAACGCCTGCTCGATCCCGCCCGGATGCACCTGCTCGGTAACGCGATGCGCGTGCGGCGCGGCGTGCCGATCGAATCGGCATCGCTGCCAGCTACCTCGCGGGAGGTCTGAGGTGACCATTGGCAGCATCCGCAAGGATTACAGTCAGGCCAGCCTGTCGGAAGCCGATGTGCTGGCCGATCCGGTTGCCCAGTTTGCGAAGTGGTTCGATGAGGCGATCATGGCGCAGGTACCGGAGCCGAATGCGATGAGCTTGGCCACGGTCGGGGCCGACAGCCGGCCCTCGTCGCGCATCGTGCTGATCAAGGATTTCGATCAGCGCGGCTTCACCTGGTACACCAATTACAGCAGCCGCAAGGGCGAGGCCCTGGAGTGCAATCCGAGCGCCGCACTGCTGTTTCACTGGGTCGAACTGGAGCGCCAAGTGCGTATCGAGGGCCAGGTCGAACGGGTGGCCGCAGAAGACAGCGATACCTACTTCCAGAGCCGGCCGCTGGCCAGCCGCTACGGCGCGATTGCCTCGGCGCAGAGCGAGCCAATCGCCGACCGGGATGCGTTGGAAGAACGGTTCCGCATTACCGAAACCACTTGCGGCAGCCAGCCGGAACGACCGCCGCACTGGGGCGGTTACCGGCTCGTGCCCGATTACATCGAGTTCTGGCAGGGCCGCCGCTCGCGGCTGCATGACCGCATCGCGTACAGCCTGCAGCCGGACGGGCGCTGGCATCGACAGCGACTGCAGCCTTAAGTTTGCGAACGGTTGATTGTCTTCCGGGATCGGCCCGGCATGCGGCTTTTTACCTGCACAAGGAGAATGCGTGTTCTGGGAAAAGAAACTGGAGGACTGGGTCGACGGCATCCGCAACCGCGCCGTCCTGCCCCTGCGGGTGCAGCTCTGGAACGGCCGCCGCTTCGACTTCGGCACGCCTTTTCCGCAGGTCACCGTGCGCATTCCGCAAGCCTCCTCGCTGGCCTACCTGTTGCGGCCCTCATTGCTCAATCTCGGTCGCGCCTATGTGGAAGGCAAGATCGACATCGAGGGCAAGGTCGACCAGATCATCCGCGTCGGCGGCATGCTGGCCTCGACAATGACGAAGCAACCGGGCAGCGCGCGGCAGTCGGCCCGTGCTGCGTTACAACGACTCGTCCAGGCTGGCGCGAGCGGCGATCGGGAGCACACCCGCAAGATCGATGCGGACGCGATCCGGTATCACTACGATGTCTCCAATGACTTCTATGCGCAGTGGCTCGACCCGCAGATGGTGTATTCCTGCGCGTACTTCGAGAACGGCGACGAAGACCTGGCGACCGCACAGATCGAGAAGATCGATCACATCCTGGCGAAGCTGCGTCTTCAACAGGGGCACAGGCTGCTCGACATCGGCTGTGGCTGGGGCGCGTTGGTGATCCGGGCGGCGCAGCGTTACGGCGTGCATTGCATCGGCGTGACGCTCTCGGAACAGCAGTATGCACTGGCGTGCCAGCGGGTACAAAAGGCCGGACTGCAGCAGCTGGTGGAAATCCGCAGGCAGGATTATCGTGACCTCGACGGTCGCTTCGACCGCATCACCAGCGTCGGCATGTTCGAACATGTGGGTCTGAAAAACCTGCCGCTCTATTTCGGCAAAATCCGCGCGCTGCTGGCCGAGGACGGCGTGGCGATGAATCATGGCATCACCACCACCAATGTAAAGGCTGCCAACGCAGCCTATGGCGCGGGCGAGTTCATCGAGCGTTACGTCTTCCCCCATGGCGAGTTGGCGCATGCGGGCACGGTGCTGCTGGCGATGCAGGAAGCCGGCCTGGAAGCCGTCGATGTGGAAAACCTGCGCCGGCACTATGCGCGCACCTGCGCGATCTGGTCGGAGAATTTCGATGCGCGGTCCGATTGCATCCGCCTGCTGGTCGATGAGAAGCGGTTCCGCATCTGGCGCCTGTATCTGGCCGGCTGCGCCTACGCGTTCGAGCAGGACTGGATCGCCCTGCACCAGATCCTGTGCGTGCGTGCCGGCAGCAACGCGGCTGGACATCCCTGGTCGCGGCGGTACATGTACGGCTGACCGGATGGCCGGTCGTGCCCCCGCAGATCTGCTCGTAGGCGGGATTGCGACCTGGCCGACGGCTCACAGCACGGCATCGCCGAAAGTCAAGGTCTCGCCGGCCAGCATCGTAGCCAACGCCACCGGCGCGAAAACCCCCGCATCGAACAGCGCGCCGCTCAGTTGTTGCCGCCCGGCCGGACAGGTCATCGCGGTGGCAGCGAGCGCATCGAAACTGCGCGGGCGCAGCGCTCCAGAGGCATCGGCGCGACCTGCGGCGGCGTCCTCGGTGAACTCCAGAAGACTGACGGCAGCACTGTCTTCCTGCACCGATTCGCGATACCGGCATACCGTGGCGATCAGGGTCGACAACGGCTTGCAGGGCACGGGGAATGCATCCGCCGACACCGGCCATGCATCGTCGTGCAGGACCAGCGTCACGCCATTGGCCGCCACCAGCGCCGCCGCATTCGCCTGCAGCGCAGGATGCTCCAGTGGCAGCAGCCGCGCACCGCAACGCGCCGCTGCAAAATACATTACCAGGGCATCGAGGTGACCGCAGCCAAGATAGGCGATCGTGTCGCCGGGCAGCACGCCCCACTCACCCTGCAGGCGGGCAGTCGAGCGCTCGATCCGCGACCACATCTTGCGGTAGGACGCCGCACGGTAAGGCGTGGAGACGGCGATTGCATCCGGGCGGTCCTGCACCTGCTGTCGTAAAACATCGAAAGGCGTCATCTGTATCGATCTCGAATCAGGAAATTGACATCAAGGGGATTAAAATGGAGCGTTGAGCAAGTCCGTCGCATTCCCTCGGACCAGGAGAAATTTCGGCATAATGGCAAGCGTTACCACCACGCAGCCTGTTCTTGCCCGGCACCACGTGTCTGCAAAACCGAAGTTGCTGCATGTATATAATACAGAACACCTTAAAAGGACAGACCATGAACGCTCCGGAGACCGCTAGAAAACTCAAGGCCCAATTCCACTGGGACGACCCGCTGCTGCTGGACCAGCAACTCACCGACGAAGAGCGCATGGTCCGCGACGCCGCCGCAGCCTACTGCCAGGACAAGCTGCAGCCGCGCGTGCTGGAAGCGTTCCGCCACGAGAAGACCGATCCGTCGATCTTCCGCGAGATGGGCGATCTCGGCCTGCTCGGGCCGACCATTCCCGAACAGTACGGCGGTCCCGGCCTCAATTATGTCTCCTACGGCCTGATCGCACGGGAAGTCGAACGCGTCGATTCCGGCTATCGCTCGATGATGAGCGTGCAGTCCTCGCTGGTGATGGTACCGATCCATGAATTTGGCACCGAGGAACAGCGCCAGAAATTCCTGCCGAAACTGGCTACCGGCGAATGGATCGGCTGCTTCGGCCTGACCGAGCCGAACCACGGCTCCGACCCGAGCTCGATGATCACCCGCGCCAAGAAAGTCCCGGGCGGCTATGCCGTCAGCGGCAGCAAGATGTGGATTTCGAATTCACCGATCGCCGATGTCTTCGTGGTCTGGGCCAAGGATGACGAAGGGGCGATCCGCGGCTTCATCCTCGAAAAAGGCATGGCCGGCCTGACCGCGCCGGCAATCCATGGCAAATTCGGCCTGCGCGCCTCGATCACCGGTGAAATCGTGATGGACAACGTGTTCTGCCCGGAAGAAAACGCCTTTCCCGAGGTGCGCGGCCTGAAGGGTCCGTTCACCTGCCTGAATTCTGCCCGGTACGGCATCGCCTGGGGCGCGCTCGGCGCAGCGGAATCCTGCTGGCATATCGCGCGCCAGTACGTGCTGGACCGGCAGCAGTTCGGCCGGCCGCTCGCCGCCAACCAGCTGATCCAGAAAAAACTGGCCGACATGCAGACCGAGATCACGATGGGCCTGCAAGGCTGCCTGCGGCTGGGCCGCATGAAGGACGAAGGCACGGCAGCGGTGGAAATCACGTCGATGATGAAGCGCAATTCCTGCGGCAAGTCGCTCGACATCGCCCGCGTTGCCCGCGACATGCTGGGCGGGAATGGTATCTCCGACGAGTTCGGCGTGATCCGCCATATGGTCAACCTGGAAGTGGTCAATACCTACGAAGGCACGCACGATATCCACGCCCTGATCCTGGGCCGTGCACAGACTGGCATCCAGGCCTTTCAATAATCTTCTGCATCGCAACCATGCTGGCGGCGATTGCTGTCAGCATGGCGCTTGGTCCCACTCCCCGCGCACGTTCATGATCCTCCCGTTTCTTACCGGCCTCGAAACCGTCGTCGGCACGCTCGCCGCCATCCTCACCACCCTCGCCTTCATCCCGCAAGCCTGGCTGACCTGGAAGTCGCGCCGGGCCGACGGCGTCTCGCTCGGCATGTACGGCATCTTCACCGTCGGGGTCGCGCTGTGGTTCGTCTACGGGCTGCTGTTGGGCGCGTGGCCGGTCATCGTCGCCAACTTCGTGACGTTGCTGCTTGCCGTGTTCATCCTGGCGATGAAGCTGCGCTTCGGCTAGAGCAGCATCCGCGCCAGCACATCCGCCGATCCATGCGCTGCGCGCTTGAGCCGGTCACCGACCGCCTGCCAGGGCGCAGAGTCGGGCGGGGTTTCGACCAGGATCAGATCCGCGCCGCACTGGTCGAGACGACGTAGCGCGGCGTACAGGTCATGCGCATAGCCGACCGGCTCGCCTGGCATTACGGCGCGGGCAATGCCTGCCACAGCATCGCTGCCGGCGCCGATATTCTCGATTCCCGAGTGATGCATGAGCGCGACCCGGCGGCCGGCTTTTTGCACGTTCGTCAGGATCGCCGCAAGCTCATCGGTCGCCACCATGACCAGCGGCGTACGCGGTGCGTAGTGCGACGCCAGCGTGCCGGAGGCGCGCGGCGCTGCGGCATCCGGCAGCGCCGGCATCACGCCCAGTACTTCCGCGATCTGCAGGCTGTCGACATGACCCGGGCGCAGCAGCACCGGGGTGCCGCGCGACAGGTCGAGGATCGTCGATTCGATGCCGACCGCGCTCTGTCCGCCTTCGAGCACGCAGGACAGCAACGGCGAATCGCGGAATTCATCGCGCACGTGTTGGGCAAGCGTCGGACTGACATGGCCGAAGCGGTTGGCCGACGGTGCGGCGATGCCGCCCCGTCCTGCCTTGAAATCACGCAGCAGCGCCTGCGCCACCGGATGCGAAGGACAACGCAATCCGATCGATTGCTGGCCACCGGCGACCGTATCGGGGATATGGCTTGCACGCGACAGGATCAGGGTCAGCGGCCCAGGCCAGAATGCCGCCATCAGCCTGCGCGCCGATTCATCGACTGCATCGCTCCAGTAATCGATATCAGCCTCCGGCGCCAGGTGCACGATCAGCGGATGATTCGCGGGGCGGCCCTTGACCAGGTAGATCTGCCCCACGGCAGCGGGATTCTCGGCATCCGCGCCGAGTCCGTAGACGGTCTCGGTCGGAAACGCGACGAGGCCACCCTGCTCCAGCAACCGGACTGCGGCCGCGATTGCAACCGCGCCGGACGGCTGCTCGATGCTCACGGCGCGAGGCCAAGCACCGCGCAGGCGGCGATCAGGCTGGCGCGGGCAGCGTCCAAGGTCGGCGCGACGAAGGTGACATGCCCCATCTTGCGGCCGCGCCGCGCCTGTTCCTTGCCGTACAGGTGCAGGCATGCGCCCGGCAAGGCCAGGATCTTTTCCCATGCTGGCTCGGCCGGCGCCGCGTCGGCACCGTCGCCAGCGAACCAGAGGTCGCCCAGCAGGTTCAGCATCACCGCCGGTGAATGCTGGCGCACGTCGCCCAGCGGCAGCCGCGCCATCGCCCGCACTTGCTGCGCAAATTGACTGGTGACGCAGGCGTCGATCGTGTAATGGCCGCTGTTGTGCGGGCGCGGCGCCATTTCATTGACCACCAGGCTACCGTCGGCGAGGATGAAGAACTCGATGCACAGCACGCCGACGTAATCGAGCCGGTCGACGAATACCAGCGCCGCCGCCTGTGCCCGCGCAGCCGCATCGGCCGAAGCATGCAGCGCCGGTACGGTGGTGGTGTGCAGGATGCCGTTGCGATGGATGTTTTCCGCGATCGGATAGACCGATGCGTTGCCGTCGGCGCCACGCGCGACCAGGACCGAGACTTCGCAGGCCAGCGGCAGCATCTTTTCGAGTACGCATTCGGCGCCCTGCATGCTGTCGAACGCCGCCTGCAGGTCGGCATGCGAGGCGACCCGCGCTTGTCCCTTGCCGTCGTAGCCCAGCCGCACGGTCTTGAGCAAACCCGGCAGCAGATGATCCGGTACGGTCTCGATATCGGCGCTGCTGCGGATCAGGTGATGCGGCGCGGGCAGCACGCCCGAGGCGTCGGCGCAGCCGGTAAAAAACCGCTTCTCCGCCATGCGGTCCTGCGCAATTGCCACGCAGGCGGCCGATGGCGCGACGAAGGCGTCCTGCGCCAATCGGGTCATGCTGTCGGCGGGAACGTTCTCGAATTCGGTGGTGACGGCCACGCACTGCTGGCCCATGTCGGCCAAGGCTGCGGCATCCACATAATCGGCGCACAGGAAATGGTCTGCCGCGTGGCTGGCCGGGCAGTCGGCTGCCGGCTCCAGCACCGCGACCTTGAATCCCATGGCTTGGGCCGCATGCGCAAACATGCGCCCGAGTTGGCCGCCGCCCATCACGCCGAGCCAGGTGGCCGGCGATGCGCCGGGGATGAAGGGGCCGTTCTTGATCATGAAGAGATTTCCTTGCCTGTTGCGATTGCTGATCGGTGTGTGCTGCATGACATCAGCACGAAAATCGCAATTCTTGTGATGTGACGCTTGTGTTCCGATTCGCCGGAACGCGGTGCCGCCCTTTTGCTCAGCGCGGCAGCACCATCGCCGTCGCCGCCTCGGTCTGGGCAGCGCGGAACCGTTCGAGTTTCTGCGCCAGCGCGGCATCGGTCGTCGCCAGCATCGCAATTGCGGCCAGTGCGGCATTGGCGGCGCCGGCCTCGCCGATGGCGAATGTCGCTACCGGAATCCCTTTCGGCATCTGCAGGATCGACAGCAGCGAATCTTCGCCGCGCAGGTACTTCGACGGTACCGGCACGCCCAGCACCGGCACGATGGTCTTGGCCGCGATCATGCCCGGCAGATGAGCCGCGCCGCCGGCGCCAGCGATGATGGCGCGCAGGCCACGTGCCCGCGCAGTCTCGGCGTAGGCGAACATCGCATCCGGCATCCGGTGCGCGGACACGACTTGCGCTTCATGCGCGATCCCGAATTCCTTGAGAATGGCGACGGCATGTTGCATCACGTCCCAGTCCGAGGCCGAGCCCATGACGACGCCGACCTGCGGCGTGGCTTGCGGCGTCGCTTGCGGTGCCGATTGCGGTGCCGATTGCGGTGCCGATTGCGGTGCGCCTGGCTTGTCAGCGCTCATCTCAGGACTCCAGCGTGGCGCCGGTCAGGCGCGTCAGGGCTTCGCGGTACTTCGCGCCGGTCTTTTCGATCACGTCGGCCGGCAAGGACGGCGCGGGCGCGGTCTTGTCCCAGTCGCTCAGCGTTTCCAGGTAATCGCGCACGAACTGCTTGTCGAACGAGGGTGGCGAACTGCCCGGCGCATAGGAATCGGCCGGCCAGAAACGCGAGGAATCGGCAGTCAGCACTTCATCCATCAGGTGCAGCGTGCCCTGCGCGTCGAGTCCAAATTCGAACTTGGTGTCGGCGATGATGATGCCGCGGGTCGCTGCGTAATCTGCGGCAGTCTGGTACAGGCGGATGCTGATGTCGCGCATCCGCGCTGCCAGGTCGGCGCCGATGCGCTGCTCCATGTCGGCGAATGAAATGTTCTCGTCATGCTCGCCGAGGTCGGCCTTGGCGGCCGGCGTGAAAATCGGTGCGGCCAGCTTGTCTGCCTGCCGCAGCCCAGCAGGCAGCGCGATGCCGCAGACGGCGCCGGTGGCCTGGTAATCCTTCCAGCCGGAGCCGATCAGGTAACCGCGCACCACCGCCTCGACCATGATCGGCTGCAGCCGCTTGGCCACCACGGCCCGGCCATCGACCTGATCGGCCTCCGCTGCCGCAACCACCGACGATGGCGCGATGCCGGTCAGGTGATTCGGCACGATGCCGGCCAGCTTCTCGAACCAGAAATCCGACATCTGATTGAGCACCCGTCCCTTGCCGGGGATCGCTTCGTTCATCACGACGTCGAACGCAGAAAGGCGATCCGAGGTGACGATCAGGATCTTGTCGTCGCCGACGGCGTAGTTGTCGCGCACCTTGCCGCGGCCAAGCAGCGGCAGGGAGGCGATGGTGGACTGGTAGAGACTCTTCATTCTTCTGATTCCGTCGATTCGATTACCGGGGTTGCGATGATGATGGGGTTGCAGTTGGGTTGCAGTTGGGTTGCAGTTGGGTCGCCGTTGCTTACTGGACGATCTGCGACAGCTTGCCCGACTTGTACATCTCGGCGATCCTGTCCAGTGTCAGCGGCTTGATCTTGCCGGCCTGGCCTTCACAGCCGAAAGACACGAAACGCGCCTTGCAGACGGCTTTTGCAGCGTCGCGCGCCGGCTTCAGGTAGTCGCGCGGATCGAACTTGCCCGGATTCTCGGCCAGGTAACGGCGGATCGCGCCGGTCATCGCCAAGCGGATGTCGGTGTCGATGTTGATCTTGCGGACGCCGTGCTTGATGCCTTCCTGGATTTCCTCGACCGGGACGCCGTAGGTTTCCTTCATGTCGCCGCCGAATTCGCGGATCTCGGCCAGCAATTCCTGCGGCACCGACGACGAACCGTGCATCACCAGGTGGGTATTCGGAATGCGCGCATGGATTTCCTTGATGCGCTCGATGGCGAGGATATCGCCGGTCGGCTTGCGCGAAAACTTGTACGCGCCGTGCGAGGTGCCGATCGCAATCGCCAGCGCATCGCACTGGGTCTGCTTGACGAAGTCGGCGGCCTGCGCCACGTCGGTGAGCAATTGCTCGCGCGTCATCTTGCCATCCGCGCCGTGACCGTCTTCCTTATCGCCCATCATGGTCTCGAGCGAGCCGAGCACGCCCAGTTCGGCCTCGACCGTGACACCGATCGCGTGCGAGAACTCCACTACGCGGCGCGATACCTCGACGTTGTATTCATAGCTGGCAACCGACTTGCCGTCTTCCATCAGCGAGCCGTCCATCATCACCGAGCTGAAACCGGAACGGATCGCCGTCATGCAGACCGCCGGCGACTGGCCATGGTCCTGATGCATCACGACAGGAATGTGCGGATACGCCTCGACTGCAGCGGAAATCAGGTGCCGCAGGAACGGCTCGCCCGCATATTTGCGCGCGCCGGCCGAGGCCTGCATGATGACGGGCGAATTGGTTTCATTCGCCGCTTCCATGATCGCCTGGACCTGCTCCAGATTGTTGACGTTAAAGGCAGGCAAGCCATAGCTGTTTTCAGCGGCATGGTCGAGTAATTGACGCAGGGATACGAGTGGCATGATGACTCCTAGTTTTGTTCAGTGTTGGTTTGGGTCGGCGCGCTCAATACTCGCCGATGGTCATGATCTTCAGTGCATTGGTGCCACCGGTCTGGCCCATTGGCTCGCCCCAGGTGACGACGATGCGGTCGCCCTTCTGCACGACGCCTTTTGCCAGCAGCAGGTCCTGCGCCGCCTTCAGCACTTCTTCGCGGTCGTTGGTCTGCGCCAGACCGAAGGTGTCGACATTGCGGTACAGCGCGGCCTTGCGCTCGGTCGCCTTGCTCGGCGTCAGCGCATAGATCGGAATGTCGATGTTGTGACGGCTCATCCATAGTGCCGTCGAGCCGGATTCCGTCAGTGCGGCGATTGCCTTGACGCGCAGGTGGTAAGCGGTGAACAGCGCGCCGTACGCAATCGATTCGTCGATGCGGTTGAACGTGACATTCAGAAAATCCGCATCCAGCTTGTAGCTCTCGTACTTTTCGGCTTCGAGGCAGACCGAGGCCATGGTCTCGACGGTTTCGACGGGATACTTGCCGGTCGCCGTTTCAGCCGAGGTCATCACGGCGTCCGTACCATCGAGCACGGCGTTGGCCACATCCGAGACTTCGGCGCGGGTCGGCACCGCATTGAAGATCATCGACTCCATCATCTGGGTGGCGGTAATGGCAAGCTTGTTCGATGCCCGCGCCATCTTGATCATGCGCTTCTGCAGGGCCGGCACGGCGGCATTGCCGACTTCGACCGCCAGGTCGCCGCGTGCCACCATGATGCCGTCGGAGGCGTCGAGGATTTCCTGCAGCGCCGGAATCGCCTCGGCCCGTTCGATCTTGGCGATCAAGAGCGGCTTGTGGTGGAACGCCTCGCCGGCGATGTTGGCAAGCTGGCGCGCCATTACCATGTCGGTCGCGCATTTCGGAAACGACACGGCGAGGTAGTCGGCCTGGAACGCCATCGCGGTCTTGATGTCGTCCATGTCCTTGGCCGACAGCGCCGGCGCGGTCAGGCCGCCGCCCTGGCGATTGATACCCTTGTTGTTGGACAGTTCGCCGCCGATCTTGACGGTGGTGTGAATTGCGTTGCCGATCACGCGGTCGACCGTCAGTACGATCAGGCCGTCGTTGAGCAGCAGCACGTCGGCCGGTTTCAGGTCGCGCGGCAGCTGCTTGTAATCGAGCCCGACCCGTTCATCGTTGCCCAGCGGGCAGTCGGAATCGAGGATGAAGGGTGCGCCCTTGACCAGCTGCACCTTGCCGTTCTCGAATTTGCCGACCCGGATCTTCGGGCCCTGCAGGTCGGCCATGATCGCGACTTCGCGGCCGCACTTGCTGGCCGCTTCACGGATCAACGTGGCGCGGTCGATGTGATCCTGCGCACTGCCATGCGAGAAATTGAGCCGCACCACATCCACGCCGGCCAGGATCATGCGCGTCAGCGTGTCGAGATCGCTCGAGGCCGGTCCGATGGTTGCAACAATCTTCGTAGCACGATGCATGATGACTTTCAGTGGGATGAACCAAGGCTGCTGCAAAAGCCGGATACGCGGGTCGGCGTATCCGGCCGGGTGTCATCCGTTTGCGCGTTCTTCCAGTATGGCGACCGCCGGCAGCGTCTTGCCTTCCAAAAATTCAAGGAACGCCCCGCCGCCCGTCGAGATATACCCGATGCGGTCAGCGATCTCGTATTTTGCAATCGCTGCCAGCGTATCGCCGCCGCCGGCAATCGAAAACGCGTTCGATGTTGCAATCGCGTGGGCCAGGGTTTTCGTGCCTTCGGCGAACTGATCGAACTCGAACACGCCGACCGGTCCGTTCCAGACCACGGTGCCGGCAGCGGCGATCTGCTTTGCCAGCAGCGCTGCGGTGACCGGACCGATATCGAGGATCATGTCGTCGTCGGTAACGTCGGCAACCTGCTTGACGGTCGCCTCGGCAGTCGGCGAAAACGCCTTGGCGCACACGACGTCGGTCGGGATCGGCACCGAAGCGCCGCGCTTGGCCATCATGTCGATGATCGCGCGCGCATCTTCGACGAGATCGGCTTCGGCCAGCGACTTGCCGATCTTCAGGCCGGCGGCCAGCATGAAGGTGTTGGCGATGCCGCCGCCGACGATCAGATTATCCACCTTGTCGGCCAGGGTCTTGAGGATGGTGAGCTTGGTCGATACCTTGGAGCCGGCGACGATGGCCACCAGCGGGCGTGCCGGTTCCAGCACGGCCTTGCCGAGTGCATCCAGCTCGGCGGCCAGCAGCGGACCGGCGCAGGCGATCGGCGCAAATTTCGCGATGCCGTGGGTCGTGGCCTCGGCCCGGTGGGCGGTGCCGAACGCATCGTTGACGTACACGTCGCAGAGGGCGGCCATTTTTTGCGCCAGGGTGTCGCTGTTTTTCTTTTCGCCGACATTGACGCGGCAGTTTTCAAGCAACACGACCTGGCCCGGCATCACGTCGACGCCGTCGACCCAATCCTGCTTCAGGTGCACGGTCTGGCCCAGCAGCTCCGACATGCGCACCGCGATCGGCGCGAGCGAGTCGGCGGCCTTGAATTCGCCCTCGGTCGGCCGTCCCAGGTGCGAGGTAACCATCACCGCCGCACCGGCCTGCAGTGCCTGGCGGATCGCGGGCATCGAGGCGCGGATGCGGGTGTCTTCGGTGATATTGCCGGCATCGTCCTGCGGCACGTTCAGGTCAGCGCGGATGAATACCCGCTTGCCCCTGAGCGCGTCCTGCGCGATCAGGTCACTCAATCGTTTGAATTGCATGGTCGCTTTGTGGTGGGTGTGATTGAAAAAAGCGCTATTTTACTCCACTCGAAATCGCGCGGACCACGATTGCGCCATGCCCTTTCGCAGCGAAAATCAGGGTAAAAGCGGATAACGGCAAGATCGACGCGCAGTCAAAGCGTGATGCGAAACAACGAAAAAGCCAGCATGCCGACCACGATCGTTCCCAGCAGATGCCGGCTCCAGAGATAAAACCCGATCGCCGCGATCGCCGCGAGGAGCTTCGGATTGGCAAAGGAGAGGTTGAGCGCGCCGCCCTGCAACAGCAGGTCCGGCGCAATGATCGCTGCCAGCGCCGCGGCCGGGGCATAACGCAAGGCGTGCAGCACCTTCGGCGGCAGCTTGACCGCGTGACCAAGCAGGAACAGCGAGCTGCGGGCAATGACCGTGGCCAGCGTCAGCAGGCCGGTGACGATCCAGATATCGGTCGGATTCATGCGGCGGCTCCTGCGATGGCGCTGTCGATGCGGCCAGGTTGGTCGATGTCATCGGTGTGATCGGTGTGATCGGTGGGGTCGGCATTGTCGGCATTGCCGCCCCCGTCGTCGCCGTAGAAGCGGTCGGCCAGCATCGCCGCCACCATGCCGCACACGACCGCCAGCAGCAGGCCGAGCCGGAACGGCAGTCCCGCCGCGACCACTGCCACCGTCGCCGAGACCAGGACGCCGGCCAGCGCTGCCAGGTTGATCGTCAGCGGCACCATCAGGCCGACCAGGGCCAGCGTCCCGGCGAAACCGACCTGCCAGCTCTCGGGAATTTGTCCGGCCAGCAGGATGCCGGTGATGGCGCCGGTCTGCCAGGCGATCCAGTTCGGATTCGAGACACCCCAGAAAAATCCGCTCTTGCCGGCCGGATTGCCAACCGTCGCATGCGGAAAGCGCTGCGGGAAGAAAGCCATCAGCATGTCGGAACAAAAATAGCCGTACCAGATCCGGCGCGGCCAGCGCAGATGCGTGAAGTGCGGCGCGATGGCGGCCGAGAAGATCACGAAACGCAGATTCACCACCAGCGCCGTCGCAAAAATGACCAGCGCCGGCGCATGCGCCACCATCAGCGGCAGGGCCGATAGTTGCGCCGAGCCGGCAAATACCAAGAGCGTCATGCCGAGCGCCTGCCAGATCGTCAGGCCCGCCTTGACCATCGCCATGCCGGAGACCAGGCCCCAGGCGAAGATACCCGGCAGCGTGCCGGCGCTCAGGCGCACGCCTTCGCGGAAGGCCTGGCGTTCGACGTGGGCGGCGGCGGGATCGAGCTGGAGGGAATCGGGCATGAGGGCGCGGTTTTGGCTGCGGTGAAAGCCGGGTATTGTAGCCAAGTACCCCGCGCAATCCTTGTACCAGATGCGGAACGCGTTAAAATCGCATCTTTGCAACATCCATTGGAGAAGCCTGATGTCGATGTCGGATCGTGACGGAAAGATTTGGAAAGATGGCGCGCTGGTCGAGTGGCGTGACGCGACGGTGCATGTCCTGACCCACACGCTGCACTACGGTATGGGCGTATTCGAGGGCGTGCGCGCCTACAAGACGCCGCAGGGCACCGCGATTTTCCGGTTGCAGGAACACACGCAGCGGCTGTTCAATTCCGCCAAGATCTTCCAGATGACGATCCCGTTCGACATGCAGACCATCATGGATGCGCAGCGCCAAGTGGTGCGCGAGAACCAGCTCGAATCCTGCTACCTGCGTCCGCTGGTCTGGATCGGCTCGGAAAAAATGGGGATTTCGCCAAAAGGCAATACGATTCATGTGGCCATCGCCGCCTGGCCATGGGGCGCCTACCTTGGCGAAGAGGGTCTGGCCAACGGCATACGGGTCAAGACCTCGTCGTTTACCCGCCATCATGTCAACGTCTCGATGGTGCGGGCCAAGGCCAGCGGCTACTACATCAATTCGATCCTGGCCAATCAGGAAGCACTGACCGATGGTTATGACGAGGCGTTACTGCTCGACACCGACGGCTATGTCTCGGAAGGCGCCGGCGAAAATGTTTTCCTCGTGCGCAACGGCAAGATCTACACACCCGACATGGCCTCCTGCCTGGACGGCATCACCCGCGACGCCGCGCTGACGATGGCGCGCGACATGGGGATCGACGTCATCGAAAAACGCATCACGCGCGACGAGATGTATTGCGCCGACGAAGCCTTCTTCACCGGCACGGCAGCCGAAGTCACGCCGATCCGCGAACTCGACAACCGCACCATCGGCAGCGGCAAGCGCGGCCCGGTCACGGAAAAGATCCAGTCGATGTTCTTCGATGTCGTCAATGGCCGCGCGCCGCAGTACCAGCACTGGCTGACACTGGTTTAATCTAATTCGAAAGCAAGCAATGAGCGATGTAAAAACCGATGCGGGAGCGGTTCTCCTCGACGGCAAGGACCTGCCCGCCTACTGCCCCAATCCCGCGATGCCGATCTGGTCTTCCCATCCGCGGGTGTTCCTCGACATGAACGCCGAAGGGCGCG
Organism: Herminiimonas sp.; assembly: GCA_014377845.1. GTDB lineage: Bacteria > Pseudomonadota > Gammaproteobacteria > Burkholderiales > Burkholderiaceae_D > JANXSS01. The sequence continues at coordinate 15,221 of JACMOV010000057.1, forward strand.
CCAAGTGTCCTTACTGCGGCACCGTCTATGGCCTGAAGCCGGGCGCAGTTCACAAGGGACATTGATCCGCTGCCGCTGTGACCCTTCGCAGCGACGGGATTCCATGCCGGGATCACGTTGCATCGCCCTGCAGTACGGCGGGTTGAGGTGAATTGCGTCCCTGATTTCCGATACCGCGTACATTGTTCAGGCATCGGCCGTGCTGCGCGGATTCGGTCCCGCGCCGGACTGCAGCGCGCACGGTGTGCCCGGCAACCTGATTATTTCTGGAGATAACGATCGATCGTTCACCGGCTTCTGCCCTGCCCGCGCGCGTCTGCACGGCAGCGATTTTCCTGTTGCCGGCAATCGCCCTGACGACCAACATCAGCGTCGGCCTGATCGAGGTGATGCTGCTGCTGGCGGCAATCGGCTACGCACCGGCGCTCTGGCGGCAGCGGCGGCAGGAACCGCTGCTCCTGGCGCAGACGCGGCCGATCCTGCTCGCGTTCCTGTTCAATCTCATCGTCGCAGCGATTTCGTTGGTCAGCACCGGCATCGATCCGCCCTATTTCGAAAACCCGAGCAAGATGCTGCTCGCCACGCTGGCGACCGGCATGGTGCTGCTGTTGCGGCCATCCGGGCAGGTGATCTGGCCTGGTCTATGGGTCGGTGCGATCGGCGCCATGCTGTTCGCCATCTACCAGCGCTTCGGGCTGATGCTGCCGCGCGCCGAAGGATTCAGCATGCCGATCACCTTCGGCGACCTCGCCATGGCGATGGGCCTGATGTCGCTGGCCGGTATCCGGCAGGTGGCAAAGACGCGTTGGGCAGCATTGCCGTACCTTGCATTTCTGGCCGGCGTGGTGGCATCGATCCTGTCGGCCTCGCGCGGGGGGTGGCTGGCGCTGCTGCTCTCGTTCATTCCCTTGTATGTCTACGGCCGCGACTACGTCGGGCGGCGTGTGCTGGCCATCGTCGCCGCCAGCCTGATCGTCGTCGGTGGCGTATCCGCACTGCCCGAGACCGGTGTGCGCGAGCGGCTGAACGAGATCACCACGCAGATGGCGCAATACGAGGGCGGTAATTCCAACACCTCGGTCGGCGCCCGCATCGAAATGTGGAAGGGCGCCTGGACCATGTTTGTCGAGCATCCGGTCAGTGGCGTCGGCCGGGCGAATTTCAATCGCGGCCTGAACCAGCTGATCGGACGTGGTGCAATCGATCCCGCAATGGGTATTTTTCGGCATGCGCACAATGAAATGCTGAATGCGCTGGCGACCGAGGGATTGCCGGGCGGGCTGGCCCTGCTCGCACTGTATTTTGCACCGCTGGTGTTTTTCGGCCGGCAGCTGCGTCAGGCGGGTTCGCAGCGTTCTCATGCCTTGGCGGGCATCATGCTGGTGCTGGCGTTCATTGCATTCGGCATGACCCAGGTGATGTTCGTCCATCACGTCGGCTCGGCCTTCTATGCCCTGACGGTATGCGTACTGGCCGGTCTGTGCCTTCAGGAGCAGCGCCGCATGCGCGATGCGCCAGAGGCCATGGCCGATTCTCCGGCGGCCGTCTGGAGCGGATGACGGCGCCACTGCGCATCCCCGATCCTGTGGCCGCAACCCGCTATCCGGCGCCATTCTGGCTGCCCGGCGGACACCTGCAAACGATCTATCCGGCGACCTGCATGGCCAAGCCCGCCGTCGCTTACCGGCGCGAGCGCTGGCAGGCGCCGGACGGCGATTTCGTCGACCTGGATTTTGTCGATGGATCGCCAGGGCAGCCGTTCATGCTGCTGTTCCATGGACTCGAAGGGTCCTCGGACAGCCATTACGCACGCGTTCTGATGGCACTGGTTACTCGCCGCGGCTGGAGCGGCGTGGTGGTGCATTTCCGGGGCTGCTCGGGCGAACCCAATCTGGCGCCGCGCTTCTATCATTCCGGGGATGCGCAGGAAATCGACTGGATCGTGCGCCGGCTCGAGCTCGACCGGCGCGCACGCGGGGCCGGACGATTCTATGCCGCCGGCGTCTCCCTGGGGGCCAACGCGCTGCTGCGCTGGCTCGGCGAATCGCAGCACCAGGCCGAGATCATCGACGCCGCCTGCGCCATCTCCGCCCCGCTCGACCTGGCCGGCGGCGGCGCGGCGCTGTCGAGCGGGCCGAACATGCTGTACACGCGCATTTTCCTGCAGACGCTGAAGCCAAAATGCCTGCACAAGCTTAGCCAGTTTCCGGGCCTGTTCAATCGCGAGCGGATGCTGCGCGCACGCGATCTCTATGAATTCGATAACATCGTGACCGCGCCCCTGCATGGCTATCGCGACACCAACGATTACTGGGACCGCGCCAGCGCCAAGCACGTGCTCGACGACATCACGGTGCCGACGCTGATCCTGAATGCGCAGAATGATCCGTTCCTGCCTGCGCGGCACCTGCCGCCGTCGGCGTCGCCGCAAGTACGGCTCGAGTATCCGCGCCAGGGCGGCCATGTCGGCTTTGCGACCGGGTCGTTTCCCGGCAGTCTGGACTGGCTGCCGCAACGGATGCTGCAATTCCTGTGCGGCGCCACTGAATCCGAGGAGAGTTGATGGACGATATCGTGAAGAAAGCGATGGCGAAGTGGCCGAACGTGCCGCATTGCTATGGCTGGCTGATGCTCGACGCCCGCGGCGCCTGGCGCATGCGCGACGAGCAGGCGCAGGCCGAACACCGCGCCGGCGACCGCATCGCGCACGTCGCGCTGCTGGCCTTCATCGACCGTAACTACACCTGCGACGATCAGGGCCGCTGGTATTTTCAGAACGGCCCGCAGCGGGTCTACGTCAATCTCGAAGCCACGCCCTGGATCGTGCGCACCGATGCCGCGCATGCCCTGCAACTGCATACGGGGGCCATGCTTGGCCCGGTCGATGCGGCGTGGTTTACCGAAGAAGGCCAGTTGCTGCTGCAGAGCGCAGAAAAAATCGCGCTGGTCGACGACCGCGACCTGGTGCAGGTCCTGCCGGCGTTTCGGCTGGACGGCGCGCCGGTCGATGATGCCCAACTGCTCGAATGGGTGACGGCAGGCGGCCATGCCAGGCTGACGTTGCTCGATCGTGGCCATACCGTGAAAGTGCAACGCATTGCCGCCGCGGACGTTCCGGCGCAGTTTGGATTCTTGCGGATACCGCAGCCGGATCAGGCCTGAGGCTTCAGCGCGACTTCTTTTCTTCCTTGATTTCCTCGCGCCGCAATTCCTGCAGCGTCCGCTCGCGCGCATCGATCACCGACTGATCGTAATAGGTCGCGTCCGTCGAGCGGCGCGCAATCTGCAACTGGTCCAGGGCGGGCTGCGTATTGCCGCCGAGCGCGTAGGATTCCGCCAGCGCCATGTGCTGCAATGCCATCTTGCCCTGCGCGGCGTAGGTCTTGGCCAGCCGGTCCTGCAACTTCACATCCTGCCGGTAGAGCTGCGTCTGGTCGCGCAAATAGGCAGTCGCCTCGTCGATACGGCGCGCCGCAATCAGCGCGTCCGCGTATTGCAGGGCGATGCCGCGCGACAGTGGAAACTGCTTGCGCCCGGCATCGGCTTCGCGCACCGCCTCGTCCGGCTGCTTTCCGGCCATCTTGATATCGATTGCCAGGCTCTCGAAGATCGCATTGTTGACCGCGACCTTGGTCGGACCGGATGAAGCCAGAGCCAGCGCACGCGCTTCCTGCAGGTGCTTGTGCGCCCGCTCCGGCGCACCCTGCTTCAGCGCCACCAGCGCCAGGCCGTACTTGCCGGCAATCGCAAGCGGCGAGTTGCCGAGCTGCGTCTGGTCCTCGAAGGTGATGGCGGCATTGCGCAAGCCCTGCATGGTCGTATCCTGCAGCACCCGCAGGCGCGCGCGCACCAGCTGGAAGTCGAGGCTGTCGATGCGCTGCCTGTAGTGGGCCTTGGCGATGCGGCCCTGGATATCGGCGATGCGTTCACTTGTCAGCGGATGGGAACGCAGGAACGATGGCGCGAGATCGTTGTAGGTGCGGCTGGCGGTCTGCAGGCGGCCGAAGAACGCCACCATGCCGGAGGTATCGAAATTGGTCTGCTGCAGGATCTGCAGCCCGACCCGATCGGCCTCGCGCTCGGCATCGCGGCTGAAATTGAGCTGGCGCTGGATCGCCAGGCCTTCGGTACCCATCAACACCGCCGCCGGCCCGTCCGGTCCGGCCTTCGACGCCAGTACGGCTAGCAAGACGCCAGCCAGCGGCAGCAACGCATCCTGGCGCTGCTTGCCCAGCATGCGGGCGATGTGGCGCTGGGCGACGTGACCGATTTCATGGGCCACCACCGACGCCAGTTCCGACTCGCTCTGCGCCGCCAGCACCAGCCCCGAATGCACGGCGATGAAACCGCCCGGCAGCGCAAAGGCATTGAGCACCGGATCACGCACGGCGAAGAAAAAATAGTCGAACACCGCCTCGCCCCGGGCGTCCGGGTGGGCTGCGACCAGCTTGGCACCGAAGTCGTTCAGGTATTCGAGGACCGGCGCATCGTCGAGATAATCCGGATCGCGCCGGATTTCCTGCATGATCTTTTCACCGAGCTTGCGTTCGGCAAGGGGGGAGAGTTCTTCGCGGTCGGTGTCGCCTAGGGTGGGCAGGGAGGCTGGTAACGAGGTCTCAAGATTGGGTTCGGCAACAACCCGCTGCGCCGGTATGACCATCGACAGCGCGGCGATCGTCGCATGGAGCGCGAACGCGCGAAAGCGCTCGGCACTCCTTACATATGGCGGTTGGGTAAAAATCGAATTCACACGCCAATCATAACGCGAAGTCAGTTGACCGAATGGACGCGTATAGTCGAACGCTAATGCAAAAACACCCCAAAAAGGGGTGTCTTTGTAGTCTGAAGAGTTAAATCATTAACCACGGCATTCCGCAGGTACGTACTTGACTGCTGTCGTCGTCGTACATTTCCATGTTACACCGGTCGCCACTGCGGTTGGCGTAAAGACGAGCACTGCACCTTTCGCTTTGGTAGCATCGCCCGTAGCGGTAATAACACCTGTTGCAGGCGTACACGCAAGACTCGCCATGTTGGTCGTAACCGAGGTGCCGTTGAAACCCACACACGCGTCCGCAGGAAGGGTTCCGCCG
>JACMOV010000058.1 GCA_014377845.1 Herminiimonas sp.
ACCGGGATTACGGCAAAGTTGTATTCCGGCGGCGGTGCCGATACCGACCATTCCAGGCTGCGACCATCCCACGGATCGCCCGCGAACACCCGGTTCTGGTCGCGGTGCTTGATCGATACCCAAAGCTGAACGGCCAGCGTCGCCAGGGCCACGGTCAGCAGGATAGCGCCGAGGAAAGCCGCAATTTGCAGCGGCACATAGGACGGCACGGTGTAGGCGACGCTGCGGCGCGGCAGGCCCATCAGTCCGAGCGCATAAAGCGGAAAGAACGCCAGCATGAAGCCGAAGATCCAACAATATGCCGAAACCTTTCCCAGGCGTTCATCCAGGCGAAAACCGAACGCCTTCGGAAACCAGAAGTGGTATCCGGCAAGCAAGCCGAATAGTGCGCCTGGAATTGCCACGTTGTGGAAATGCGCCACCAGGAACACGGTGTTGTGCACCTGGTAGTCAATGGTGGGGCTGGCCAGCAGGATGCCGGTGATGCCGCCCAGTACGAACAGGTAGATGAAGCCGATCGAATAGATCATCGGCACGCTGAATCGCACGCGGCCGCGGAATATCGTCCACATCCAGTCATAAATCTTCACCCCGGTGGGGATGCCGATCAACATGGAGGCGATACCGAAGACGGCATTGATGTTGGCGTTCTGGCCCATCGTGAAGAAATGGTGCATCCACACTGCGAATGAGAGGGTCGCGATAGCCATCGTCGCCATCACCATCGACCTGTAGCCGAACAGTGCCTTACCGGAAAACGTCGATATGAGCTCTGAGTAAATGCCGAACGACGGCAGGACCAGAATGTAGACTTCGGGATGGCCGAACAACCAGAAGAGGTTGACGAAGTTCATCATGTTGCCGCCAAGCTCATTGGTAAAAAAGTGGAAGCCCAGATACCGGTCTAACGCGAGCTGCGCCGTGGCGACGGTCAGCGGCGGCATCGCGAAAATCATGATGATGCTGGTGCATAAGGCAGTCCAGGTGAACAAGGGCATGAGCATCAGCTTCATGCCGGGCGCACGTTCCTTGTAAATGGTGACGGCGAAATTGATGCCGCTGAACGTCGATGCGAGCGAGGCCAGCATGAGGGCCCAGATCCAGTAGTCGGGCCCCACGCCGGGACTGAAGCTGGCTTCGGTGTACGGCGGGTAACCGAACCAGCCACCGGTCGAGAATTTGCCGATGCACAGCGAAACCATTACCAGCGCCGCGCCGGCTGCTGTCAGCCAGAGGCTGATCGAATTAAGCAGGGGAAATGAGACATCACGCGCGCCGATCTGCAGCGGCATCACGTAGTTGATGACACCGGTAAGAAACGGCATCGCCATGAAGAAAATCATGATCGTGCCGTGCGTGCTGAACAACTGCGCGAAATGGTCGGGCGAAAGAAAGCCACCGTCGAGGCCGAAGGCCTGTTGCGCCCGCATCAGCCCGGCCTCCATCAGCGCCCGTATCAACATTACGAAAGCCAGTACCACATACATGATGCCGATCTTTTTATGATCGGGGCTGGTCAGCCACTGCGACCACAACATGCCCCACTTCCGATACTTGGTGATCAAGAAGATGGTGACGAGCGCGCCGATGATGACCAGCAGAGCCGCGACGCTGCCGATGGCGCCGTTGATCACATTGTTCCTGGTGGGGACCTGAAGCATTTGCCAGAACGGCAGCGATTCCAGAGTCAGGCGGCCCAGTGGGTGCTCAAAGAGGAAGGCAAGACTCATTGAATTTTCACCTTTGCGGGTTCGGCGGGTTCGGCGGGTTTCGGCGCAGCGCCGATAGCGTCGCGAATCGGTTCCTGCAGAGCATTCGGCGACGCGACCATTGTGCCGTCCATGGTGGCCTTGACGACGGCGGGAAACAACGCCGGGCCCACACCGTTGAAGTAGACGTTGCCATCCGTCGAACCGGACAGGGACAGCGCGGCAATCAACTCGGCGCGAGTGCTGCGCTGCGAGACGGCTTTCAAGCTCGGCTCATTGAGCGCGACACCGTTCGAGCGGACCTGTTTAACCCATGTGTCGAATTCGTCCGGCCTCATCGCAAGTGCGGTGAAGCGCTGCTGATGGAAGCCAGTGCCGTTGTACATATTGTTTTCGCCCAGAGAAAGTCCTGGCTGGTCGGCCTGCAGATGAAGCTGCGTCACCATGCCACCCATGGCGTAGATCTGGCTACCCAAGGCAGGGATGTGCAACGACTGCATCACGGTGGCCGAGGTCAGTTGCATGGCGATCGGCCGCCCCGCGGGCAAGGCCAGCACACCAATGCTGGCGATACCTTGGTCGGGATAGATGAACAGCCATTTCCAGTCATAGCCGATGACCTGCACGCGCAGCGCGGGTTGGTCGGAGGCCAGCGGCTTATAGGGGTCAAGAGCGTGGGTGGCGCGCCAGACAATAATCGCCAACAGAACCACGATCACGACCGGACCAGTCCAGCAAGCGACCTCCAGCAGTCGGGAATAATTCCACTTCGGCGTATACCTCGATGCCGTCGCCCCGTACCGGTAACGCCAGAGGAACCAGGCGGTGAGCACAAACACGGGGATGGCAACGAACACGACCAAGACCGCCATCGCTTCGATAAAGTGCCAGCGCTGGGCCGCCGCCACCGGACCCTGCGGATCGAAAAAGCTAAGATGGGTGTCGCCACTGCAACCAGCCGACATCGCTGCGCCCAGACAGGCCAGTGATGCCGATGCTGTCGCTTTGAAAGCTTGCCTTCTCGCGCAAAGATTGCCCATTCTTAAGCATTTCCGCAGCGGCCTGCTGCATTGGGTGAGGTGGCTGACCGTCGAGAAGGCGAAGTCGCGGGAACAAGGGTCGGGTGCCGGAACGCAGCGTGGCTTTGGTAGCGCATCATTGGTCGACACTAAGCCTTGCACAGCGACGGCGTCCGTTCGTTACCGCACATATGCGATCTTGCGTGAATGCCTTCAACGTCCCCGTATTCAATGCCCGTGATGATGCTCCGCAGCTTCCAGGATCACCTGAATCCGGGTATCGGGCGGGTGGCGCGTTGGGCGGTCCTGTTGTGACAGTCCCTCGGGACGGCCAGATACTGATACGCGAACCGCTCCTTCGCGTTTTCGGCTCCAATGTGCGGTAACGAACAGCGTGTCTCGGATCCCGCTGCCAAACTTCAAATGCGAGAAGCTTCTTCCTCTCTAACGGTTGTGCTAGCCGTTCGTGGTTTGGAAAGGCTTTCCTGCCTGCGCTTGGCAGGGCGGTGAATTGACACTATTGTGTTTCTGCCGGCGTCGCGCTAGGAGCAACGCAAATGGTATTGAGCTTGATAACGGCATGGATCCTCATCCTCTTCGGCACCGTCCTCGGCGCAGGGGGCATCTGGCTTGCCGGGCTGGGCGGCAGCTGGGCATATGGCGTCGGCGGCATCGCCCTGGCGGCGTGCGGCGCATTACTGGCCT
>JACMOV010000059.1 GCA_014377845.1 Herminiimonas sp.
CGAGTTCATAGAAATCGGCGGTGACGGCGGTGTACTTCATGCCTTCGGCCTTGTTCACCACCAGCATGACGGAGCGGCCCGACTTGCGCAGGAAATCCGTGATGGTCTTGTCGTGCGGCGTGATCCCCTGCCGCCCATCGACCAGGAAAATCACGATGTCGGCTTCGGCCACGGCCTGCTTGGTCTGCTTGGCCATCTCGTGCAGGATGCCGTCTTTTGCGACCGGCTCGAAGCCGCCGGTGTCGATCGCCAGGAACGGCCGTTCACCCATGCGGCCTTCACCGTAGTGACGGTCGCGCGTCAATCCAGGCAGGTCCGCTACCAGCGCATCGCGCGAGCGGGTCAGCCGATTGAACAGCGTGGATTTGCCGACGTTGGGTCGACCTACGATTGCAATTACCGGCTTCATTCGATTTACTTCTTCACTGCGACACCTGTCGCAAATACATTACATACCAATGCCGACCGGCTGCCCGGCCGGCGGCTTACTCTGTCGTGACCGCAACCAGTGCACCCGCGCGGGTCTGGACGATCAGGTTCGATCCCGAAAGCACCGGCGCGGCGACGATCTCGCTGCCATCGGTCGCAATCCGCCCCAATATCGCGCCGTCCTCACGACCGAGGAAATGCACGTAGCCCTGATAATCACCGACTGCAACCGCGCGCCCGGTCGACACCGGGGCCGACAGTCGGCGATAGCCAAGCTGTGTATTCTTCCAGACGCTCGCGCCGGATTCGCGCGTCAGGGCGATGACGCTGCCGGTGACGTCGGCGGCGAAAATGAACCGTTCGTCCGCACCGAGGCCGACATCCGAAGACAGATCCTTCGACCAGCCGACGGTGCCGTTGGCTGCATCGAAGCAGACCGCCCGGCCCTGGAAGGAGACCGCGCAGACCGCGCCGCCGACCGCCACCGGCATGCCGGCGGTATCGATGACCCGTTCAAGTTCGGTGGTGCCGCGCGCATCGCCAACCGATGCTTCCCAGCGCGGTGCACCGGTTGCCAGCGTGATGGCGAGCAGTTTGCCGCCCGGCAGGGCCACATAGGCATTCGGCGCAGCGATCAGGATGCCGGGCGCGGCACGCAGGATCAGTGGTGGCGCCGTTCTCTGCACCACCCACTTGCGGGCACCGGTGTCGGCGTCGAAACCGACGATGCGGTTGTCCTGGCTACGAACGATCACGAGCCCGAGACCGACCGCCGGTGCTGACAGTACCTCGCTCGAGGTCTGCGCCGTCCAACGCACCTTGCCGGCAGCATCGAACGCCATCAAGGCCCCTTTTTCACCTGCCACGACCACGGTATTGCCGTCGGTACCCACGCCTGCCGTCAGCGTGGTGCCGGCATTGATCCGCCAGACGGTTTTTCCGGTGGCGGCATCGACCTTGCTCACCGCGCCGTCCCTGGCCGCCGCATAAATACTTTCACCGGAGACGGCCGGTGAGAAGCTGTACGCGCCACTGCTTCCGATCGGCACCGACCATGCGGTGCGAACAGCCAGCGTCGGCTTGAACTGCACCAGCGCCGCCGGCGGCGTGCGGGTTTTCGATTTCGACGCAAACGGATTGATCGATGACAGCGACGGCAGTGACGCGCAGCCCGAGACCGCAGCGACCAGGGCGAGCGCAGCAAGTCGCATGATCACGGTCGACAAGGCGGATGAACCCCTGCCGCCTCCGACAGCGATGAGGCCCGTGGCCGCAGAATCCACGCCGCTCATTGCGCGGCTTTCGGCGAGGCCGGTGCGGCGCCGAGGGCGTCGAGCTTCAGCTGAATCAGCTGGCGCCCCGGATTGCGCGGCTCCATCGCCGCGAGCGCCGCTTCATACGATGCGCGGGCCTCGGGCAGCTTGTTCTGCGCCCCCAACAGGTCACCCTTGCGATCGGCGACCAGGCCGGCGAATGCCTTCGGAAAATCCGTTACCAGCAATTTCAGACCGTCGTCGTAGGCTTTCTCATCGAGCAGCACGCCGGCCAGCCGGACCTTCGCCACCGCCTTGTATTCTTCGTCGGCTGCGTGATCGATCACCCACTGCAATTGCAGCTTCGCGGTTTTCAGATCGTTCGAATCGAATGCTGATTTCGCCGCTGTCAGGCCGGTCATCTGCGCGTACGCGGTGCGCGGGAATTTTTCTTCCATGTCCTGCGCCGCGCGCTGTACTTTCACGTTGTCCTTCGCGGTAACCGCCTTTTGCAACTCGTCGAAGAGCTGGCCGGCCTGCACGGCCTGGTTGCGCTGATAGTAGTTCCAGCCAGACCAGCCGGCATACACCGCGAGTGCCGCGATCAGCAGCCAGGTCACCAGGTTGCCGTGCTGCGTCCACCAGGCCTTCATGGTTGCCAGCTGTTCTTGTTCTTCGAGATCGTATGCCATGTTGTCTGCTGCCGCCAATAGAAAGAATGGGCGTGGCCGCGAGGGCCACGTCGAAAAAAAGGTGCTCAGTGCCGGTAGTGCACGTGGTCGCCGTGATCGTGCTCGTCGCCACCGACGATCTGGTCGACCATGTAGCTCGCCAAGTCTTCAAGGAGTACCGAGGACTGGACGCCTGCCGCGCCACTTTCGGCGCCGGCCGCCGCGCGCAGCGGCTTGACGGAGACCATGCCCTTGGCCACCTCGTCTTCACCAATGATCACGGCGAATGCTGCGCCGCTGGCGTCGGCCCGCTTCATCTGCGCCTTGAAACTGCCGGCCCCGCCCGCCGCCGCGCAATGTAGCACAACATCGAGGCCGGCATCCCGTAATCTCTCGGCCGCAACCGATGCCTGCAGCTGCGCCGGCTCACTCTGATGCACGACATAGACGTCGCACTGGTTCACCGCGAAGCGCTCGCCGCTGGCCTTCATGAGTTCGAGGATCCGCTCGACACCGATGGCGAAGCCGCATGCCGGCGTCGGCTTGCCGCCGAACATCTCGACCAGGGGATCATAACGGCCGCCGCCACAGACGGTGCCTTGCGAGCCGAGCTGGTCGGTGACCCATTCGAAGACGGTGCGGTTGTAATAATCCATGCCACGCACCAGGCGCGGGTTGATCGAAAACGGGACGTTGTTGTGCCGCAGGATCGCCTGCACGCCTTCGAAATGCGCCAGCGATTCGGCCTGCAGATAATCGAGCAGCTTCGGCGCGGCGTTGACCAGTTCTTGCATGGCCGGATTCTTGGTGTCGAGGATCCGCAGGGGATTGCTGTGGAGCCGGCGCTGGGCGTCGGCATCGAGCATTGCCGCATGCGCTTCGAAGTACGCGATCAGGTCGGCGCGATGCCGGCTGCGTTCTTCGGCATTGCCGATCGAATTGAGTTCCAGCCGCACGTCCTGCAGTCCGAGATCGTCCCACAGGCGCTGGCACAACATGATCAGTTCCGCGTCGATATCCGGACCGGCAAAGCCGATCGCTTCGGCGCCGACCTGTTGGAACTGCCGGTAGCGGCCCCGTTGCGGCCGCTCGTGCCGGAACATCGGACCCGCATACCAGAGCCGCTTCGGACCGTCGTACGTAAGATTGTGTTCCAGCGCCGCGCGCACCACGCCGGCGGTGCTCTCGGGTCGCAGCGTCAGCTGGTCGCCATTGAGGGAGTCGGTGAAGGAGTACATTTCCTTTTCGACGATATCGGTCACCGCGCCCAGACCGCGCGAAAACAGCGCGGTCGCCTCGACGATCGGCGTGCGGATCTGCTGGAAACCATAGCTCTTCAAGACCGTCTGCACCGTATTTTCGAACAGCTCCCACAACGGCGCATCGGCCGGCAGCACATCGTTCATGCCCTTGATGCCGACAATTTTTTCTGTTTTTTTATTTTCTGACATTTTTCGTTCGGCTCGCGCCGCAATACGGTTCTATCGAAATTCGGATGCTGTTGTGCCAGAGAGGGCAAGCTGGCGAGGGCAATCCCTCCAGCGTCGATCCGCGTTCTCAGCCGGCGACACCCTGCCGGCCATAATGCGACCGGACGTACTCCAGTACGATTGCCTGGAATTCTTCTGCAATGTTCTCGCCGCGCAGTGTCACGGTCTTTTCTCCATCGACGAACACTGGTGCGGCAGGCGATTCGCCGGTGCCGGGCAGACTGATCCCGATGTTTGCATGCTTGGACTCGCCGGGGCCGTTGACGATGCATCCCATGACCGCCACGTTCATGCTCTCGACGCCGGGATAGTCTTTTTTCCAGACCTGCATCTGGTCACGCAGATAGGTCTGGATCTTGTCGGCAAGTTCCTGGAACGTGGTCGACGTCGTACGGCCGCAACCCGGGCAGGCGATGACCATCGGTGTAAATTTGCGCAAGCCCATCGTCTGCAGGATTTCCTGGCCGACGATCACTTCGCGGGTACGGTCGCCGCCGGGTTCGGGCGTGAGTGAAATACGGATCGTGTCGCCGATGCCTTCCTGCAGCAGTACCGCCAGCGCGGCGGTCGATGCGACGATGCCCTTGCTGCCCATGCCGGCTTCGGTCAGACCCAGGTGCAGCGGATAATCGCAGCGCAACGCCAGGGCGCGATAGACCGAAATCAGATCCTGCACGCCCGACACCTTGCACGACAGGATGATGCGATCGCCGGCCAGCCCGACTTCCTCGGCCCGCACCGCATTCTCGATTGCCGACGTGACCAGTGCTTCGTACATCACGGCCTGCGCGCTGCGCGGCGCGCTGCGGGCGGCATTTTCATCCATGATCCGCGCCAGCAGCGCCTGGTCGAGGCTGCCCCAATTGACGCCGATGCGTACCGGCTTGTCGTAGCGACAGGCGATCTCGATCATCTGGGCGAATTGCGTATCGCGCTTGGCGCCCTGCCCGACATTGCCTGGATTGATGCGGTATTTCGACAGCGCTTTTGCGCACTCGGGGAAATCGGTCAGCAATTTGTGGCCGTTGTAATGGAAGTCACCGACCAGCGGTACATCGATCCCCATCTTGTCGAGCTGTTCGCGAATCGCCGGTACGGCGGCGGCAGCTTCCGGATTATTGACCGTGATGCGCACCAGCTCGGAACCCGCACGGGCCAGCTCCTTGACTTGAATTGCCGTGCCGATCGCGTCGGCGGTATCGGTGTTGGTCATCGATTGCACCACGATCGGCGCACCGCCGCCGACCATCACGCGCTTCTCGCCATAGGCCACTACCGCGCCACGGCTGGCGCGACGCGACGCCGGTCCGGACGCGCCGGAGAAATCGTCGTTCATGTCCGTCGTCATCATTTCAGCCGCAATCGCACAACGTTGCCGGTGGCGACGCTGGCCAGTTCCAGTGGCGCGCCGCGCAGGGTCGCCTCGACGCCCGCGATATTGCCGATCGTGAGCGTCACCGGCTCGGCGATGTCGAAAGTCTCCACTGACCCGGCCTTGATGACCCTGGCGATTACCGGCGTGTTGTCAGCGCGCTTGATCTCGACCCAGGAATCCTGCTGTATGTTGAGCACCAACGGATTGCCAATCGCTGCCGCGGCAGGCGCGGTTGTGGCCATGGCTGCGGCCGTGGCTGGCATATCCGTCGTGGCAGATGCGCCAGGCAAGCCTGGCGCAGGCGCAACCATGGCCACCACACCGCTGGCCATGGCGCCGGCCGGTGCAGTCTCCGCTGCGGTTGGCATGCCAGCCATCAGTGCCGTGGCCGGACCGTCGGTGGTGATCGTCGAACCTGAAACAGGCGCCGCGGAAGTCGGTGCAGCGCCATCCGGAGCGAGCGCACCGAGCTTGAATTGTCCGGCCCGGCGCGACAAGGCCTCCGGCCACCATCCCAATGCGTAGGAGGCGGCGGCTGCGACGACGAGCACTGCGAAGCCGGCGACAACCGGCATCGTTTTGCTGCGCTTGCCAGAGCCGGTCAGCGTCGGCAGCCGCGTTTCGGAAAACGAAGCCGACAGCGCGTGCCGCATCGGTGCGGTTGACGATGCGGGTTTGTCGACCAGCAGCGCCAGCAGCGGCGCAGGATCGACCTTGAGCAACTTCGCATAGCTGCGCAAGAAACCACGCACGATGACCATGCCAGGCAGAGCAGCATAGTCATCCGCCTCCAATGCCAGCACCTGCCGGGGCGCGAAGTTGAGCTGACTGGCCACCTGATCGATCGTCAGCCCGCGCGCCTCGCGCGCGGCAGCAAGCCAGGCGCCCGGCGCGCTCGGTGTCGGCGCACCCGGCGCCTCGTGCGCGCCGACGTCGCCGGCGCGAATGACAGGATCGTCGGATTGCAGGTTATTCATCGAAAGCTCCACGCTGCAAGGCAGCATATTCCGCCGAATTCGGATGACGCCGGCGCAGTTGCGTCGCCAGGCTCGCTTCTACCGCCTTCTCGCCGAGCTTGTGCTCGACCCGAATTGCCAGCCACAGCGTCTCGGCGCTGACCGCATCGTCCTTGGTCGCGCGGCCAACATAGAAGCGCGCCCGCGTGTAATCGCCTTTCTGGTAATAGGTCTTGGCGAGGTTCACGTTGGTTGAAGGATTGCCGGGATCGAGCTGGAACGCCTGTGTCAGGTAACGTTCTGCCGCCGCCAGGTCGCCCAGCTTGAGACTGCACATGCCGGCGTTGTTGAGTGCTTTTCCCGGCGACTGGTAACTGCGGTTCTTCAGCGCCGCATCGAAATAGGCGATCGATTGCGCTGCCCTGTCGTTCTGACACAGGTACCAGCCATAATTGTTATTGATGTCAGGATTATTTGGCGACAGCCGCATCGCCGTCTGGAAATTTTCCTCTGCCAGCCGGGTTTCACCCATGGCCATGTAGATCAGCGCACGTACGCTGTAGGCATCGACGAAATTTGGATCCGCAACGAGCGCGAGCTTGACTTCATCCAGCGCGACCGGATATTGCTTCTGCTCGAAATAGCCGATCGCGAGTTGCAGGCGAATCTGCGCGCGCTTCTGAGAATCGGTCTGATCCGAACTGGTCGGCAGTTCCGCCTGCTGTGAGACGGCGCCACTGCGCATCCCGGCACAACCGGACAGCCCGACGATCAGTGCAAACGATGCTGCCACCAGCAGCACCGTCGGGTATTGCTGCGGCAAACGCTGCCTACGGATTCTCAAGTCGATATCTCCACGATGCGACCGAAATCGTCGCCAAATTTCTTCTTGTACCCGGCCATCTTCTGCATCCGTTCCTGCACGTTGGTGCGATCCTGCACTTCGCCGGCCAGCTGGCCGCAGGCGGCATCGATATCGTCGCCACGCGTCTTGCGCACCGTCGTCACGATCCCGGCGTCGAACAGGATCTGGGAAAACGCCTTGATGCGCGGATTCTTCGAGCGCAGCAGGCCGGACTCCGGAAACGGATTGAATGGAATCAAATTGAATTTGCACGGCACCGCCATGCCGCCGGGTCCGCCGTGCTGCACCAGCGCCACCAGTTCACGCGCGTGCTCGTCCGTGTCGTTGACGCCATCGAGCATGCAGTATTCAAAGGTCACGAAATCGCGCGGCGCGTAATCGAGATAGCGCACGCAGGCCGCCATCAGGGCGCGCAGCGGATGCTTGCGATTGAGCGGCACGAGGTCGTCGCGCAAGGCATCGTTGGAGGCATGCAGCGACACGGCCAGCGCGACCGGGCATTCCTGCGCCAGCCGGTCGATCATCGGCACCACGCCCGAAGTCGACAGCGTCACGCGGCGGCGCGACAAGCCATAGGCGTTATCGTCCAGCATCATCTTCAGTGCAGTCACGGTCGGTTCGAAATTAAGGAGCGGTTCGCCCATGCCCATCATGACGACGTTGGTAATCTGCCGCTCGCCCTTCGGACCAGGTTCGATGCCCTTGGTCCGGCGTAACTCGAATTCCGCCATCCAGAGCTGGCCGATGATTTCCGCCACTGTCAGGTTACGGCTGAAACCCTGTTTGCCGGTCGAACAGAACCGGCAGTTCACGGCGCATCCGGCCTGGGTGGAAATGCACAGCGTGCCGCGATTTTCTTCCGGGATGAACACCGTTTCCACGGCATTGCCCTGGCCGACATCGAGCAGCCATTTGCGCGTCCCGTCGGTCGAGGTATGGTCGGAGATGACGGACGGCGCCACCACCACCGCCCGCGTCGCCAGTTTCTCGCGCAGCGACTTCGCCAGATCGGTCATCTGGTCGAACTGGCTGGCGCCGAACTGGTGTATCCAGCGCTGCAACTGCTTGGCCCGAAACGGCTTTTCGCCCAGCGAATCGCAGTACGCGACCAGTTGGGCGGGATCGAAATCGAGCAGGTTCACGGGAGCTGTCATCAGGCCGGTCATTCCTTCGATCCGCTCGCTACCCCGCAATCGGGGCGGCTGTACGGCGTGTTAGCGCGAATAGACGTTGAGCGCCGGGAAAAAGTAGGCGATCTCGGTTTGCGCGGTTTCTGCAGCGTCCGAACCGTGTACCGCGTTCGCATCGATCGAATCGGCGAAGTCAGCGCGGATCGTGCCTTTTTCAGCCTTCTTCGGATCGGTCGCGCCCATCAGGTCGCGGTGACGGGCAATCGCGTTCTCGCCTTCGAGCGCCTGCACGATGACCGGGCCGGAAATCATGAAATCGACCAGGTCCTTGAAAAATGGACGGGCGCTGTGGACCGCGTAGAAGCCTTCTGCTTCAGCGCGCGACAGGTGCATCATGCGCGCCGCGATGATCTTGAGGCCTGCGCCTTCGAAGCGCGAGTAGATTTGACCAATCACGTTTTTTGCGACTGCGTCGGGCTTGATAATCGACAGTGTGCGTTCAATTGCCATCTGAAAAACTCCAATAAAAAGAAAGGGTTATGTGTAAAAAAGTTAGATTCGATCAACCCTTGATTTTAGCATGAAACCCCCGATCTGGCGAGCAGGCAACGGCGTCCTCGTGTAACTTTCGAGTGAATCGTGAATTCGCGTACCCGGCATCAAACGCCACGCGTGCTATCCTCGACACACAGCGATACGGCGCAAGGCCACGACTCAAGCCAGACTCAGGCCACGACCCCAAGCCGCAACCCAATCTTCATCGGAGGCAATATGGACCAGAACCTGCAAACTAACTTCGGCGCATCCCCGCGCCCGGTCGGCGACGATCTGGCGGTGACCCGCCACCGCGTCCTGCGCAACACCTACTGGCTGCTCGCGCTGTCGATGATCCCGACGGTGGCCGGCGCCTGGCTCGGCGTGCAGTTCAACTTCAGCCTGTTCGCCGGCAGCCCGATGATCGGCTTCATTGCCTTCATGGCAATTGCCTTCGGTTTTTTCTATGCGATCGAAAAAACCAAGAATTCCGGCGCCGGCGTCGCCGTCCTGCTCGGATTCACATTCTTCATGGGCTTGATGCTGTCACGCCTGATCAGCCACACGCTCGGCTATTCGAACGGCGCGGCACTGGTCATGACGGCCTTCGGCGGCACCGCCACCATCATGGGTGTCATGGCGACCGTTGCCACCGTCTCGAAACGGGATTTTTCGGGACTCGGCAAGTGGCTGTTTGCGGGAGTTCTCGTGATCCTGGTCGCCAGCGTGGCAAATATCTTCCTGCACCTGCCAGCGCTGCAACTGGCGATTTCGGTGATCGCCATCGGGATCTTTTCAGCCTACATCCTGTTCGACGTGCAGCAGGTGATCAATGGCGGCGAAACCAACTACATTACCGCCACGCTCAACATCTACCTGGACCTCTACAATATTTTCGCAAACCTGTTGTCGCTGCTCGGCATCTTCGGCGGCAGCCGCGACTGAACCTGCGCTGTTGCGGGTTGCGCGGTACCGACAGGCCGGCGCAAGCCGGCTTTTTTACGCCTCTACAGCAGGCAGATCGAACACGGCGATCGATTCGACATGCGCCGTGTGCGGGAACATGTTCATCACGCCGGCTTGCCGCAGCACGTAACCGGCGCTGTTCACAAGCACGGCGGCGTCACGCGCCAGGGTCGCCGGGTTGCAGGACACATAGACGATTCGTTGCGGCTTGCATGCCGCGTTGCCTGCATCGAGCGCCGCGAGCGCCTCGCACACCGCGACTGCGCCCTCGCGCGGCGGATCGATCAGCATGCGGTCGAATCTGCCCAGCGCGACGAATTCACCGGCGGTGATGTCGAACAGGTTTCGGCTGGCGAAACGGGTCTTCTCAGCCAAGCCGTTTGCGGCGGCATTCGCGATCGCCCGGTCGGTCAGCGTGACGCTGCCTTCGATGCCGACCACCTCGCGCGCCTGGGTCGCCAGCGGCAGCGTGAAATTTCCCAACCCGCAGAACAGGTCGGCGACCCGATCCGTCGGCTGCACATCGAGCAGGCGCAAGGCGCGGCCCACCAGCACCCGGTTGACCTGATGATTGACCTGGGTAAAGTCGGTCGGCTTGAACGGCATGCGCACACCGAATTCCGGCAACAGATAATGCAGGTCCTGATCCAGCGGATAGAACTGCACCGCCGTCTCGGGACCGGCGCTCTGCAGCCACCACTGCACCGCGTGCTGATCGGCAAACGCCTTGAGCGCGAGCGCGTCGGCTGCCGACAGCGCCGCCATGATGCGCAACACCATCGCGGTGACGAGACCGGTTTCCCCTTCGCCGATCGCCAGTTCGATCTGCGGCACCTGCTCCATGATCGACAGTCCGGCGATCAGTGCGCGCAGCGGCACCAGCATGGCAGAGACATGCGGCGGCAGGATTTCACAGCTGCGCATATCCGTGACATAGCCGGATTTTCGCTCATGGAAGCCAACCAGCACGCCGCCCTTCTTGGGCACGTTGCGCACCGAAATACGGGCCCGGAAGCGGTATCCCCACGTCGGCCCGTAGATCGGACGCAGGATCATTTCCGGCTTGATCCGGCCGATGTGCTTGAAGTCGTCCTCGAGGACGCGCTGCTTCATCGCGACCTGCGCCGCCGGCTCCAGGTGTTGCATCGCGCAGCCGCCACACACACCGAAGTATGCGCATTTCGGGCGTACCCTCTGCGACGACTCCCGATGCAGCGACAGCATGGTGGCCGCTTCCCATTTCGCCTTCTTGCGGTACGACACGAAGCCGACCCGCTCGCCCGGCAAGGCGCCTTCGACGAAGATCACCTTACCGGATGTGCCATCGTCGTTTGCCAGATGGCCGACGCCGCGGCCTTCCATGTCGAGGGATTTGATATCGATGAGATTTTGCGGCATGGATGGCTGACGGACGGTGGAAAGATGCCGGATGAAGCGGCAGGACATGCGCGGGCGAGCGCCGCCGTATTATAACGACCGCGCGGACAGTTTAAAAACGGCTACAGCAGTGAATCGCGGCCGACGCCCGTGGCACTGAGCGCACGCTTGAGCTTGACCAGCGCCTCCTGCTGGATCTGGCGCACCCGCTCGCGCGTCACGCTCATCTCGGCGGCGAGTTGTTCCAGTGTGGCGGGATCGTCGTCGTCAAGACCGAAGCGGCGAATGATCACCAGTCGCTGCTTGTCCGGCAGCTTCTTGAGCCAGTCGCGCACCAGGACGGTCACCTCGTGCTGCTCGGCGCGTGCGTCCGGGCCCGCCTCGCTATCCCCCGGCAGCAGGTCCATCAGGCTCGCCTGAGGATCATTGTCGAGCGGCGCATCCAGCGAACTCGCATGTTCAGACAGCGCCAGGATATCCTGCACGTCTTCGATCGGGCGGTCGAGCAGGTGGGCGATGTCCTCGGCGCTGGCATCCTTGCCGTCGTGATGCTGGGCTTCGAGATGGTATTTCGCGCGCAGGATCTGGTTCAGTTCCCGCACCACGTGGACCGGCAGCCGGACGGTGCGCGCCTGGTTCATGATCGCGCGCTCGATGCTCTGCCGGATCCACCAGGTGGCATAGGTCGAGAAGCGAAAGCCGCGCTCCGGTTCGAACTTGTCGATCGCCCGCATCAGGCCAAGGTTGCCTTCTTCGATCAGGTCGAGCAGCACCACGCCGCGGTTGATGTAGTGCTTGGCGATCGAGACCACCAGTCGCAGGTTGTGCTCGATCATCTTCTGGCGCGCTGCGAATTGGCCTTGCTTGGCGAGCGTCGCGAAATGCACTTCCTCTGCCACCGTCAGCAAGGCGCGGGCGCCTATCTGATTCAGGTAGTGCTGGGTGGTGTCGGTCGAGAGTTCGGCGGCCAGCACCTTTTTCAGGTCCTCGACCGTATCGACTACGGTTGTCGCGGGACCGGTCTTTGCAGCGGCGGGGCTGTCGGCTTCGTCGCCCATGCTATCGGTGTCCACGGCAGTGTCCTGCTCTGCGGGATCGGCGTCGTCAGGCTCGGATTCTGCGGCGGCGTCGCGCACCCGCTCGTCTTCGTCCAGATCGTCGTCCGACTGGCGCGTCCCGCCCGCCAGGACTACCTTTGCAGCACCCCGCTCCGCCTGCGGCGCTGCCGTTCGGATGTCACCAGGAGGCGTGGCGGAGCCGTTCGGCGAGCGGGGTTTTCGGGTCATTTAGCGGGCTGGTAAGAACTTCGATGGATCGACGGGCTTGCCTTGCTGGCGAATTTCGAAATGCAGCTTGACCGCATCGGAATCGGAGTTACCCATCTCCGCGATTTTCTGGCCCTTGGCGACAGTTTGACCTTCCTTGACCAGGATGGTTTTATTGTGTGCGTAAGCCGATAGCAGATTGCTGGTGTGCTTGACGACCACCAGGTTGCCGTAGCCGCGGATGCCGCTGCCGGCATACATCACCTTGCCGGCGCTGGCTGCCAGAACCTGCTGGCCGCTCTTGCCGGTAATGTCGATGCCCTTCTTGCCATCGTCGAAACTGCTGGCGACCTTGCCATCGGTCGGCCAGATCCAGCTGATGTTGTCGTCGTCGGCAAGCGGCGTCGCCGGTGCGGCAGGCGTACCTGCGGCCGGTTTCTCCATCGCCTTCTCGCCCGGCCTGGCTTCCCCCGGCTTCGGCGTCAGGGTCGCCACCGTGGATGACGGCACGGCCGACATGTTGTTATTGCTCTCCGGCTTCTGCAGTTCGGCCAGTGCGGACTCGGAATACGCACGCTTCTCGCCGCGCGGACCGATCTTGTTGGGCACGCTGCCGCCCGGCGCGGGCATCGTGCCGGCCGCTGCAGCAGACGGCGCGGCGCCAAGCGGACGTACCTCGACCCCTGACCCGACACTGACACTGGCGGCCTGCGGGGCGCCGCTGCCGGGCTCGGGCGGCAGCACCCGGAGTTGCTGGTCGACCTTGATATCGTTGGCGTTTGCCAGATTGTTCCAGGTCACGAGGTCGCGATAGTTCTGGCCGAATTCCAGCGCGATATGCAGCAGGGTGTCGCCCTTGCGCACCGCGTAGTACCCGTGTTCATCAGCCACGCGTGGCGCTGCCGCGTTCGCGCGGTTCGATTCGACCGGCCGGCTGGCGGTGCCGCGCTCGACCACAGGCGCCGGGCTACGTGGCGTCGTGCACGCGGCCAGGACGAGGATCGATGCCAACGGACAGAGCAGGCGGGAGTTTTTCATTCTCATCGTTTTGTAAGTTTGATTCTGCAGATTCGGTCAGATGGTGCCGGCGCGCAGCGGCACGAAATGGCAATCTTCCAGCGTGGTAGTCATCCATTCGGTCGATCCGACGCGTTCGATCAGTTGCAGCATCTGGTGTCGGCCGCCGACGGGTGCGACGAGGCGGCCGCCGATAGTCAGTTGTTCGAGCAGTGCAGGCGGCACTTCCATGCCGGCGGCCGCAAGGATGATGCCGTCGAACGGGGCCGCTTGCGGAAGCCCGAGCATACCATCTCCGTAATGCAAGCGGATGTTCGCCACCCGCATCGGCCGCAGATTGGCGCGGGCGAGTTCATGTAACGGCTTGATGCGCTCGATTGAATACACGTCGCCAGAAACTTGCGCCAGCACCGCCGCCTGATAACCGCAACCGGTACCTATTTCGAGCACCCGCTTCATGACGCCGCCGTGGCGATTGGCGCGCATCACCTCGATCATGCGCGCCACGATGTACGGCTGCGAAATCGTCTGGTGGTAACCGATCGGCAGCGAGGCATCGATGTAGGCCTGGCTTGCCAATCCCGGCTCCATGAACAGGTGGCGCGGCACCGCGTCCAGCGCCGCCAGCACCTTCTGATCCTGCACGCCCTGGCGGGCAACGCGCTCGACCATTGCGCGCCGGACCGCTGGCGAGATCATCGGCGCATCCCGTTCCCGATCATTTGAAATTGTCTGGGCCGGCGCGCGCTCACGCGCCGTGACAGGTATCTCGCGCTCGCCATGGCTGGCGGCATTGCGGGTCGCCGTCTGCGGGGTGGCGACCGATCGCCGCACCGCATTGCGATCGTCGATTGCGCGCGGCGAGCGTGTGCCGAGCGAAGCAAGCGAGAGCGGGAAGCGCTTGTCCTTGCCCGTCATCACAGGCTCTTGCGAAGCGCATCGAGCTGCGCCGTATGGGTCAGGTCGATCTGCAGCGGCGTGATCGAAACGAAACCGGCGGCTGTCGCATTGAAGTCGGTCCCCTCGCCGGCATCACGCACCGCACCGGTCGGCCCGATCCAGAAAATTTCACGCCCATGCGGATCTTTCGCGCGGATCACCGGCTCCGACATATGGCGCTTGCCGAGCCGCGTGGCCCGGATGCCCTTGAGCGCCGCGCGGGGCAGGTTCGGCACGTTCACGTTCAGCAGGAACGGACGCGGCAGATCGGCGAAGCCCCGCTCCACCAGTTCACGCGCCACCTGCGCTGCACCATCGAGTTCGGCCCAGCCACCATGCACCTGCGAAAACGCGATCGCCGGGATGCCGAACAGGTAGCCTTCGGTCGCTGCAGCGACGGTACCTGAGTACAAGGTATCGTCTCCCATGTTCTGGCCATTGTTGATGCCCGAAACAATCAGGTCGGGCTTGAAGCCGAACATGCCAGTCAAGGCGATGTGGACGCAATCGGAAGGCGTGCCGTTGACGAAATAAAAACCGTTGGCAGCCCTGGTCACCGATAGCGGCCGGTCCAGCGTCAGGGAGTTGGAACTGCCGGAGCGGTTACCGTCCGGCGCGATGACCATGATGTCGGCGATTGCCGACATGGCCTCGGCGAGGGCCGTGAGTCCCGGCGCAAGATAGCCATCGTCATTACTGATCAGAATTTTCATAAAGATATTTTACTCGAAGCAACATCGCCGGATGATGGCGCACATGCCATTTTGCTGCATAATCCGGAAATCAAACGACCGTTCTATTTTAAGAAAATCCAAGGAGACCGCATGAAAGCCATCGTCTGCAACAGCTGGGGATTACCCGACACCCTGGTGCTCGAAGACCTGCCGGATGTGGTCCCTGCGGCGGGACAGGTTGCGATCGACGTCCAGGCTGCCGGCGTCAACTTTCCAGACGTGCTGATCATCCAGAACAAGTACCAGGTCAAGCCGGCGCTGCCGTTCATTCCCGGCAGTGAACTGGCCGGCACCATTCGCGCAATCGGCGACGGCGTGACCGGCTTCAAGGTCGGCGACCGCGTGATCGCATTCGTCGGCCAGGGTGCATTCGCCCAGCAGGTCGCCGTGCCGGCACAGGCGGTCATGCCGATGCCACCGGGGATGGATTTCGATATCGCCGCCGCCATCACGCTGACCTACGGGACCTCGCATCATGCGGTGGTCGACCGGGCGCAGCTCAAAGCCGGCGAGACCATGCTGGTGCTGGGCGCCGCTGGCGGTGTCGGCCTGGCCGCCATCGACATCGGCAAGGCACTCGGCGCCCGCGTGATCGCCGCCGCGTCGTCGGATGAAAAACTGGCGGTCTGCAAGGACCATGGCGCCGATGAACTCATCAACTACAGCACCGAAGACCTGCGGGAAGCAATCAAGCGCACCACCGGCGGCAAGGGTCCCGACGTGATCTACGACCCGGTCGGCGGCGTGTATGCCGAGCCGGCGTTCCGCTCGATTGCCTGGCGCGGCCGCTATCTGGTCGTGGGTTTTGCCAACGGCGAAATTCCGAAATTGCCGCTCAACCTGACGCTGCTCAAGGGAGCGTCGTTGATGGGTGTGTTCTGGGGCGATTTCGTACGTCGCGAACCGGCGGCCAACCTGGCGGCGATGCGTGAGTTGATGGGATGGCTGGCGGCCGGCAAAGTGCGGCCACATATCTCCGGTCGTTACGCACTGGCCGAAACCCCGGCCGCCCTCAACGACATGGCGGCGCGCAAGGTGACCGGCAAGATCGTCATCGAGCCGCAACGCTGAAGATGCCCGATCTTAGCCGGCGTCGGCGTCCGCGTCCGCTTCCGGCGCCTTCGACTGCAGGAACGCGGTCACCACCGCGAGATCGCGCGTGCGCTTGAACGGCGGCAGGCTTTGCCAGATGCGTTTGCCGTAGGGCTTGCTGATCAGGCGCGGGTCGCACAGCATCAATACGCCGCGGTCGGTTTCATCCCGGATCAGGCGGCCAGCGCCCTGCTTCAGGTTGATGATGGCTGCCGGCAGCTGATGTTGCATGAAACCGTTCAGTCCCTTCTTTTCCAGCGCATCGAGGCGCGCCGCCAGCACCGGATCGTCAGGCGGCGAAAACGGCAGCTTGTCGATCACCACCACCGACAATGCATCGCCGCGCACGTCGACACCTTCCCAGAAGCTCTGGCTGCCGACCAGCACCGCATTGCCAGCCGCACGAAAACGGTCCAGCAGTTCGGTGCGACCGGCTTCGCCCTGCACCATCAGCGGAAACGGCAACTGGCGCCGGGCGAATTCATCGCGCAGGCGTTGCGCCGCACGCGCCACCGCGCGATTGGTGGTGCACAACAGGAAAGCGCGGCCACCGGAGGCGATGATCACAGGCAGTGCCGCATCGACCACGGCATCGGTGTAGTCCGGCGAGTTCGGCGCCGGCAGATTGGCAGGTACGTACAGCAAGCCCTGCTTGTCGTAGTCGAACGGGCTGCTCCACGACACGGCAGTCTCGTTCCACAGGCCCATCTGCGCGTTGTAATGGCTGAAGTCGTTCTTCACCGCCAAGGTGGCCGAGGTAAAGATCCAGGCGCGCGCTGCTCCCTCGCGCTGCTTGTTGAAGATCGGTGCAATCGATAGCGGCGTCTGGTGCAGTTGCAAGGACTGTGAAAATGCCTCCACCCACAACACCCGGTCGCCGGTATCCGCCTCGGCAGCCTCCGTGGCAGCAGCCGCGCTTCGCGCCGCCACGCCGGCGCTGTTCCAGGCCGCCAGCTGGCCTTCCAGGTCGTTTGCCCGCACCCTGCACTGTTCGATCGTCTCGGCCCGCTGCGCCTGGGTCGCCAGCGTGCCGACCATGTCGTGCAGGGCGTTCTTCAAGGTCTCTAGCGCTGGAAAGAACAGACTCGATGGGGCAATCTGGTTCACCGCAAGCCGCACGACTTCCTGCGGAAACGCCAGCCGCAGATCGCGCGCTGCCCGCTCGACACCACTGACCAGCTTGCCCCAGTCGGCGCCGTCGCGGGCGTGCGTCAAGCCTTCGGCCAGCACGTCGCGGCACAGCTCCATGACTTGCGAGGTCGAGATCGTGTCGCCGAAGAACAGCGTGGCCGTCTCGGGCAGTTGATGCGCCTCGTCGAAAATGACCGTGTTTGCCGAGGGCAGCAGTTCGGCCACGCCGGTGTCTTTCAGTGCGACGTCGGCAAAGAACAAGTGGTGGTTGACCACCACCACGTCGGCCTGTTGGGCTTCCTTGCGGGCCTTCATGACAAAGCAGTCCTGGTAGTACTGACACTCCGAACCGAGACAGGTATCGCGGGTGGATGTGACCAGGTTCCAGATCAGCGCAGTTTCCGGGACGGCCGACAGCTCCGACTTGTCGCCGGAGGAGGTGGTCTTCATGAAGCGGGAAATCTCGCGCAGATGCCCGACGTCGTCGCGTGATGTCATGCGGCCGTTCTGCAGCGTGCGCTCCAGATGGAAATGACAGACGTAGTTCGATCGCCCCTTCAGCAGGGCTACCGACACCGGCACGTTCAGGGCGCGCCGCACCGTCGGAATGTCGCGCAGATAGAGCTGGTCCTGCAGGTTCTTGGTGCCGGTCGAGACGATCGTCTTGCCGCCCCAAAGCAGCGCCGGCACCAGGTAAGCAAAGGTCTTGCCGGTACCGGTGCCGGCCTCCGCGATCAGGGTGCTCTGGGTGGCGATCGCATTGGCGATCGCCTTGGCCATCTCGGTCTGCGCATGGCGCGGGCGGTAGCCGCCGACCGCGCTTCCGAGCGGGCCGGTGGGGCCGAACAGCTTGTCGAGTTCGAGGTCGTGCGTGCCCGACGGTCTGTTGGGGGTGGAGGCAGTCAAGTCAGCGATTCTTCAATGGTTTCCGACGACCCGGCAGTGTCGCCAGGATGCATGCCTGCTGTGAGGATCAGGCCGATGATCCTGTACGCCGATCCGGCTGCTGGCACTCGGGCCTCAGGCCGGAATATCCGGCACCAGCTGCATCTTCAGCATCGTGATGTGATCCTTGAGCTGCAATTTGCGCTTCTTCAACCTGCGCAACTGCAGTTCCTCATGCCGAAGATCGTGGATGAGCGTCTCGATCACCGCATCGAGGTCGCGATGTTCGACTTCGAGTTCGATGATGCGGCGCTGGATGTCGTCGGATGGGCTCATGTGCGCATTGTGTCACAGGGCATGCCGTGTCGGGTCGGAAAAACTACGCAAGGTGGCCGGCCCTGCGGCACAAGCATGGTCAATCAGTCCAGGCGCCACCGCCGTCCACCCTGCCGCATCCGACTTGTTGATCATGGTTACAATAAAAACGATTGCCATCCGGCCGCAGCTGCTTTTTGCATGCAATAATCGCCGATGTTAATGTTGCCAAAAAGAACTAGTCTTTCTTTGACCTGATGCCATGAGCCCATACAAGATCGAAGCCGGCACCGGCCAGCACCTCGGTGACCGCAGCGAGCAGCAAGACCGCATTGGCCTTTTCACGGCGCCGCGTGCGCCCGGCTACATGATGGCCGTGCTGGCGGACGGCATGGGCGGATCGAGCGGCGGCAGCATCGCCGCCGAGCAAGCGATCCGCACGGCGCAACAGGTATTCGAAAATTTTTCACCGCGCATCGAGGAAATTGAAACGATGCTGCAGGAAATCGTCGCCGAGATCCATACCGTGATCCAGCTGATGACCCTGGCCACCGAGATGCGGCCGCACACGACGCTGGCAATCCTGGTGATTACGGCAGATGGCAAGGCAGTCTGGGGCCATGTCGGCGACTCCCGGGTGTACCGGTTTTCAGGACCCAACCTGGCGGAACGAACGCTCGACCACTCGTATGCCGAGCAGATGATCGACCGCGCGAGCGCTGCGCAAGGCGGCCCCGGGCCAACGCAGACGATCCTGGCGAACGTGATCGGCAATCCATTGGCAGCGCCAGTCCTGACGCTGGGGGGATATGCGAACCTGCAGGCGGGCGACGCCTTCATGCTGTGTTCGGACGGGGTCTGGCATTACTGCAACGATGAAGAGTTCGGCGCCGCCATTGCCATGAATTCGCCGCGGGATGCGGCCCAGATGCTGATTGCGAAAGCGCGCAAGCGGGCCACCGGCGGCGATGCCGATAACTGCACTCTCGGCGTCATCAAGCTGATCACGCCTCCCAAGCCGGTCAGTAACTTCCAGGTCGACACCATGCGCCGCGCGATCTGATCAGCCCGATCCTGTCTATCCGAACCGGACTGCGATCGATAGGCTGGCTTGCCTGACGGGTGACTGAGTTACCTGGGCGCTCGTGCCGCCTCCGCTTCCGCCTGTTGCTTGGCGTTGTGTTCGGCCTGCTTTTTCGCGTGGCTGCGCTCGTTTTCCGCTTTCTTCGCTGCGACCTCTTTCTGCCGTTGCAGGGACTCTGCCGCCTTGCGATCGAAGGATGCCATGTTTCTGGCTTGGGTCGCCGCGTCGATCGAGGGGGTGCTCGGTTTCGCCACGTGCGGCTTGCGCACGTTGCTCGGTGCCGGTTTGGCCGCCTTCAGGGCGGTTGCGTCGGGGCCTGCTCCTTCGACGACCGTCCTATCGGCGTCTGGCCGCTCTGGCTTTCTGACCTTGAGCGCGCGCTGCTCGGGCGTCGCTTCCTCTTCTGCTTTGAGGCGCTTTTCGTCCAGCAGGCGGTCGCGTTCGACGACGCGGTCGCGGCGCTTGAACGCATTCGCTTCGATTTCGATCGGTCGCAGCCGGGCCAGCGCGGCGCGGCGGCGCTCCTTGGCGCTATCGACGCAACGGGTCATGAAGAACGCCGGTGCGCAAGCTTGCTCATCGCGCGCGTGCTCGGCTTCCACCAATGCCCGTTCGCGCGAGACATCTGCCAGTGCAGCGTCGGCAGTGCCGACCGAATCGATCGCGCCCGGCGGATGACGCCGGACCAGATCGGCTGCCGTGTCGGTAATCCGGTCTGCGCCGGCGGTTTTCGCGGCGCCTGGCTTATCGTCGATCGCGGCGACTGGCGCCTGACAATACGCAGCCGATGCAGCTAGCCACAGCAGACAGGTCGCCAGCTGCTGGTTAGATCGACTCGGCAACCGCACGCCGCTGCGACCCCATGTAATGGCTCGATTGCATTTCATTGATACGGGATACGGTTCGGTGAAATTCATTTGCCAGCGTGCCTTCGGTATATAACTGATCTGCCGGGACTTCCGCCGACATGATCAATTTTACGTTGTGATCATAGAGGACGTCGATCAGCCAGGTGAAACGCCTAGCTTCCGACGACATCGAAGCCGACATGCACGGTACCGCCGACAGGACCATGGTGTGAAAGCGACTGGCCAATTCCAGGTAATCGTTCTGCGAACGCGGTCCGCCGCACAGGGTGGCGAAGTCGAACCAGATCACGCCGCCGGCGCGCCGCAGCGCCCGGAATTCGCGCGATTCGATGCGCACCACCGGATTTTCATCGGCCCGCTCGGCGATCCGTGCAAACGCGTCGCGCAGGGCCTGGTCGGACGCCGCATTGAGCGGCACATGATACGCATCGACCTGCTCGAGCGCGCGCATGCGGTAATCGGTACCGGCATCGACATTGACGATGTCGAGCTTGTCCTGCAGCAGCGCGATGGTCGGCAGCATCCGGTCGCGGTGCAGGCCTTCCGGATACAGCGTCGACGGTTCGTAGTTGGAGGTGATGATGAACGAGACACCGTGCTCGAACAGCGCCTTGAACAGGTTGTAGAGGATCATCGCGTCGGCGATGTCGGACACGTGGAATTCATCGAAGCAGATCAGCCGGTAGCGTTTGGCGATGCGTCGCGCCACGTCATCGAGCGGATCGGCCACGCCCTTCAAGTCATCGAGCTCGCGGTGCACGCCGCGCATGAATTCATGAAAATGGATGCGCGTCTTGCGCACCAGCGGCACGACCGTAAAAAAGCTGTCCATCAAAAACGATTTGCCGCGACCGACGCCGCCCCACATGTACACGCCGCGCGGAATCGCCGGACTGTGGATGAAGCGTTTGAAGGGGGTCGCGCGCTGGCCGCGATAGGCGACCCATTCGTCGTAGGCCTGCTGCAGCCGCGTGACCGCCGCTGCCTGCGCCGCATCGGCGGTGAAGCCGCGTTGCGCCAGCGTGTGTTCGTACAGCTCGCGTACATTCATTGGATGACCGGCTTCACGCGACTGGCCGGCAGCCGGCAAAAAAGAGGCGAGCACTGGCTCGCCTTCGGAGGGATATTTCACAGTCGGTCAGGGACGGTTGAGGTCGAGAACGAGGTGCTCGGGATAGCGTGAACCGACGCCGCCAAGCGGAAAAGCCGCATCCAGCGCTGCGCTGCTGCTGTAACTGCCGAACGCCGCCGAGAGGCCCGGCGAGGTCATCGGCGCCGGCTTGAAGATCAGCTCGGACGTGCGAAACCCCGGATGATTGCAGACGATGCGCAGGACGCCGTTCGCACTGCCCAGCGAAATCCTGGCAGGCGTCACGACGTCCCATCTCGTCGAATCGATCATCGCCACGCATGCCACGCCGGGCACAGGCTGGCCGGCGGCCGCAGTCTCGATCAGGATCCCGGGCGGTGGACCGGCCATGCCGGCGCATGCAGTCAGCAAGCACGGCGCCAGCGCTGCACACAGCGTCCTGCATCGGGTCCATCCCCTGCGGCTTTGCGATTCCATCACGGCCTCGTCAAAAGTTAAGCGCCCGCTTCTCGACGGCGAGCGCCGCTTCCTTGGTCGCTTCCGACAGCGACGGATGCGCGTGGCAGATGCGCGCAATGTCTTCGGACGATGCGCGAAACTCCATCGCCACCACGGCTTCGGAAATCAGCTCGGATGCCATCGGGCCGACAATATGGACGCCCAGGATTTCATCCGTTTTCGCATCGGCCAGAAACTTTACCATGCCCGCGGTATCGCCGAGTGCGCGCGCCCTGCCGTTGGCCATGAACGGGAACACGCCGGCCTTGTAGGCAACCCCATCGGCTTTCAACTGCTGTTCGTTCTTGCCGACCCAGGCGATTTCCGGCGCAGTGTAGATCACCCAGGGCACGGTATTGAAGTTGACATGGCCATGCTGGCCGGCGATGCGTTCGGCAACCGCCACGCCCTCCTCCTCGGCTTTGTGCGCCAGCATCGGGCCGCGCACCACGTCGCCGACGGCCCACACGTTCGGCAGGTTGGTCTTGCAGTCGTCGTCGACGGCGATGAAGCCGCGGCCGTCCAGTTTCAGGCCCACGATGTCGCCGCCCAGGCCAATGGTGTTGGGTACCCGCCCGATCGAAATGATCAGCTTGTCGAACACGGCTTTCTGTTCGATGCCCTTGTCGTCGGTGTAGGCGACCGAAACGTCGTCGGCACCTTGCGTGATCGCACCGATCTTGACGCCGAGGTTGATCGCAAGGCCCTGCTTGACAAACAGCTTGTGGGCTTCCTTGGCAATCTGCTCGTCGACCGCGCCGAGGAAGGTCGGCAGCGCTTCGAGCACCGTGACCGCCGCACCGAGCCTGCGCCAGACGCTGCCCATTTCCAGGCCGATGACGCCGGCACCGATCACGCCCAGACGCTTCGGCACCGCTTCTATCGCCAGGGCGCCGGTGTTCGACAGGATCAGCCTTTCATCGAACGGCGCGCCCGGCAGTTCGCGCGCATTGGAACCGGTGGCGATGACCACATGCTTGGCCGTCACGGTTTCGGCGGCCGTGCCGGTGACGCTGATCGTGTAGACGCCCGCCTCGGCCTTGGCAAAGGCGCCACGACCATGGAAGAAGCTGACCTTGTTTTTCTTGAACAGGTACAGGATGCCGTCGTTGTTCTGCTTGACCACGGTCTCCTTGCGGCTCAGCATCTGCCGCAGATTCAGGCTCAGGCCGGCAATGTCGATGCCGTGCTCGGCGAATGCATGCCCCGCGTGCTCGAAATGCTCGGACGACTGCAGCAGCGCCTTCGACGGAATGCAGCCGACGTTGGTGCAGGTGCCGCCCGGGGCGGGGCCGCCTTTTTCGTTTTTCCATTCATCGATACAGGCAACCGAAAAACCCAGTTGCGCTGCGCGGATTGCGGCGATGTAGCCGCCAGGTCCGCCACCGATTACCACCACATCGAAATTTTTTGCCATGTCTTTACCAGGAATGAGAGAGGTCCAGCGGATCGGCACTACCGCAATGCAGGCTTCCATGCAGCGAATCGCACGCTATAAGGTCACGGCGGGTGTCGGCCCGCCGCATGCGTGATCAGAGGTCCAGCAGCAGGCGCGCCGGATCTTCGAGCGCCTCTTTCATCGCGACCAGGCCGAGTACTGCCTCGCGGCCATCGATGATGCGATGGTCGTATGACATTGCCAGGTAGTTCATCGGACGGATCACGATCTGGCCGTTTTCAACCACGGCGCGGTCCTTGGTCGCATGCACACCCAGGATCGCCGATTGCGGCGGGTTGATGATCGGCGTCGATAGCATCGAACCGAAGGTGCCGCCATTGGAGATCGAGAAGGTACCGCCGGTCAGGTCGTCGAGCGTCAGCTTGCCCTCCTGAGCCTTCTTGCCGAATTCACCGCTCTTCTTCTCGATGTCGGCAATCGACATCTGGTCGGCGTTGCGCAGGATCGGCACCACGAGGCCACGCGGCGAGCCGACAGCGATGCCGATGTCGAAGTAGCCGTGGTAGACGATGTCGTTTTCATCGACCGAGGCATTGATGATCGGGTATTTCTTCAGCGCGGCGACGGCGGCCTTGACGAAGAACGACATGAAGCCGAGCTTGACGCCGTGTTCCTTCTCGAACTTGTCCTTGTACTTGTTGCGCAGGTCTATCACCGGCTGCATGTTGACTTCGTTGAACGTCGTCAGGATGGCATTGGTCGACTGCGATTGCACCAGGCGCTCTGCGATGCGGGCGCGCAGCCGGCTCATCGGCACGCGCTCTTCAGGACGATTGCCGAGGTTTGCTGCCACCGGTGGTGCGATCTGCTGCAATGCCGGCTTGGCCTGCGGTGCCGGGATCGGAGCACGCGGAGCGACCGGCACGGGTGCCGGTGCGACTGGGGCCTTGTTGTCGAGCGCATTGATCACGTCGCCCTTGGTGACGCGGCCATCCCGGCCGGAGCCGGCGACGTCGGTTGCAGACATGTTGTTCTCAGCCAGCATTTTTGCTGCGGCAGGCATTGCCACGCCGGCAGAGGCGCCCGCTACCTGGGCTGTCGGCGGCGAGTCTTCGGCTGCGGCGGCCAGTGCAGGCTGCGGCAAGGTCGTGACTTCCATCGGGCTGACCTTGACCGACGCATCGGTATCGATCAGGGCGATGACTTCACCGGCGACGACGGTGCTGCCGTCCGGCTTGACGATCTGGGTGATCACGCCGGCATCCGGCGCAGGCAATTCGAGGACCACCTTGTCGGTTTCGATATCGATCAGGTTTTCATCGCGGGCAACCGGCTCGCCAACCTTCTTATGCCACTGCAACAGGGTCGCTTCAGCGACCGATTCCGACAGTTGCGGTACCTTGACTTCTAGAATTGCCATGTAACTCTCCGTTTCGGGTGGTTCAGGCGGCGTGCCGGTTTCCAGCGCGCCGCTCGTTCATCATTTCGTCAGTACAAAGCCCTTGAGCTTCGAAAATGCAGTCTCGATCAGCGCTTTCTGCTGGGCGTAGTGCTTGTCGTAATACCCCACCGCCGGCGATGCGCTTGCCGGACGGCCGGCGTAGGCCAGCTTCTGGCCATCGACCAGGTTCTCGAAGATGTTGTGCTGGATCTGGAACCATGGACCCTGGTTCTGCGGCTCGTCCTGGGCCCACACCAGCTCGGTGAAGTTCGGGAATTTCTTCAGTTCTGCCGTCAGTGCCTTGTGCGGGAACGGATACAGCTGCTCGAGGCGCACGATCGCGGTATCGGATTGGCCGCGCTCCTTGCGGGCGTTGACCAGATCGTAATAAACCTTGCCGGAACAGGCGACGACCCGCTTGATCTTCTTCGGATCGATCTTGTCATCCACCTCGCCGATCACGGTCTGGAACGACCCCTTCGACAGGTCCGACAGGGCTGATCCGGCATCCTTGTTACGCAGCAGCGACTTCGGCGTCAGGATCACAAGCGGCTTGCGGAACAGCCGGATCATCTGGCGGCGCAGCAGATGGAAAATCTGCGCAGCCGTCGTGGGTTGCACGACCTGCATGTTGTTGTCCGCGCAAAGCTGCAGGAACCGTTCAGGCCGTGCCGAGGAATGCTCCGGCCCCTGCCCTTCGTACCCGTGCGGCAGCATCATCACCAGACCCGATGCCCGGCCCCATTTCACCTCGCCAGAGCTGATGAACTGGTCGATGACGACCTGCGCGCCGTTGGCGAAGTCGCCAAACTGCGCTTCCCAGATCGTCAGGGTATTCGGCTCGGCCGTCGAGAAGCCGTACTCGAATGCGAGCACCGCCTCTTCCGACAACACCGAGTCGATGATCGTGAATGGCGACTGTTGTTCCGAGACGTTTTGCAGCGGAATGTAGCTGCCGGCATCCCAGCGCTCGCGGTTCTGGTCGTGCAGCACGGCGTGACGGTGCACGAACGTGCCACGGCCTGCGTCCTGGCCGGTAATGCGGATCGCGTAACCCGATGCCAGCAGCGATGCGTACGCAAGGTGCTCGCCCATGCCCCAGTCGAGGTTCATCTCGCCGCGACCCATCGTGGCGCGATCGCCCAGTACTTTTTCGACGAGTGCGTGGACCTTGAAATTCTCCGGTACCGTCGTGATGCGCGTGGCCAGACGCTTGAGTTCAGCCATCGGCACGGCGGTATCGGCTGCATCGGTCCACTTTCGGTTCAGGAACGGCATCCAGTCGACTGCGTATTTGCTCTTGAAATTCGAGATCACCGGATCGACCGTAAGACGGCCGGCATCCATCGCATCCCGGAATTCCTTGACCATCGCATCACCGCCCTCGGCGCCGATCGTGCCCTGTGCCGACAGCTTGTCCGCATACAACTTGCGGGTGCCGGGATGCTGGCCGATCTTCTTGTACATCAGCGGCTGGGTCAGCGCCGGTGTGTCCTGCTCGTTGTGGCCGAGTTTGCGATAGCAGATGATGTCGACGACGATATCTTTCTTGAACTCCATCCGGTAGTCCAAGGCAATCTGGGTGCACAGGACGACCGCTTCCGGATCGTCGCCGTTGACGTGCAGCACCGGTGCTTCGATCATCTTCACAACGTCCGAGCAATACAGTGTCGAGCGCGAATCACGCGGATCCGATGTGGTGAAGCCGATCTGGTTGTTGATCACGATATGGACGGTGCCGCCCGTGCCGTAGCCGCGGGTCTGAGCCAGGTTCAAGGTCTCCATGACCACGCCCTGGCCGGCGAATGCCGCATCGCCATGCACCAGGATCGGCAGCACCTGCGCGCCGTCCTTGTCGCCGCGCCGCTCCATGCGCGCCTTGACCGAGCCTTCGACCACCGGGTTGACGATTTCCAGGTGCGACGGGTTGAACGCCAGCGACAGGTGGACCGGGCCGCCCGGCGTCGTGATGTCGGATGAAAAACCCTGGTGATATTTGACGTCACCGGCCGGCAAATCATCGGCATGCTTGCCTTCGAATTCCGAAAACAGCTCCTGTGGCGTCTTGCCCAGGATGTTGACCAGAACATTCAGGCGACCGCGATGGGCCATGCCGATGACGATCTCCTGCACGCCACGTTCGCCGGCGCGCTGGATGGTTTCATCGAGGGAGGCGATGAAGCTCTCGCTGCCTTCGAGCGAAAAGCGCTTCTGACCGACGTACTTGGTGTGGAGATAGCGCTCCAGGCCTTCGGCAGCTGTCAGGCGCTCAAGGATGTGACGCTTCTTGTCCGAGGAAAAGTTCGGTGTGGAACGGATCGATTCCAGCTTTTCCTGCAGCCAGCGTTTTTGCGCGGGGTCGCTGATGTACATGAATTCAGCGCCGACCGACCGGCAATACGTATCACGCAGCGCATGCAACAGGTCGCGCAGCGTCGCGGTCTCGGTGCCGAAATAGGTGTTGCTGATGTTGAACACGATGTCCATGTCGGCATCGGTGAAGCCGTAGGATGCCGGTTCGAGTTCGGGAATGCTCGGACGCTCCTGGCGCTGCAACGGATCGAGGTTGGCCCAGTTGTTGCCAAGGAAGCGGTAGGCAGCGATCAGCTGTGTGACGGCAACGCGCTTGCGCCCCATTTCAGCATCGACCGAGGCCACCACCGTACGGATCGGACCCTGCTTGGCACGTTCGGCGAAGGAAGCAATCACGGGTGCATGCGCCACGTCGGGCTTGTTGGAGCCATCGACCGCCGGCACATGTTGCATCGTGTCGAAATAGGCGCGCCAGTTATCCGGGACGGAACCGGGATTGTTCAGATAGGCTTCGTACAGTTCTTCAACGTACGGAGCATTGCCTCCGAACAGATAGGAGTTGGCTTGGTATTGCTGCATCATATTGCGCACCTTTCTTCGCGTTTCGCGAGATTAGCGGGTTAATCTAACCTTCCGCGACACGGCCTGACCGGTTAGCGGATTGCACATCAAGTTGTGGGGAAGGGCTTTTAGTCCGGGGTCGTTATGTGAAATGCTGCTGTTTTGCAAAGCTTGCAGAGGATAGCATGGCAATCCCCGCCCGCACCAATGGCGGACACGATTGCCCGCCAGTGTTGAAAAGATTTGCGCGGATGCGACAGGCGCGCCGTCGCAGCCGTCTGCTCACCTTCGATCAGCCGCGCTCGGCCAGTGGCTTGACGTTGCGGCTCGGCGAGCCAATATACAGCTGGCGCGGACGGCCGATCTTCTGTTCCGGATCCGAAATCATTTCATTCCATTGCGCGATCCACCCCACTGTACGCGCCATGGCGAAGATGCCGGTGAACAGCGATACCGGGATGCCGAGGGCCGACTGCACGATGCCGGAGTAGAAGTCGACATTCGGATAGAGCTTGCGGGAAACGAAGTATTCGTCTTCGAGCGCGATCTTTTCCAGCGCCATCGCCAGCTTGAACAGCGGATCATCCTGCAGGCCCAGCTCTTCCAGGACCTCATAGCAGGTTTCACGCATCAGCTTGGCGCGTGGATCGAAGTTCTTGTATACCCGGTGACCGAAACCCATCAGCTTGACGCCCGAGTTCTTGTCCTTGACCTGCTTGATGAACTCCGGAATCTTGTCGACGGTGCCGATTTCCTTGAGCATGTTCAGTGCGGCTTCGTTCGCCCCACCGTGCGCCGGGCCCCACAGGCAGGCGATGCCGGCAGCGATACAGGCGAACGGATTGGCACCGGACGAACCGGCGAGGCGCACCGTCGAGGTCGACGCGTTCTGCTCGTGATCGGCATGCAGGATCAGGATGCGGTCCAGCGCACGCACCAGCACGTCGTTGCTCTTGTACTCCTCGCAGGGTGTCGAGAACATCATGCGCATGAAGTTGGCGCTATACGACAGGTCATTGCGTGGGTAGACGAACGGCTGGCCAACATTGTATTTGTACGCCATCGCCACCAGGGTCGGCAGCTTGGCGATCAGGCGGATCGCAGATACCTCCCGATGATGCGGATCGGTGATGTCGAGCGAGTCATGGTAAAACGACGACAATGCGCCGACGGTGCCGACCAGAACCGCCATCGGATGCGCATCCCGGCGGAAGCCGCGGAAGAAAAACTGCATCTGCTCGTGCACCATGGTGTGCTTGGTCACGGTGTCCGAAAACTTCTTGTTCTGCGTGGTATCGGGCAGCTCGCCGTTCAGCAGCAGGTAACAGGTTTCGAGGAAATCGCAATTGACCGCCAGTTGTTCGATCGGGTAGCCGCGATAGAG
Source organism: Herminiimonas sp. (assembly GCA_014377845.1). Taxonomy (GTDB): domain Bacteria; phylum Pseudomonadota; class Gammaproteobacteria; order Burkholderiales; family Burkholderiaceae_D; genus JANXSS01. The sequence goes on from JACMOV010000059.1 coordinate 29,064, forward strand.
CAGTTCTCCCTTGTCGCCATCAATGTAGGTGATCGTCGAGTTGCACGCTGCCGTCGACATGAAACCGGGGTCATATGTGAATTTCCCCGTGCCGGCGTAGAGCTTGCGAATATCGATCACGTCGGGACCGACGGTGCCCTTGTAAATTGGAAAATCAACCGATGGCGTACCGTCGGAAAATGACAGGGTGGCTTTGGTCTCTGAGTTGGTCATGGCGCTTCCTTCAAACGGGGCGGGTGCAACGGGGTTATGAAATTCGTTGATTCGTCGTGCGGGGTCGGTGCGTCGTCAGGCTGCGCGCATCCGGGACAACAATGCACGCACATGCGGCAGGTCGGCGTCGCCGCTCGGTTCGCTGCGCGCCAGCAAAAGTCCGAGCAGATCATTGTCGCCCAGCTCCATCAATCTGGAAAACGCATCGACATCTTCGTCGGTCAGCGTCGCTTCATGCGCATCGAGAAAGCGGGTTACCAGCAAATCGTTCTCGAGCAGTCCGCGGCGGCCGCGCCAGCGCAATCGCGCGCGCTTGATCGGGTCGGCCTGATGGGCTATCACATGTCACCTCGCTGATCGAAACAGACGGCGGCGCGCGGCGCAGTGCAGCGTACGCCACCACCCTATTACACTACACGGTGCGGCGCACCATCAGATCCTTGATCTTGCCGATCGCGCGGCTCGGGTTCAAGCCCTTCGGACACACGTCGACGCAATTCATGATGGTGTGGCAGCGGAACAACCGGTATGGATCTTCCAGGTTGTCGAGCCGCTCGGCTGTTGCCTCGTCGCGGCTGTCGGCCAGGAAGCGGTACGCTTGAAGCAGGCCGGCCGGCCCGACGAACTTGTCCGGATTCCACCAGAACGACGGGCATGAGGTCGAACAGCAGGCGCACAGGATGCATTCGTAGAGGCCGTCGAGCTCTTCGCGCTCGGCCGGCGATTGCAGCCGTTCCTTTTCAGGCGGAATCGAATCGTTGATCAGGTATGGCTTGATCGAGTTGTATTGCTTGAAGAACTGCGTCATGTCGACGATCAGGTCGCGAATCACCGGCAGGCCGGGCAGCGGACGCAAGACGATCGGCTGCTTCAGCTCGTTGAGATTGGTGGTGCAGGCCAATCCATTCTTGCCGTTGATGTTCATCGCGTCAGACCCGCAGACGCCCTCGCGGCACGAGCGGCGCAGCGCGAGCGAATCGTCGACATCCGCCTTGATGCGCTGCAGTGCATCGAGCAGCATCTTGTCGGTGTCCTTCAACTCGACCGACAGGTCCTGCATGTACGGCTTGGCATCCTTGTCCGGGTCATAGCGGTAAATCTGGAATTTCATTATCCGTGGCATATCGTTCCTTTGATTCTTGTCGTCACTCGTGGTCTTTGAGGTGTTGCAGGACAGCGCGCAGCCCTGGCTGGCGCCTTCCTTCACTTCACTAGAAAGTCCTGGCCTTCGGCTTGAATGATTCGACCGTCAGGGGCTTGAGGTTGACCGGCTTGTAATCGAGCCGGTTACCCTCCGAGTAATACAGGGAATGCTTCATCCAGTTGACATCGTCGCGCGTCTCGTAATCGCGGTGCGCGTGCGCGCCACGGGATTCCTTGCGAGCGGCGGCCGACGCGATCGTGGCCTTCGCCGTTTCGATCAGGTTGTCCAGCTCCAACGCTTCGATGCGCGCGGTATTGAAGACCTTGGACTTGTCCTTGAACGAAACATGCTTGCGCCGCTCGTCGAGTTCCATGATCTTCTTGTAGCCCGCCTGCAGCAGTTCATCGGTACGGAACACACCGCAATAAAACTGCATCGCGGCGCGGATATCATTGGCGACATCCTGGACGCGCTCGCCACCGGTACTGTTTTCCAGGTGCGCGAGTCGAGACAGGGCAAGATCGGCAGCACCGGCCGGCAGGGGCTTGTTCTCGCGCAGCTTCAGGCCGCTGGCCACGATGTGGTTGCCTGCCGCACGGCCGAACACCAGCAGGTCGAGCAGCGAATTGGTGCCGAGACGGTTTGCGCCATGGACCGACACGCAAGCGCATTCGCCGATCGCGTAGAGACCATTGACGACTTCGTTCGAATTGCCGTTTTTCGGGGCGACCACCTGCCCGTGAATATTGGTCGGAATGCCACCCATCTGGTAATGGATCGTTGGCACCACCGGGATCGGCTCCTTGGTCGCATCCACGTTGGCAAACTTGTGGGCGATTTCGAGAATCGAGGGCAGCCGCTTCTGGATCGTCTCGGCGCCGATATGCCGCAGATCGAGCAGCACATGGTCCTTGTTCGGTCCGCAGCCACGGCCTTCCTTGATCTCCTGGTCCATCGAGCGGGATACGAAGTCGCGTGGCGCCAGGTCTTTCAGCGTCGGCGCATAACGCTCCATGAAACGTTCACCCTCGCTGTTGACCAGGATGCCGCCCTCGCCGCGCACGCCTTCGGTGATCAGCACACCGGCGCCAGCGACACCGGTCGGATGGAACTGCCAGAACTCCATGTCTTCCAGCGGCAGGCCTGCGCGTGCCGCCATGCCCATGCCGTCGCCGGTGTTGATGAATGCATTGGTCGACGCCGCCCAGATACGACCTGCGCCACCGGTGGCGAGTACCGTGGTTTTGGCTTCCAGCATCATGACTTCGCCGGTTTCCATTTCCAGCGCAACCACGCCGATGACGTCGCCTTCCGCATCGCGCATCAAGTCGATCGCCATCCACTCGACGAAGAAATGGGTCTTGGCCCGCACGTTGCGCTGGTACAGCGTGTGCAGCAGCGCATGACCGGTTCGATCGGCCGCAGCACATGCGCGCTGCACCGGCTTTTCACCCATGTTGGCGGTGTGCCCGCCGAATGGTCGTTGATAGATCGTGCCGTCCGGATTGCGGTCGAACGGCATCCCGAAGTGCTCCAGTTCATAGACCACTTTCGGCGCTTCGCGGCACATGAATTCGATCGCATCCTGGTCGCCGAGATAGTCGGAGCCCTTGACGGTGTCGAACATGTGCCAGTACCAGTTGTCCTCGGACATGTTGCCGAGCGACGCACCGATGCCACCCTGCGCCGCGACCGTATGCGAACGGGTCGGAAAGACTTTCGAAAGAACCGCAACGTTCAATCCTGCTTCAGCCAGCTGCAGGGATGCCCGCATGCCGGAACCGCCTGCGCCGATGATAACGGCGTCGAAACGGCGTGAAGGGATCGTGGATTTTATTGCTGCCACAGTTAAGCTCTCCAGAGTATTTGTGCCGCCCAGCCGGCACAGCCGATCAGCCACAACATAGTGGCTACCTGACAAATCAGACGAATCGAAACGGGTTTGACGTAATCCATCCAGATGTCGCGCATGCCGACCCAGGCGTGATAAAACAGGCCGACCAACGTGACGAAAGTGGCGATCTTGAACCACTGGTGGGCAAATAGCCCTGCCCAACCCTCGTAGCTGAAGTCGCTGGCAAGGAAAAAAGACACCAGCAGGATCACCGTGTAGAGCGCCATCACGACCGCCGTGGCGCGCTGCGCCATCCAGTCCTTGAGGCCGTAATGCGCGCCGACGGCCAGGCGGTTTGGTCCAATGTTATTTTTTGGCATGTCAGAAACCTCCGAACAATTTCAGTGCAACCAGCGCAGTCAACGTCAGGCTAATCGCCAGCACTGCAACCGACGTCTGGCGCGAGGACTGCTTTTCCATGCCCATGTGAGAATCCATCGCCAGATGCCGGATGCCGGCACAGAAATGGTGCAGATACGCCCATGACAAGGCCAGGATGATCAGCTTGACAAACCATTGGGATGCAAAGCCGCGCAGGTACGCGAACGTGTTTTCCGAGGTGAGGCTCAACTCGAGCAGATACAGCACCAGCGGCAAAAGGAGAAACAGCAACGCGCCGCTGATGCGGTGCAATATGGAGATCAGGCCAGCCAGCGGCAACCGGTAATGCGCGAGTTGCGTGATGTGGATGTTACGGAACTCCGGCCTTTTTTTTGTTACTTCCGACATTCCCTGCTCCCGACGTGATGATGGTGTGCTTATGAAAAGTGCTGTGGCGCTGCGATTTTGAGGTGTGATTTCAAGCTGCAATTTCAAATCGTTGTCCAGATGCCCGCGGCCTGGACAAGGATTTCACCGATTTTGTGCAGCACACCAATCCGTATTATGCATGATGGGCAATTTCTCCGCTGCCGCAATCAAACCCGCCCGACCGCAGCCAGACTTGCCAATAAAGGTCAGCCGAGTTCGTTTTGATAATGGTGACGACTGGTCAAGTAAAGACTGCGGCGCACCTCGACAGGGCGGTCGCCGTAACTGTAGGAAATACGCTCGACGCTCAGCAGCGGCGTATCGCAAGCAATCGCCAGCAAGGCCGCGGCATCAGCGTCGGCGCCGATAGCCCTGACCCGTTCGGACGCACGGATCATGCGGGTACCGAACTCGGTCTCGAACAGACCGTACATCGGCCCCTTGTATTCGATCAGCCGCTCCGCAGTCAGCCCTTTGAAAAGCAAACCCGGCAACCATAGCTCATCGATGATGGTCGCCGCGCCGTCGAAGGACTGGATGCGTTTGATGAATATCACGGAATCGCCGGATTTGATGTCGAGCGAACGGGCAATCTCCGCCGGCGCCCGCAGCCGCTTGACGTCGATGATCCGATTGTCAGGGTAGTGCGTCTCGCCGGAATCCGATTCGAGCCGCAAGAAACGAAACTGCGCCCGGGCCTCGTGATGCGTTGCAACAAATGTGCCCTTGCCCTGCCGCCGCACGACCAGGTTTTCAGCCGATAGCTCGTCGATCGCCTTGCGCACGGTACCCTGGCTGACCTTGAAGCGCATCGCCAGCTCGACTTCGCTCGGAATCAATTCGCCGGGCTTCCACTCGCCGGATTGCAGGCTCTGGGTAATCAGCGCCTTGATCTGCTGGTAGAGCGGGCTGAAGGTCGGCGACGCGTTGCCGGCGCCGGTTGCCAAAGCCGGAGCCGGAGCGCCGCCACCGACAACCGCGAGGTTGCCCGGCATGCCATTCGAAGCGACGGGTAGTGAGCTCATAATGGAAGATTTCACCATGAAACACCACTTGCCGTCCAGAAAAAAATGATTGGTGATATGTCTTATATAAGATAGAGGATTGTAATTGACTTCACACTTCCGCGCGCCTACACTCGCGGGCAACTGTGGGCCGCCGTGGGCCGCTGCGGGCGATCCGGGGCAGTGGGCCTGCTGCCGGTGCGGGAACCGCTGCCGGCCGCGATACCGGCGCGACGAGCACCGCTTTCGACGGTATCATTGCGCACCTGCCTCCGGGGGCGACACACCTGTATTGGTGTCGTCACCACTGGATCAAGATTCGGCACTCTCGTTTTTCTTACCTTCGTGGAGATTCATCATGGCTAAAGCCCCAATGCGCGTTGCCGTCACCGGCGCCGCCGGTCAGATCGGTTATTCCCTGCTGTTTCGCATCGCCAATGGCGACATGCTCGGCAAAGATCAACCGGTCATCCTGCAGTTGCTTGAAATCCCGGACGAAAAAGCGCAAAAGGCTCTCAAGGGCGTCATGATGGAAATCGACGACTGCGCTTTCCCGCTGCTGGCCGGCATGACAGCGCACGGCGATCCGATGACGGCCTTCAAGGACGCCGATGTTGCCCTGCTGGTTGGTGCACGTCCACGCGGCCCGGGCATGGAGCGCAAGGACCTGCTGGAAGCCAATGCGCAGATCTTCACGGTGCAAGGCAAGGCGCTCGACGCCGTCGCCTCGCGCAATGTCAAGGTCCTGGTGGTCGGCAACCCGGCCAATACAAATGCGTATATCGCCATGAAATCCGCGCCGAGCCTGCCATCGAAGAACTTCACTGCGATGTTGCGCCTGGACCACAATCGCGCCCTGTCGCAGATCGCCGCGAAGACCGGCAAGCCGGTCACTGCGATCGAAAAGCTGTTCGTCTGGGGAAATCACTCGCCGACGATGTACGCCGATTACCGCTACGCCACCATCGATGGTAAATCGGTCAAGGACATGATCAACGACGAAGCATGGAACCGCGACGTGTTCCTCCCAACCGTCGGCAAGCGCGGCGGCGCGATCATCGAGGCGCGTGGCCTGTCGTCGGCAGCCTCGGCGGCCAATGCGGCAATCGACCACGTCCATGACTGGGTGCTGGGCACCGGTGGCAAGGTCACCACGATGGGTATTCCATCCGATGGCTCCTATGGCATTCCGAAGGACACGATGTTCGGCTTCCCGGTCACTACCGAGAATGGCGAATACAAGATCGTCCAAGGCTTCGAGATCGATGCCTTCTCCCAGGAGCGCATCAACCTGACGCTCAAGGAACTGACCGAAGAGAAAGACGGCGTCAAGCACCTGCTCGGCTGATCGCCGGCATGCAGGTGTGCGCGGCGTGCAGCCTGCGCCGCGCACACCGAAGCACGACAGTCGCAACCTGCAGTACCCCGCCACCGAACCTGAAGACCTAGGCACTGACCGGCAAATGCACCCTTCCGAAGTTCTGTTCCTGGGCTTTCGCCCGCCTGTCTCGCTGCCGGTCTGCGATCACTATGCCGGCGCGGAAAAACTGATGCGCAAGTCACTCGCGCTGCAACAGGAATCGGGGCCGGTATTCGACATCACGCTCGATTGCGAAGATGGCGCGGCAGCCGGCAACGAAACAGCGCACGCGCACATGATCGGCGCCTTGATCGCCAGCGAAGAAAATCATTTCAACCGAGTCGGCGTGCGCGTGCACGACGTCGGTCATCCCCATTTCGAATCCGATATCGCGAGCATCTGCGAGGCTGCAGCCGCGCGCCTCGCATACATCACGATACCGAAAGCCGACAGCCTGGCTGAAGTCAAGCGCGCCATCGCCGTCGTCAACCGCCACGCCAAACGCGGTGGCCGCGCCAACCTGCCGGTACAGATCCTGATCGAAACCCAGGGTGCGCTGGCGGATGCATTCGACATCGCGGCATTGCCGCAGGTCGAAGCACTTTCGTTCGGGATCATGGATTTCGTCTCGTCGCATTTCGGCGCGATACCGGCGACGGCGATGCGTTCGCCGGCGCAGTTCACGCATCCGCTGGTTGCGCGCGCAAAACTCGAGATCGCCGCCGCCTGCCATGCGCATGGCAAGGTGGCTTCGCATAATGTGACGACCGAAATCAAGGACACTGCGGTAGTCGCAAACGACGCGACCCGCGCTGCAGCCGAATTCGGCTACACCAGGATGTGGAGCATCCATCCGGACCAGATCAAACCGATCCTGAAATCCTTTGCACCCCGGATTTCGGAAATCAATGAAGCAGCGGCGATTCTCGCCGATGCACAGGCAAATCAATGGGGTCCGATACAGCACAACGGCAAGCTGCACGATCGCGCCAGTTATCGGTATTACTGGACGATCCTGCAAAGAGCGAAGGCCGGCGGCCTGCCTTTGCCCGAGTCTGCTGCCGGACTGTTATGAACGACAGGAGCATCACATGACACACCACATAAAACACTTGCTGGCAATTTTCACGGCAGCCTGCCTCGCCACTGGCGTCCAGGCTGCCGACACCAAAACCGAAAAAAACCCGTCCGCAAAAACCACGGCAAAACACAAGGCAGCAAAGCCAGCCGAAAAACCGACCGCCGCCGTGCTGGATGACGACGGCAATGAGTTTCACGCCGGCGTCGACGCCGTGACCGAGGTGTCCTGCGAGCTGGGCAACAAGCTGACGCTGTATCGCAACGCCGAGGATAACGACCATCTGGCGCTGCGCTGGAAGCAGCGTGTGCACCGCATGACGCGCGTCTCCACCACCACCGGCGCCAACCGCTTCGAGAACGACCGTTTCGGCCTGGTCTGGATCGGCATTCCGGCCAAGGGCATGCTGCTCGATTCGAAGCATGGCCAGCAGTTGGCAAACGAATGCAAGGATGCGGAGCAGATGGCGCCGAAGCCTGTGGCGCCGAGCGAGCCGACCAAGTCGGCCGACCTGCCGCCGCCGATCGAGGCACCGCGCGCCGATGGCAAGAAGACTTTATAACAAGAACGACAGCAAAAAAATTAATTTCAACACGTGATTCGCACCCGAGGAGAGGTCATGGCCCGCAATACGCTCAATACCCTGAAAGAATTCAAAATTTCCGAGACCAGGAAAGGCAAGTTCTATTCATTGCCCGCCCTGGAGAAAAAACTCGGCGTCAACCTGTCGCGGCTACCGGTATCGATCCGGATCGTGCTGGAGTCGGTATTGCGCAACTGCGATGGCAAGAAGGTCACCGAAGAGCACATCCGTGAACTGGCGAACTGGTCGCCAAACGCCGCGCGCACCGATGAAATTCCATTCGTCGTCTCCCGTGTTGTGCTTCAGGATTTCACGGGCGTACCGCTGCTGGCCGATCTGGCCGCAATGCGCAATGTCGCCGCAAAAATGGGCATCAAGGCCAAGAACATCGAACCGCTGGTGCCAGTTGACCTGGTCGTCGACCACTCGGTGCAGATCGATCACTACCGCGAAAAAAAGGCGCTCGACCTGAACATGAAACTGGAATTCCAGCGCAATAAAGAGCGCTATCAGTTCATGAAATGGGGCATGCAGGCATTCGACACGTTCGGCGTCGTGCCACCGGGCTTCGGCATCGTGCATCAGGTCAACCTCGAGTACCTGGCGCGCGGCGTGCACAAGAAAAAAGATGCAGCCGGCGACGTCTACTATCCGGACACGCTGGTCGGCACCGACTCCCACACCACGATGATCAATGGTATCGGCGTGGTCGGTTGGGGTGTGGGCGGCATCGAAGCCGAAGCCGGCATGCTTGGCCAGCCGGTGTATTTCCTGACGCCGGACGTGGTCGGCGTCAACCTGACCGGCCAATTGCGCGAAGGCGTCACCGCGACCGACCTGGTGCTGACGATTACCGAAATGCTGCGTCGTGAAAAAGTGGTCGGCAAGTTCGTCGAGTTCTTCGGCGAAGGCACCACCACATTGTCGCTGACCGATCGCGCGACGATCGCCAACATGGCACCTGAATACGGCGCCACGATGGGCTTCTTTCCGGTCGACGATGCGACCATCGATTACTTCCGTGGCACCGGCCGCAGCAAGGCCGAAATCGACGCCTTCGAAGGTTACTTCCGCGCCCAGAAGCTGTATGGGATTCCAAAGTCGGGCGACATCGACTACACCCATGTGGTGGCACTCGACCTCGGCGCAGTCAGCCCATCGCTGGCAGGTCCGAAGCGGCCGCAGGACCGTATCGAGATCGGCAACGTCAAGGCGAATTTCGCCGATTTGTTTTCCAAGCCGACGGCAGAGAACGGTTTCAACAAGAAGGCTGAAGACCTCGACGCAACTTATGTCAACACCGATGGCGTGAAGGTCAAGAACGGCGACATCCTGATCGCTGCGATCACGTCCTGCACCAACACCTCGAATCCGAGCGTGCTGTTGACAGCCGGCCTGTTGGCCAAGAAAGCAGTCGAAGCCGGCCTCAAGGTTTCGCCGCACATCAAGACCTCGCTCGCCCCTGGGTCGCGGGTCGTCACCAAGTACCTGGAAGCGGCAGGCCTGCTGCCGTACCTGGAAAAACTCGGTTTCGGCGTGACCGCGTACGGGTGCACCACCTGCATCGGCAATGCCGGCGACCTGACCCCGGCAATGAACGAGGCGATCGTCCAGAATGACATCATTGCTTCGGCAATCCTGTCCGGTAACCGCAACTTCGAGGCGCGGATCCATCCGAACATCAAGTCGAACTTCCTGGCATCGCCGCCGCTGGTCGTGGCCTATGCAATCGCCGGCAACATGAACGTCGACCTCATGACGCAGCCGGTCGGCCGCGGCAAGGGCGCCGACGGCAAGATGCGCGACGTCTTCCTCGGCGATATCTGGCCGACCAGCCAGGAAGTCGGCAAGCTGATGAAGTTCGCCATGAACGCCAAGACGTTCAAGGAAAACTATGCAGACGTCAAGGGCGCACCGGGCAAGCTGTGGGAAGGCATCAAGGGCGTCGCCCAGGGCGAAGTCTACGACTGGCCAAAATCGACCTACATCGCCGAACCGCCGTTCTTCGCCGACTTCACGATGGAACCGAAGGCAGCCGCCACCGGCATCACCGGCGCCCGCGCCCTCGGCGTGTTCGGCGACTCGATCACGACCGACCACATCTCGCCGGCGGGTTCGATCAAGGAGTCCAGCCCGGCAGGCAAATGGCTGACCGCCAACGGCGTGCTCAAGGCCGACTTCAACTCCTACGGCTCGCGGCGCGGCAATCATGAAATCATGATGCGCGGCACGTTCGCCAATGTCCGGATCAAGAACCTCATGATCCCGGCAAAACCGGACGGCTCCCGCGTCGAGGGCGGCATCACGTTGCACCAGCCGAGCGGCGCCGAAATGTCGATCTATGACGCCGCCATGCAGTATGTGGCCGACGGCGTGCCGACGATGGTATTCGGCGGTGAAGAGTACGGCACCGGATCGTCGCGCGACTGGGCCGCCAAGGGCACGCAGCTGCTGGGCGTGAAAGCGGTACTGGCGCGCTCGTTCGAACGCATCCACCGCTCTAACCTGGTTGGCATGGGCGTGCTCCCGCTGCAGTTCCTCGGCGAGCAGAGCGTGCAGTCGCTCGGCATTACCGGCCACGAATCCTTCGATCTGAAGGGCATGGACGGCGAGATCAAGCCGCAGCAGGAAGTCACGCTGGTGATCCATCGGCAGAACGGCACGACCGATGAGGTCACCGTTCTCTTGCGTATCGATACCCCGATCGAAGTGGACTACTACAAGCACGGCGGCATCCTGCCGTTCGTGCTGCGTCAGCTGCTGGCTGCCTGATATCGGCTAGACGACCGACACGTCTGTCCGGAATGGCCCGAAGGTTCGATGCGACCTTCGGGCCATTTGTCCATTCAGGGTCTTTGTGCGCGGGCAGACTTTTGCAGAACTACGGTTCTGCCGGACCGCAGTTATTCCGGCGGCCGCTGTCATATCCACTACAATACAAGCCGTCTGCTTCACTACGGTTTGCCCCACATGCGTCGTCCTTCCAAGAATTCCCCCCAAAAATTATCTGCCGAAAGTCTGCGACTGGTCATGCTCGCGCAGGGCGTGATCCAGTCCGGCAGCCGGCTCGAAGCCCGTGCATGGGAAAACGCGCTCGATGCGCAGACCCACAAGCTCCTGAAAAGCCATCACCAGGCCGGGATCGACCACGCACTCGATCACCTGTTCTCGATCGAACCCGACGGCTACGATGCGTTGATGGAAGCGGTCGAAGCAGCCAGCGAATCGGTGACGGTCGAACATGATGGCAAGCAGTTCGATGCGCTCCTGATCGCATTGCCGATCCTGGCATGGACGCGGTTTTCGATCGCCTCCGGTCCGATCGGCGCAGACATCGTCGATACGCTGGCCGCGCATCTCTATGCGCACGTCCTGGCCAACGACACGCGCCTTGCCATGGCGCCGATGCTGTACGCGATCGACCAGCTACCCCGCACCCCCGCCGACACTTACGCACTGACCCACAAGCTAGCCCAGGCCGCCTTGAAGAAGGAAGTCGTCAAGGTCGTGTCGAACGCGCCCGAAACCGCTCCGTTCCTGGCCGATACCCGCTACCTGCTGGCGGCGGCCGTGGTGCCGGCCGGCAGTCCGCTGTTTCGCTGGCAGGCCTCGCTCGATCTGCGCGACCGCAGCAACGCACTCGAGCAGTGGCAGGCCCAGGCGCTGCCGAACATCACGCGGCTTCTGCCAGGCTGCGGCATCGAACTGCTGCTGCCGCAGGCGTACTACATGGCGTGCCGCGAAGCCGATCGCAACATCCGGCCGGCATCGATTCACGCGGCCGTGCACTACCTCACCAATACCCTCGACATCGAGGCCGAGGCACTGCAAGCGGTGGTCGGCGCATTCGGCGAAGATGCCGCCGAGGAGCGGATCGATGAATACCGGGTCGGCTTCATGCTGGCCGACGACACCGATGTCCTGTACGGCATCGTGTGGCCGCTCTACGGCGCAGAGGACGCCGAACAGGTCATGCACGGCTCGCCGGAAAGCGCTGCGACCAAGACGACCACGCCCTCAGCGGCGCTGACGCCGGTCGATGAAATCATCGCCCTGCTCAAGGAATCCGGCGTGACCCGGATTCATCAGCACGACGAACGCTTCCCGATGGAGTTCTGCGACGATTGCGGCGCCCCCCTCTACCCCGACCTTGAAGCCGAGCTGGTGCATGCGGAAATGCCGGAAGACGCGCCACAGACGACCACGCACTTTCACTAATCGTGGCGGTCACAGTGGTCAGCGCAAAGGGGCGCAACGCAAAGGGGCGCAACGCAAGCATATTGCCGTTTTGTTGTTTATAGTCAATTATTATAGCTAGCCGGATCTCAGTACCCGGCCAGGATAAATTGGGAAATGGATGTGGTCCCGATGGGATGCTGGGCAAGGCGGTCGGCCCACCGCAGTGCGAGCACTGCAAGAGGCGGCCAACGCAGCCACGCGCCCACCGGGGTCGCAGACATTCACAATTTATTCTGGTCGGGTACTTCGTCCGCATCAGATCAAAACAATTCATCGTCGTTCCCGGAAATCGGGCGATGCGGGTGCGTATTCATTTGAACCAGCATCGGCTTCGCCCTTTGGGGAATTGGTCGTGAAAGGTGAAACCATGGATCGCAATGCGTTACTCGCTGCGACGCGAGCGGAATTCCTGAAATCGTTTCTGGAGTCTATCGACAGTGCGATGGCGATGGCAACGGTGACGGTGTTCCGCAAGGCCGATCTCAGCTTTTCCCCCACAGAGCAACGCACGCTGCTCGATGCCTATCGGGTGTTAAAGGATAGGCAGCCCGAGCTTCGCATACATTTTCAGCGCACCATGGAACAGCTCCTGAACCGGAGTTTTCAGACAACCTACAGTACGTTTCGACCTTCGTTTTCGGCGGAATTCAGCAGCAGCAGTCTGTCTCTCGTGGACGCATCGCAATTCGAAGATCAGTTGCGTGTCGATGAAATCACCAACCGCTTCCGCAATGCGGCCGATCAGCAGTTGCGCGACCTGAACATCCGGATTGCTTTGTTGTTCGAGCAGTCGACTATCAAGGAGCGGGAGAACCCGTTTCGACCCTGGCTCTTCACCCAATGCCTGGCGACCGGTGCCGAAGGACTCGGCGTCAATACCGTTCTGGCGCAGGTCGTCAGCGAACAGATCGCGGAACCGCTGCAGGAAGCCGTCGCGGTCATCTACAGCCGGCTCAATGCCTTTCTTGCCGGGCACGGGATCGCCGCGCAGTTGCCGTTGAAAGCCAACCCGCGCAGCGAGAAAGTGATCGCCGACCGGCGTTCGGAAACGATGCCTTACGCCCAGCCACCCAGAACGAGCAACGGCGGTGGCGGTGGCTTCCTCAACACCGGGCAGCATCATGCAGAGCCGAATAGCAACGAAGCTGCTGCCAGCGCGCGCCTCGACATCGACATTGCAACCTCTGCAGAGCGCATGGTCGACCTGATGGAGCGGGTACGACATATGGCCTCGAGCGACGGCCCGCACGATAGTGCGCAGCCCGGGTTATCCACGCCACCAAAGAACCATGCGAGACAAGACGGCTTCGCTGGCGATGTGGTCACGGCTCCGGATCGCAGCCGATCCGCTGCGCCGAATGCGGCGCCTGCAACCTGGCTCACCTATCGCAATCTCGGCAGCATGATGCGCCGCTTCCTGGCGGGCGAATCCGCATTGCGTACCTTCGGCACGGCCGAGCCCGACGGCCGCATCGAACCGCGCTTCGGCTCTTCGGTCGACCGCTCCGTCAGCCATCAGCTGACCCAGTCGATCCAGGCGTTGATGGAAAGGCGGGGCGACGCCGGTGCACCGGATCCGTCGAAACCGATTCGGAACCTTATCCTCGAGGAACGGGCTGTCCTTGTGGGGGTGACCGGTGATGTCAGCGAGCAGATGACCATCGATGTGGTGGCGATGCTGTTCGAATTCATCCTGCGCGACAACCAGATTCCCGCCGAAGTGCGCGCACAACTTGGACGATTGCAGTTCCTGGTGCTCAAGATTGCGCTCCGCGAGTCAACACTTCTGACGCAACAGGGCCATCCCGCGCGGACGCTGGTCAATCGTATCGGTTCGATTTCGATCAGCGTAGGACAACTCGATCCAAGCGGTACTCGCATCAACAAGGAAATTGTCCGAATCGTCGAAGCCCTCCTATCCGGCGACACCAGTTCCTCGTCGCTTTTTCTGACGATGCTCGACGAGTTCGACAGCTTCATCGCCAACGAATTTCGGGTTGCAGAAGAGCATGTTGAGCGGGCAGTACAAGTCATCAAACATGCGCAGAGCCGCACACTGCGCTTCACGCACATTTCGGCACAGCTCGATGAAGCGTTGTTCGGATTGTCGATCGATACCTTCCTGCGCGACTTTCTGATGACGACCTGGACTTATGTGATCGAGCGGGCGGAGCGGAGCAACGATGAAGAAGCGTTACGGTTTCGCCGACTCGTCCCCGACCTGCTGTGGACCATCGTGCCGCGAGCGGCAGCCAACAACCGCACCGAGCTGCTCGGTTTGCTACCTACCATCGTAAGAACCATTCGCGATGGCCTGATCCTGATCGAGTGGGACCTTCAGCGACAACAGCCGATCCTCGACTGGCTGGTCGAGGCGCATCGCAGCGTGCTGCGCGGTGTGCCGGGAGCAGTGCAACCACCGACGCGGGAAGCGTTGCGGCAGCATTTCGCGCGCTTCCTGTCCGGGTCGTCGGACGAGACCACGACGACGCTCGCTACCGGGCCGTCGAACGCACTCCATCAGGAAATATTCCTCGAGCAGGCAATCCGGGACGCCGATGCAAGCGGCGCAGTCCATGCAATCGAAGAGAACACCAGCCTGCCGAATGGCGATAGTGCCGGTATGTCCGAGGAAGTCGATCGAACCGACGGTTCAGCGGCGGCGGACACGACATTGACGGTGACCGAGATGAAGCTGCCGCCCGAGATTGCCGAACCGGACCCCGCCACGCTGGAGCTGCTGCGCACCGGTGTATCCGTCACATTGAAGCTCGGGGGTGTACCCGGCAAGGCGCAGCTGACCTGGATCGATCAAAAAAAATCAACGCTTGTATTGTCCATCGAAGGCCAGCAAGCACCTGTCCTGATCAGCATGCGTATGTTCAAGCGCCTCTTCGCAGCTGGCCGCCTATCGTTCCTGGAAACCGCACCGCTGTTCGAGCGCGCCGTCGACTCGGTGCAGCGGTCTGCGGATATGGCCTGAAGTCCGGTACTGGCCTTGCCTGATGAATCAGCCCGCCACGCCACCCTGGCTGCCGCCGAACGCCGCCAGGATCGGCACCAGCATGGCCGCACCCAGCGTGGCACTGCGACGGCCGTCCCAGCCGACCGCAGGGTCTGGCAGGATCGCATTGTCCTTGAACGGCATCTCCAGTGTCAGCGACACGCACTTGAAATGGTGTGCGACGTATTTCGATGCAAGGCGCAACACCTCCTCGCGGTATTTGCTGGCAGCGTAACCGTACTGGGTCTGGAAATCCGGACTTGCCGCTTTCAGGCAATCGATGAACGCCTGCTGCTGCGTCGCCTGTTCGGCGCTGAAGCCCTCCAGCATCTCGCTGCCGGCCACGAATACATACGGCAGGCCCTCATCCCCATGAATATCCAGAAACAGGTCGCAGCCGGTCGCATGCATCAAGGTGCGCACGGCGAGTACTTCGGGGCTGTGCTGCGCCGTCGGTGTCACCCATTCGCGGTTCAGGTTGGCGCCGGTCGCGCTGGTGCGCAGGTTGCCGCGGACCGCGCCGTCCGGGTTCATGTTCGGCACGATGTAGAAAACGACTTTCTCGCGCAGGCGGGCCGCCAGCGGATTGGCACGGTCTAGCAAGGCGTCCACCATGCCTTCGACAAACCATTCGGCCATCGTTTCACCGGGATGCTGGCGCGCGATGACCCACACCTTCTTCGGCGCGTCCTCATTGCCGATCACGATTGCATTCAGGTCACGTCCGTCGCGGGTCGTCGCCAGATCGCGGATCGCGACGCCCGGCTCCTGCTGTGCGCGTCCCAGCAGGTCGAGATGCCGCTCCCATGAATACGGCTCGAAGTAC
>JACMOV010000060.1 GCA_014377845.1 Herminiimonas sp.
CCAGCGAACCAGGCATCGTGTCGAATGGGCGGTCCGCAGGCGCCCGCAATGAGCCGGAAAAGTACGGGAAAAACCACGGCCGCCATCGCCGCGTGTCCACTGATGCCGGTAAAGCCGACCGCGTCGATGCCGAGACACCACCCCATGAAAAGCAACTTCGTCATTGCCACCAGCGAGCCTGCGGCTGCAAATACGCCGATCCAGATCCACATGTGCCGGTAACGTCCTGCGCTGATCAGGCAGACGGCAATTGCCAATGCTGCTGGCACAGTCAGGATCGTGTCGCCAAACGCGGTGATGAAATGCCAGAATCGCACGTGGTCAATGAAGGAAGCGTGTCGGAGAGATTTCGTCGGTTGCCGCGCTGCGGTTGTCACCCGGGGAATCGAACCCAGTGAACTGCAACCATCGGGCGAAACGAGTGTAAAGGTTTTTCAAGGGCGCACCCCTGACGCTGCGTCAGGCCGCTTCTGTTTGCGCCCCATGGGCCGGCAAGTACAACGTCACCGTCGTCCCCGCCCCTGCCACGCTCGCAACCTCGACATCGCCGCCCGACTGCTTTGCAAAACCGTAGATCTGCGCCAGGCCAAGGCCGGTACCCTTGCCCTTGTCCTTGGTGGTGAAAAACGGTTCGAAGGCACGCGCCAGCACCGCCGACGACATACCGGAGCCGGTATCGCTGACTGCCAGCTGCACGTACCTGCCGGCGTTCCGGCCGCAGGCGGCATCGAGCTTCGTGTTGAACGCATGAAACTTCAACCGGCCGCCGACCGGCATCGCGTCGCGCGCGTTGACGGCCAGGTTCAATACCGCCGCTTCGAGATGACTCGGGTCGGCGGCGACCGGCCACAGGTCCGGTGTGAGATCGTTGACGATGTCGATGTTGCGCCCGAGGGTCTGGCCCAGCAGTCCCGACATGTCGTCCAGCCAGGTATCGAGATGGATTGCGTCGGGCCGGATCGGCGGTGCGCGCACGGCCGACAGCATGCGTGCGATCAGGGTCTGCGCATTGTCGATCGAACGCCGCATTTGTCCGAAAATGGTTTTCTTCTTCTCGGGGGTCGGGGTGTCCATTTCAAGCAGATGCAGTCCGGACATGACGATCTGCAGGATGTTGTTGATGTCGTGGACGATGCCGCCGGTCAGTAGCCCGAGTGCTTGCAGTTTTTCGCTGTGGTGCAGGGCCTTCTCGGCGGCGCGCTTGCCCTCGGATTCGCGCACCAGTTCGGCGCTGTGTTCGATCACCAGGCGCTCCAGCGCTGCATTGCTGCGGCCTAGCACCTCTGCGGCGCGTTTCTGATCGTCGATGTCGGTGCACGTGCCGAACCAGCGGGTGATGCGACCGGCATCGTCGCGAAGCGGCGCGGCACGACCGAGCGTCCAGCGGTATTCGCCATCGAAGCGGCGCAGCCGATATTCGATTTCGTACGGATCACCGGTCGCCAGTGAATGGTTCCAGCGGGCCCAGGCGCGCTCCCGGTCGTCGGGATGGAACATGCCGTTCCAGCCGTCGCCGTCGGTTAGCCCGGGACGGGTACCGGTGAAGGCGTACCAGCGGGCGTTGTAGTAATCGTGATTGCCATCGGGGAGGGTCGACCAGACCATTTGCGGCATCCCGTCCGCAAGAATCCGGAAATGTGCATCGCTCTCGGCCTGGCGAACTTCGGCGATTGCCGGCGTCGCTTCGAACGCGACGCCGGACAGACGCACTGTCTGCGCTGCACCTTCACCGGTACGTATTGCGCGGGCGCGGAGTTCGATCCAGCGTGCACTGGTGTCACCGGTCTGCAAGCGATGCACGAGCCGCAGCGAGCCGGGGCCATCCGGTGCGATCGCTGCCGCGTAGGCGCGCTGCACCGTCTCGCGGTCGCTCGGATGAACGTCGCGATCGATCATCACATCGAAGGTCGTGAATTCCGCTAACGCGGGACCGCCGATGAGGGCGCGTGCCGTGGGATCGCGCCAGATCGTGCCGGTGACGCAGTCGAGCTCCCAGAGTCCGAGGTCGACCAGTGACGTGAAGACGGATAGCGCGCGGCCGGCGTCGGCCAGTGGTATCAACGGTGTCTGGTTCGATGCGGAAGTCGACATGGCTGTCCTTGAAGGGCGGCCCTCTGCTGCAAGCGGTGAGGGGCAAAGAAAACATAGGACTGCCCGCGAGCGACCGGAGGGCTTACCAAGAGAAAAAGGCTCGGAGAAACCGAAAGCCTCTTGCATGGAATTTTCATGCATTCTAACTTGCAACTTAACTGTCAGGTCCCGGATATTCCAGAAAGTGCGTGGCATTCTGTCACGATCGGTTACGAGGCAGGCCCTGCCATCGACGCCAATGGTGCCCTACAACTTGCGGCGCTTGAAGTCCACGTGTCCGCGATGCCTCCTGCCGCTCCCTTCGCTGGCAGAAGCGGTCTTGTTGCGGGTGGCAGTCGTGGCGTGGATGACGCGAGTGAGCGCCGCCTCGAGTGCTGCCTCAAGCCCTGCATTGCGTTCCTGCGCCGCGGCGAGCGACTCCTCGACGGCCGACAGCCTGCCGGTAACACCGGCCAGCGCCGAGCGTGCTTCGATACCCTCGCGGCGACTGGCTTCCAGCTGCGCCTGGTATGACTGTGCGTTGCGCTCGCTTTCGCCGCGCCAGTATTTGGTTTCGGTGCGGGCGTCGTCGATCTGCAGGATGGCGTGGCGACGCAAGCCCTCCAGCTCGGCCAGGCGCGCAGTGTAGTCGGCTTCCATCCGTATGGCGTCCTCTCGCAGCGCGGCGATCTGGGCGTCGCGGTGTTGCAGTTCGGTCGTATGCCGCAACGCCGTTGCATCGATGGTGGCGCGCGCCTGCGCCAGCGCTTCCTCCAAGTGCCGGATCGATGCCTGCGCCACGTCGAGCTGGTGGCCGATGGCGGCAGCATGCTTGTTGGCGGCGTCGGCGGCGGCGATTGCGGCCTGCGTGCCGGCGTGCGTCTTCTCGAGTTCCGCTTCGATCGTCTGGCGCTGGTCGGCCAGGCTGTCAGCTGCGGCTTCATTGGCCTTGCGCCACAGGCTGCGGGCCAGCGCCGCGATCTCTTCAGGCAGCGAGGCGATGCTCTGCTGCTGCTTCGTCGCCAGCAGCACCGTGTACCAGGCATTGATGTCGGCCTGCGTATCGGTATCGGAGCCCTGCTTGCGACCGTGATTGGCCAGCGTCCATTCGCGAACGCTGGCGATCGACGGCTTGCGGCCGGCAGCGGCGAGCGCATCGCAGGCTTGCCAGGTCAGTTCGCGGCGTCCGGAGGTCATGGTGTCTGTGCGCGAGCGATCGCAGAGTCCGCAGCGCTTGACTCGCGCAATGCGGTGGTTGGTATCGGGCTTGAATCGGGCTTGAATCGGGCTTGAATCAGGCGCGCTTCGGGAAACCCTGCTCCACCCAAGTCCTGGCGCTCGACGCGTTGAGCTGGAAGCCTGGCTGCACCGTGATCCGTGCGACCTGCAGGCCATCCGCATCGACGGCCGACAGCGTTGCCGTGGGATCGTCCTCATCCGGCACGATGTCGAGGGCGACGGTGAACGCCTGCCCGGCGACAGTGACGTCGACGCGCTTGTGGAGGATCGCGTCGAGCTGCTGCTCATGCCGGCGCAGGACCTCGGAGGCAGTCTTCACCAGCGTCGAGAATGCCGGACCGTCGAGCGGCTTTGGATTCTTCTTGTCGCGGCCCATGGTCCAGGGACCGACCAAGGCAGGTTCGGGCTCGCCATCCTTGATCATCGCCACCGCCCAGCCCTCGTCGTCATCGTTCTTGATCACGCGCGCGGTCCAGCCGTCGCAGCACCACAGGCGCGCGGTCTGCAGCGGTGCATCGTCGTCCGGAGTGATCGTCGCGTCCTGCTCGCTCGATGAGGTCATGATGTTCGTATCCTGGAATATCGGGTGTTGATCGGTGCGCGCGGCATGAAAGGCCACTTTTAGAAAACATGGCGCGAAGTGCGCGATTGTAGCAACGCTATCGTCACGCGACTTTGTGTTTTAAGGCGGCCGTGAAAATTTTTTCCTTGATCGCATTCAAGGCGGCCGAACTACATGTGTCGGCCATGGTCATCATGCATGCACGGACTCTTAACGCAGCGAACACATTGGCTTGACTGAATGCGCTGCCCAGTACGCGATCGTCTGATCTAACGCATAGATTATTTCTAACAATCAGCAATACTTGACTTAGTGAAACCACGATGAAAGACGACTATGGCCCAACAAAGAGCAGACTTGAACGACACCGTAAACTACGATCCGAACAAGCTTCTGGACACACTGATAGAAAAGCTGCAGTTAAAAAATGACGCGGCATTATCCCGCAAGCTGGAGGTTGCGCCGCCGGTCATCAGCAAGATTCGCCACCGCCGTTTGCCGGTCGGCGCATCGCTTCTGGTGCGCATGCACGAGGTCAGTGAGCTCGGCATCCGCGAGCTGCGCGACCTGATGGGGGACCGGCGCGGCAAGCATCGGATCAGTCCGACGCAGTTCAAGCCGAAAGGGCAGTAACACCGGCAGCCTGTTCTCCCTCGTGGTATCGTGCAGCGACCGGCAGGTGCGAGGGCTGCAATTGCCCCTTCTCTTTATCCCGGCCGGATCACGCGATAACGGGACACTTCATGACTGCGACAACAGAAAAACTCCAGGATATCTACACGCGAAAAGTCGGCGGTGAACAGTACAGTTATGAATTGGAGTACACCCCCGGCAGCCGCGTCGAATGGCAGGCGAAGGTCTATCAGGATGGCGCGCTCAAGGGAACACCGTCCGGTATCGTCTCCGAGAACACGATGAGCGGCGCCGCCCTGCGGCAGAGCGTCATCACGCTGGTCGAAATCGCGATCGAAAACATGTTGGGCATCGCAGAATAGAGCTGTCGGCGGGCGGTTGGAAGTCCAGCCGACCACCGGCCGCGGAATCGCATTTATAGAAAATAAAGTAAAGACGGCGGCCCGCGCCATCATCGATGACGCAGGCCGCCGTTCACGAAGCAACCGGAGTGTATGTAGAACCGGGCTTCGGCTCAGGAATCCTTCAGTGCCGGATAGTCGATGTAACCGCCCGCGCCACCACCGTACATCGTGGCTGGGTCTGGCGTTGCCAGCGGTGCGACGGTGCGCAGGCGCTCCACCAGATCCGGATTCGAAATGAATGGGCGGCCGAAGCAGACGAGGTCGACTGTCTTTGCATCGCGCACATCCAGCGCCATGCTCAGGTCATAGCCATTGTTGGCCATGTAGTGCCCTTTGAACAGCCGCCGCAGGATCTGCGGATCGAAGTTGACAGGCGGCGTGCGGGAGCCGCCGGTGTCGCCTTCGATCACATGCAGATACACCAGCCCGAAGTTGTTGAGCTGTCCGACCACATACGTGAACAACGCTTGCGGGTTGCTGTCGGCGATGTCGCCGAAAGTACTGACCGGCGAGATCCGCACGCCGACGCGATCGCCGCCCCAGACCGCAACCACCGCCGCCGTGACTTCCATCAACAGACGCGCGCGATTCTCGATCGAGCCGCCGTAGACATCGGTACGCTGGTTCGTCTTGTCCCGCAGGAATTGGTCGAGCAGGTAGCCGTTTGCGGCATGGATTTCCACACCGTCAAAACCGGCGGCCTTGGCATTTTCTGCAGCGGTGCGGTACTGCTTGACGATTCCCGGCATTTCGTCCGTGGCCAATGCGCGTGGCGTCACCAGCGGCACGAAGCCGTCGGTCGTGTAGGCCTGACCTTCAGGCTTGATGGCCGATGGTGCCACCGGCAGTGCGCCGTCGGCCTGGATCGACGGGTGCGAGATGCGGCCGACATGCCAGAGCTGCAGGAAGATCTTGCCGCCTGCCCCGTGGACTGCCGCCGTGATTTTTTTCCAGGCGTCGACCTGTGGCTGACTATAAATGCCGGGTGTGAAGACGTAACCCTTGCCCTGCTGCGAAATCTGGGTTGCTTCGGCGATGATCAGGCCGGCGCTGGCGCGCTGCACGTAATACTCGGCGGCGAGATCGCCCGGGATGTCGTCTTCCTTGGCGCGGCTGCGGGTCAGCGGTGCCATCACGATGCGGTTGGCGAGCTGCACCGGACCGAGCTGGGTCGGCTTGAACAGGTCGCTGGCGGCGGCGCGTGCAGCGAGATCGTTGGCGGTTGCGGTTGCGGAAACGGCGGTGCTCTGGGTGGAACTGGTCATGTATGATCCTTTGTCGAGGTGCGCGAGACCTTGTGCAGGTGGTGGCGCAGGCGATGGGCGATGGGCGATGGGCGATGTGTAGTGCGCGGTGGGTGATTCTGCGGGGAAGACAGCAGAAAAAGACTGCGAAGTTGCTTGTGTTTGCAGGTCGACATCATAATCGCAAACGAGGATTCGTGTTTGCGGCGCGGCGAGCTCCGACCCAGAATAAATAAATTCCGTACAATTGCGCAGTGAAAAAAACAAGCCGCCGAAAACCGGCATGGCCCATTCGCAGTACATGGTCATGCTGGCGCTGTGGGAGACCCATGCACTGACGATCTGCGCTCCCGGGCACGGCAAGACTGCTTTTTACGTTCCCGTTTTCATCACCCCTGAAAGGACACACCATGGCACTCGATAAAGTCATCTACACAGCACATGCAACCGCAACCGGTGGCCGCGACGGCTCCGCAAAATCCGATGATGGCAAACTGACGGTCAAGCTCAATCCGCCGAAGGAAATGGGTGGCAACGGCGACGGCACGAATCCGGAACAACTGTTCGCTGCCGGCTATTCCGCCTGCTTTCTGGGTGCGATGAAATTCGTCGCCGGTACCCAGAAAATCAGCCTGCCTGCCGATACGTCGATCAATGCGGACGTGCACTTCGGCCCCCGCGCAGGCGGCGCAAAAGGCTTCAGCGTCGACGTCGGCCTCAATATCAGCATCCCGGGCATGGAGCGCGCCAAGGCTGAGGCGTTGGTGCACGAGGCGCATGAGGTTTGCCCGTACTCGAACGCTACACGCGGCAATATCGACGTGGTGCTGACAGTGGTCTGATCTGCAGCAGCAGCCGGAAACAGAAACGCCGGAGCGGTTTGAACCGGTCCGGCGTTTTTTCATTCGTGTAAGCACTCAGTCGCCTTCCGTGCAGCCTCGGCGGCAACGGGCCCTGGCGTGCCGCATCAGGATGCCGAGCGGTTACGCGTCAGATGCCACAAGAGCGCAGGACGTGTCTGCACTCAGGACTGGGATTCCGGCACATCCTTCGGCTTGAAATGGTCCGGGCTGATGCGGAACTTCTCGCGGCGGTCACCCATCAGGTCGCGCAGGTCGCGGATGCTGACGTCACTGACTTCGTGCATGCGCAGCAGCATCGATGCACCGACCGGCAAGCGGCGATGACGGATCTTGCTGATGACAGGTGGCGCCACTTCGAGAGCGCGGGAAAGCGCAGCATCGTTCTTGAGTTGCATCTTCTCGATCAATGCATCGAGCAGGTTGTTCGGATCGTAAGCGAGGTCGTCGGTCAATTTGCTGGTGGTCATTGTTTCATCCTGTTCTGTTATAGAAGCCCGAGCGCCAGTGTTGGCTGTTTATCGTGGTTTTCGACAATTACCAGACACGCAAGTTCAGGCAGTTCAACCTCTATTTCAATCGGTTTTCACCCCGCGACGCATAGCGTTTTTCACCCCGGATGCGCTTGTTATTACCCATAGGCATCTTGCGCCATGGTACAGTGAAATTTGATTTACGTGACGAAAAAACAAGTTCTTAAAAAAA
>JACMOV010000061.1 GCA_014377845.1 Herminiimonas sp.
CGCGTTGTAGAGAACTGTGCGTTCGCGGCGTGATGCACGGCGACAGGAACCCACGATGGTGCAATTCCCACTCACCCTTCCCGTTCGCATCAAAAAGTTGCACCCCTTCCGGTAATTCCATTCAAATAAAAAGCTTGTCCTGCATGAAAAATCTGGCATGGATCGTGCTCGAGTGTGCGTAGTAAGTTTTTTTGGTTCCGTACTACTCACCCCGCTCGAAAGGAATGGCTCATGGTCACCCGCCGTCTCAAAAATATGGTGCAGCACCTCCTCGCCGGCATCGTCCTGCCGGTAGTTTCCCTCGGCTTTGCACTGACGGCTCATGCCGCCGAACCGCTGAAGATCGGCTACAGCGACTGGCCGGGTTGGGTAGCGTGGCAGGTGGCGATCGACAAGGGCTGGTTCAAGGAAGCCGACGTCAACGTCAAGTTCGAATGGTTCGACTATTCCGCGTCAATGGACGCCTTCGCTG
This sequence comes from Herminiimonas sp., assembly GCA_014377845.1. Taxonomy (GTDB): domain Bacteria; phylum Pseudomonadota; class Gammaproteobacteria; order Burkholderiales; family Burkholderiaceae_D; genus JANXSS01. Next base: position 473 of record JACMOV010000061.1, read on the forward strand.
CGGGCAAGATCGACGCCGTGCTGATGACGAATGGCGACGCCCTGGTGACCGGTGCCGGCGGCGCGCGCAGCACGATGATCCTGATCACCGATTACTCCAACGGCAACGACATGATCCTGGCCAAGCCGGGTATCAAGTCGGTGACCGACCTCAAGGGCAAGAAGGTCGCCGTCGAGACCGGCCTGGTCGAGCATCTGCTGTTGCGTAACGCCATGAAGAAGGCCGGCATGAAAGCCGGCGACATCGAGATCGTCAATTCGAAGACGAACGAAATGCCACAGATGCTTGCCTCGAAGGACATCGACGCAGTTGGTGTCTGGGAGCCGATCGCCGGTCAGGCCAGGAAGGCGGCTCCTGGGTCCAAGGCAATCTATACATCTGCGGATGAACCGGGCCTGATCTACGACGTGCTGGCGGTGAATCCGTCGAGCGTGAATGCGCACCGCGCAGAATGGCAGAAGGTCGTCAAGCTGTGGGACCGTGTCGTCTCCTACATCGAGGACCCGAAAACCCAGGCCGATGCCGTCAAGATCATGGCCGCACGCTCCGGCATCAGCACGGCGGAATACCTGCCGCTGTTGAAAGGCACGAAGCTGCTGTCGCTCGAAGAAGGCCGCAAGGTGTATGTCAAGGCGATCGGCTACCAGTCGCTGTACGGCTCGACGGAAATCGCCAACACGTTCAACTGGTACAACAAGGTCTATGGCCTGAGCCAGAACGTGTCGGGCTATATCGACCCTTCCTTCACCAACGCCAAGTAACATGATGGATCGCGTGGCAATGCCCCCGATGGCCCTCCTTGCACCGGTTGCCAGCGCAATCTCGCCAAGGCGTCTTGGGGCAGTTGCCAGGCGCCGACTGATGACGGCAGGCTCGTTCCTCCTGCCGATCCTGGTGTGGTGCCTGGTCAGCTACGTGCCGTTCATCTGGCATCCGAAGGTCATGGTCGACGTCCCCGGTGACGTCGACTATTTCCAGACCGGCATGCTGGTTGATCGCGCCGAATTCGCACAGCAACGCGACGCCATGCGCGCCCAGAAGCGCATCCTGCCGCAGGGCCGCCCGGCCAATCCGATCTACCTGCCGGCGCCGCATGAAGTCGCCACGGCTTTTTATACCGCCTTCACCACCGTCCCCGAACAAAAGGATGCGCCGTGGCTGCACCAGAGCCTGTGGCACAGCATCCAGATCATCTTCTGGGGCTTCCTTGTTTCCTCGCTGATCGGCATCCCGCTTGGCATCCTCGCCGGCGCCAACCGGATCGTCAGGGGCCTGAGCGAACCGTTCATCGAATTTTTCCGCTACCTGCCGGCGCCGGCCTTCGGCGCGCTCGCGGTCGCGGTGCTGGGCATCTATGATGGCCCGAAGATCGCCATCATCGTCATCGGCACCCTGTTCCAGCAAGTCCTGATCGTCGCCAATACCACGCGCAAGCTTGACGCCACGCTGCTCGAAGCGGCGCGCACGCTGGGCACCGGCGGCATGCGGATGTTCACCCGCGTGGTGTTGCCCGGGATCGCGCCCGATCTGTATCGCGACCAGCGCATCCTGCTCGGCTGGGCATGGACGTACCTGATCGTGGCCGAGCTGATCGGTACCAGCTCCGGCATCACGTTTTTCATCACGCAGCAGGCCCGGTACCAGCATTTCGACAACGTCTATGCGGCCATCATCATCATCGGCATCGTCGGCTTCGGCAGCGACCTGCTGCTCGGCCGGCTGGGCAACCGCCTGTTCCCGTGGGATCAATCGAACAAGGATCGCTGATGTCGCATGATCTTCCCTTCACGGCGCACGAGAGCGCCGCTGCAATGACGCTTGAACAGTCCGAAGTCGCGGCCCGCTTCGACCGGATCTACCAGCGCGACGTCATTCTCGAGGTCGACCATCTCGGCAAGCGCTTCCTCGGCGCACAAGGCGAAACCGAAGCGCTGCGCGACGTCAGTTTTAAGGTGCACCGGCGTGAATTCGTGTGCGTCATCGGGCCGTCAGGCTGCGGCAAGTCGACCCTGATCCGCATCCTCGCGGGCCTCGAAACCCCGAGCAATGGCGCGGTGCTCCTGGACGGCAAGCCGGTTACCCGCCCCGGCCGCGATCGCGGCATGGTGTTCCAGGGTTACTCGCTGTTCCCGTGGCTGAGCGTCAAGCGCAATGTCATGTTCGGGCCGGAAATGAGCGGCGTGTCCCGGACCACCGCCGATAGCCGCGCCCGCGAATGGCTCGAACTGGTGGGACTGACCAAGTTCGCCGATGCCTATCCGCATGAACTGTCGGGCGGCATGCGTCAACGCGTGGCGATCGCCCGCGCGCTGGTGAACGAACCGCGCATCATGCTCATGGACGAGCCGTTCGGCGCACTCGATGCCCAGACGCGCGCCAAGATGCAGGCGCACCTGCTCGACATCTGGAAGAACCTCGACATCACGATCCTGTTCATCACGCATGACCTGGACGAAGCCATCCACCTGGCCGACCGCATCCTGGTCTTCAAGCCGCACCCGGGCGAGCTGCAGGAAATCATCGAAGTGCGGGTGCCGCGTCCACGCTCTTCGGCGCAGATGAGCACTGCCGAATTCCAGGCGATCCGCACCCGCCTCGATGCACTCATCCATCCGGTACCGGCCGACCTGCAGGTGGCCGAAGAAGAACCCGGCATCGAGAACAAACCGATGATCCGCTTTACCAACATCGCCGACAACGTCGACTGAACGACACGCGTGACGGTCACCGTGCGCGCCAACTTTCACCATCACACCAAGGACATCCATTGAATACGCCTGAAGAAATCATCCGCCTGCGTGACGCGCTGGAAAGCAAAGGGGTCAAGTACTGCATCGGCGCGTATGTCGACATTCACGGCGTGCCGAAGGCGAAGGTGGTGCCGATCCATCACATGGCGCACATGGCTGCCGGCTCGGAGCGCTTTACCGGCTACGCGGTCGACGGCCTCGGCCAGGCGCCAAACGACGATGAAATCACGTCGGCGCCCGACTTCAGCCGGCTGATCCAGCTGCCGTGGGAGCCGAAGATCGCGTGGATTCCATCGGATAATCATTTCAAGGGCGAGCCGTATCCACTGAACACCCGCGTCGCGCTGCAAATGCAGCTGGCCGAAGCGGCCAAGATGGGGTTCGGCATGAACCTCGGCATCGAATGCGAAGTGTTCCTGTTGAAGCAGAATGCCGACGGCAGCCTGGCCGTACCCGATCCGGAAGACAAGCTCGCGAAAGCCTGCTACGACGTACGCGGCTTCACCAACAGTTTCGAATGGCTCGACAAGATGGCAACGGCGATCAACGGCCTTGGCTGGGATCTGTATTCGTTCGACCATGAAGATGCGAACGGCCAGTTCGAATTCGATTTCCAGTACGCGGATGCGCTGACGAGTTGCGATCGCCTGGTGTTCTTCCGTTTCATGGCCAAGCATTATGCGCGGGAGATGGGTCTGCTCGCCACCATGATGCCGAAACCCTTCGCCGACAAGACCGGCAACGGCGCGCACTTCAACATGTCGCTGTACGACCTCGAAAGCGGCAAGAACCTGTTTGCCTGCGATCCGAAGGATGATCCGAACGGCATCGGCCTGACCAGGCTAGGCTACCATTTCGTGGCCGGCATCCTGAAGCACGGTCCTGCTTTGTGCGCGGTGTTCGCACCGACCGTCAACAGCTACAAGCGGCTGGTGCGGCGCGGCGCGATGAGTTACTTCTCGTGGGCGCCGGTGTTCAACTCATGGGGCTCGAACAACCGGACCAACTCGGTGCGTATCCCGGCCGGCGGCGGACGCTGCGAGTCGCGCAATGCAGACGGCGCGGTCAATCCTTACCTGGTGGCGACACTGGTGCTGGCGGCCGGCCTGGAAGGGGTGCGCCTGGAACTCGACCCGGGCAAGCCGAACGAGGACAACCTGTACGCGATTTCCGAAAGCGAGCGGGTGGCGCGCGGCATTTCGTTCCTGCCGCAGACGCTGCAGGAAGCAGTGGCAGCGTTCGCCGCCGATCCGCTGGTGGAAGCCACGCTTGGCGCCGAATTGCGCAACGAGTTCATCCGCTACAAGACCGAAGAGTGGGAGACCTACCACCTGACCGTCAGCCAGTGGGAGATCGATCGCTACAGCTACATGTTCTGATCCGGCTGCAGACGCACGCAGATGCCAAAGCCAGTGAAATCACCCCAGGTCGGCCGGATCAGCGTCTCGCTGCCGGCGGCGCTCCTGGCCGAACTGGACAAGATGGTGGCGCAGCGCGGCTTCGGCAGCCGCTCGCAGGCGGTCACGGAAATGGCCAATCGCGAGCTGATCGAGTACAAGCGCAGCCTGGGCAACGAGATCATGGTGGGCACGATCACGTTGCACTACGACCGCTCGGTCCCGGGTTTGCAGAACAGGCTGGCCGACATCCAGTACCAGCATGTGGCCGAAGTGATCAGCTCGCTGCATGTGCAATTGAATCGCAACCAGGTCATGGAAGTGATCCTGGTGCAGGGCCATGTCCAGCAGTTGCAGGTCATCGCCAACCTCATGCTGACGCGGCGCGGCGTGCTGACGGCGCGGCTGCAGGTGCATGCCGCGGTCATTCCACCGATTCAAATCCCGGACGATATGTGAAGCGCGATGGGGTTCGAAGCGTGTCGTTCAGGTTGCGACGTGCGGGATATCGCCTGTGACAGGTGAAGCGGTCCGGCGCCCAAGAGGCGCCAGACGCCGTCATTCACGATCAGAAGGAATATTTGACGCCAACCGCCAGCGTGTTATTGCCGAGGAACCGGCCACGGGTATCGGTGTAGAACACACGGTCGGCATTGGTAGCGAGTGCGGCGGCGGTGGCGGAGAAGCCGTTGCCGAAATCCTTGCTCAGGGTCAGAGCCAGGTCGGAGTAGCTGGCCTTGCCGGGCTGATTCGGGATCAACTGGCGACCCACGTGCGGCGTCAGGGTAAAGCCGTTTGTCAGGTCGATGGCGGCGCTGAGATCGAAATACTGGCTGCCCGAACTGTTGACGTTACCCAGGAAATCGCCAAGGCTGCGGTTGTATTTGAAGGTGTAGATGCCGTAGGTGAGCGCGCCATAAGCTTCGACCGTGTTGGCGTTGGAATAGGTGCCGGCCGGGAAAAATCCTTCCACGCCCGAGTTGTTTCCAGGGTAGCGATACGTGATCAGGCCGACGTCATAGGAAAACCCTGTATCGCCGAGCAGCGACTTGAAGCCGCCGTAGAAATCGACTTCAGTGTTGCCCTTGGTGGCACCGTTGAATTCCTTGACCCAACGGACGTTGGAGGCTGCGATGCCAAGATAGAGGCCGGATTTCATGCCGAAATCGACACCGCCCTGGATTGCCGGCTTGCCGGATGTCTGTGCAATGCCGCGGACTCGATAATCGGTGGTTGCACCTACGTTGAATGCCAGGGTGGTATCCGGCTCGGGGCCATGCTCTTCCGCCGCGTACGCGGCTGCAGAGACACTCAACACAGACAGGGGCAGCATCAGCGTGCCGAGGACGTGACGCAGCATGGGATGACGACTTGACATGAACAGTTCCTTTCGGTCGATGGTAGTACGGAGGCGGCAGAAGTTCATACTGCTACACCTCCTGAGCATGATCCGTGCCCGAAAATATGCCTACTCACAAATCATGAATGCGTGAATTCATTGTGGAAATGGTGCGACAGCAGAGATTCAGCGGGCACCGCCGCACTACTTTGGGTCGACACGCCCAAGGCATGCGCTATGGAGAGGCAGGCGCGTCGGCGCACTTCGGGAGACGTCGCTCCGGTGCGGATCATCCACCGATCTCGCGAAACGGGTCGAGCGCCAGGTCGATCAGACGCCGCTCCCGCACCACGATTTCCGCAGTCGCCGTCATGCCATAACGCAGGGGATATTTGCGGGCGGCGACGCTGTAGTAATCCCGCGCCAAGGACACCCTGCCCTCGTACACTGGCTGCTTGGTCTGCGCCGCGGGTTTGGTTGCGGGTGAAATGAAATCGAGCCGGCCATCGATCAGCCCATAACGCTGGAACGGGAAAGCGGTGAACTTCATCTTCACCGGCATGCCTTCTTTCAGGAACGCCCGGTCCTGCTCGGCGATCTCGATCTTCAGGATCGGCCGGGCATTCTTCGGCGCGATGCCGCCCAGCGGCATGTTGGCCTGGATCTTGTCGCCGGCCTGGGTCGAGGTCACATCGGTGATCACGCCGTCGACTGGCGCCAGGATCAGCAGGAAATTGTCCTTGTCGATATTTTCGAAACGAATCCGCGCGGCGGCATCGGCCAACAGGCGCGCGGTCTGCAGTTGGAGGCGCAGCTTGTCACCGACCGTGGCCACATCCTTGGTCGCGGCCTCGTACTGCAGGCGCAGTTGCGTCAGTTCCTGGCCGCTGGTTTCCAGCTGGGATTTCGCCTGGCCATATTCAAGACCCTGGCGGGCGGACAGTTCGCTCACCCGCGACTGCGCGATCAGGTAGGCGTTTTCCGCGGCTTGCGCGGCGTTTTTCTTGGCCTCCACCTGGCTCTGCGCGATGCCGCCGCCGCCGGGCAGCGCGAACAGGCGCGCATAGCGGTCCGCCTCGGCCTTGGCGGCGTCCCGGGCCCGTCGGGCTTCATCGACATTGGCGCGTGCCTCTTGCGCCTGGGCGCGTTGCCCGGCGGCCAGTTTGGAGGTGCCCTCGGCGACGCGTGTCTGATGCTGGCGCTCCTCGATCTCGATCTGCTGCTTGAGCGCGGCGACCTTGCGTTCCATCAGGGCCCGCTTCTCGGGAAATTGCTGCCACTCGCGCTCGGCGTTTTCCAGCTTGAGCTGTGCATCGAGCGCATTGGTAGCAGCCTCGATCGCACCGCGCGCATTCAGTCGCGCCACCACGTCGCCTTTCGATACCGGCTGGCCTTCGGCGATGTAGAGATTGGCCAGTTCGCCGTCGACCGGCGCGTACACCCGCCGCACCTCGGACTCGGGCAGCAGCGCACCCGGGGCGGTGGCGATCACATCGGCCCGGCCGAAAAAAGACCACAGCAGCGCGCACAGCACGAGTCCGAGCACGGCATACAGCACGGCTTTCGTCAGCCGCATCGGCTCGGCGGTCAGGATCGCAATACCCTCTGCGCTGTGGTCTTCCAGCGCCTCGGTCAGCGGCGTCAGGCGCGGGCCGTCTCTGCCGGCCATCGGGCGGCTCATGACGCCTTCCCGCCAGGTTGCTCAGCGCCGCCGCCATCGATCAACGCGACCTTCTGCCGCCGCACATCGGCCGGCAGCGATCCGGTGGCGGCAAGCAGGGCATGGCGCTGGGCATCGATTTCCGCATCGACCGCATCGGCAGTCTGGCGCAGCGATGCCGGCGCTTCGATCCCCGCCAAAGCGTGATCGGTCAAGGCCTGTGCAGCTTCGCGGCGCGCCTGTGCCAGCCACCCGGCCTGGGTGCGAAAATTGTCGGAAACCGTTTCCTCCTGGCGCAACGCGTCGTCGATCATGCCTTGCTCCCGATAGCGTTGCCAGAGCGCCGACGCGTGACTGCCGCGCTCCTGCGCGAGCCGGACCACCCGCGACTTGTCGAAGGCGGCGTCGTCCTTCAGTGCGTCGATGAAATACCGGTCCTCACCGGGTTCGAGCGTTTCATAGAATGCCGTCAACTGCTCGACATGACCGGCGCGCTCCCGGCCCTGCTGCAGCGCCGCCAGCTGCGCGACCACCTGGCGCTTGTGGGCCAGCTCGGCCGCAACCGCATCCTTCCACGGACCCGATCCCATCGCCTGCAACAGGGTCAGCGCCTGATCGGCCTTGCCTGCCTGCCATGCCGCACGCACCGCCTGATAACGCTGGACCAGGTCATCGGGCGGCAGCTTTCCCGCCGCTTTCAGCGCCATTGCCTGCGAGCGAAACAGCGGTGTGGACCATGGCGGTCCTTCCTGCAATCCGGTCAGCGGTCCGATCCGCCCGCCGCGCATCGCACGATCCAGCGCCCGATAGCGTCGCAGGTCATCGCGCACCCGGTCCAGCCCTGCCAGCCGCGGGTATTTTTCGGCATAGGTGCGCAGCAGCGGGTCGATCGCATCCGGCCGGTCACGTGCCAGTTCGGTGGCCATCGCAGCCTTCAGGCGCTCGAGCGCCGCCAGGTACACCGCGTTGTCGCTCTGCAGGCGGCGCAGGCGGCTCAATGCGCCAGCGTAGGTATCGCGAAACGCCGGTACCTGTGCCGCGATCGCGACCGCAGACCTCTGGTGCGCAGCCGGATCGCGATCCCATTGCGCCAGCAGCGCGGCGATCCGGTCTTCGTCGGCATAGATGCGAATCGGCGCATCGCCGTTGGCCGCGCCGGGCGCAGTGGCGACGAAGCGCTCGAGTTCGCCGATCCAGCGCAGCTCCTGCAACAGCGGCAGCGCATCGGGATTGCGCCGTGCTGCACTACGCATCGTCGCCAGCGTCGCCGCCGCACCGTTGAAGTCGCGTGCCTGCAGCGCCGTCAGCCATTGCGGCAGATAAGCCTTCAACCAGGCCTCGGTCGCCAGCGCACGCAGATCCGGATTCTCCGGATCATGCTGCAGGTTCTGCATCGCCAGCGTGGCCGCATCGCCAAACCGGCCGGCATCGACCAGGGCCCGAATCGCCCGATCCGCGGCGCCGGACAGATACACGCCGATACCGGCGGCCGCGGCAAGAAGCAGCGCCGCGCTACCGAAGCGCGCAGTGCGCCGCAGTCGCGCCCGGTCATCCTCCGACATCCCGCTGAAAAATTGCGTCACCACCAGGCCAAACCGGTTGCGCCGCCAGCGGCCGCCAGCCTGGCCGGCATCGGCCGCATCGGCCGCACCGGCGGCATGGGTTGCTGCCTCCGCAGCGCCGTTGTTTTCCACCGCGGCCGCTGGCGCCGGATCGACGCAGAAAATATCGAGGAAGGAATCCGGCGCGGCGATGAAGGTGGTCTTGTCTGCATCGATTGCCGGTGCTGCAGCGGCGCCCGCAAGCGCTGCGCCATTGGCAGGGCGACCTGCGATGTCATCTGCACCTGGCACGACGAATTGGGTCAGCGTCGGATCGGACTGCACCGCTTCACGCTCGATCTGGGCGCGGTAGACGAAATGCTTGCCGCCGAAGCCGATCGTCTCGCCATCGGCAAGCGGCACCGCATGTTCGTCGAGCCGGCGGCCGTCGACGAAGGTGCCGTTGGTGCTGCCGAGATCCTCGACGAACGGCATGCCACGTTTCAGGAACAGGTGCGCATGCCGCCGCGACAGGTAATTGACCTGCTGCGGAGCGTCGGTCCGGTAACGGGCGAAGGCAGCATCGATTTTGCTGATCAAGAAGGGAAAGTGACGCACCACGATCGGCTGCAGGCCGAGCGTGTCATCCACCGGCTGCAGGGTCAGGCTTACCAGGCGCGATACCGGCTGCGGCGGCTGCAGACGCAGCTGGACCCGGTAGTGCAGGTCGCGGCCGAAGCAGATCGTGTCACCGTCCTGCAGGCGCGCGGTTTTCTGGCGGACGTCGACGCCGTTGACGGCCGTGCCGTTCTTGCTGCCCATGTCGGCGATGTGGGCCACGCCGCCCTCGCAGAAGATACGAGCGTGCCGGCGGGACAGGTCGGCCACCACTTCCGGCGGATAGGTGTCGAAAGGCGCCTCGGTGCGGCCGACGGCGAACAGGTTTTCGTCGATGCCGATCGCGCCGAGTTCGGGATGAGAGAGCGGTATAAGCGTGATTTCGCAGGCGTGTCCGGCCGGGTCGCCTTGGGTCGAAGCGTCCTCAATGGCCTCGCGCGCGCTCATCTGCCCGCGTCACCGACGACGACGTCCGGCCAGCCGCCGCCGAGCGCCTTGTAGAACGTCACCGTATCCGACAGGATCTGCTGATGATTCAACAGCAACGCCTGCTGCGCCGCCAGCAGCGAGCGCTGCGACTCGAACACGTCGAGCTGCGATACCAGGCCCTCGCGCAATTGCCCCTCGACCTGCGCCGCCACCGTCTGCAGATTGCCGATCTGCCGGGTCAGCTCGAGGCGCTGCTTGCGATGCGCATCGAGATTCACCAGCGCGTTTTCCACATCCTCGAACGCCACCATCACCGTCTTGCGATAGGTCGCTTCGGCCACCCGCGCCTGCGCCTCGGTGGTCTTGACATGCGCCTTCACACCGGGATCGAGCAGCGGAATGTTAATGCTCGGCAGGATGTTGAGCGTGAATGCGCGCAGCAGATCGGTCAGCGCGAAGCTGGAGGTGCCGCCGCGCCCGGTCAGGCTGATCGACGGCAGTTGCGCCAGCTTTGCCTGGCCGACCAGGTCGTAGGCTTCCAGCACCCGGTATTCGGCAGCGACGATATCCGGCCGGCGCTTGAGCAGTTGCGACGGCAGGCCGGCGGGCACCGTCGGCAACTGCACCCGCTGTTGCAGCCGGCCGGGTGGCACCCGGAATTCGCCCGCGCCGACGCCCAGCAATGTGCCGAGTGCATTCTCGGCGATATCACGTAGCCGGTGCAGCTCCAGGAGATCGTTCGAAAGCCGGTTGAGCTCGGCGCGCTGCTGCAGTACGCGCGTGTTGGCCAGCAGCCCGCTGGCGACCATGGCCTCCAGCGTGCCCAGAATCTGCTGGTTTTTTTCCAGCGTGCGCCGCTGCTGGTCGATCTGTTCGTCGAACTGCATGATCTGGAAGTACGTCGTCGAGACATCCGAGATCATCGTCAGGTAGCCGGCGCGCCAGTCGGCTTCGCTGGCGTTGTATTGCGCGCCCTGCGCCTGGACACCCTTTTCGACCTTGCCCCAGACATCGGCTTCCCAGTTGACCGCGGCACCTGCGCTGAACTGCTTCGTGGTGCGCTGCCCGGTGTTCTTGTCGATGCTGACCGCGGCGCCAAGATCGGCGGTCGGCAACGCGCCAGCGCGCGCCTCGTCGATACCGGTATTGGCGACCAGGATGCGTGCGGCGAGGATCTTCAGGTCGGCATTGCCGGCACTGGCCATGTTGACCAGCTGGTCAAGAAACGGATCGCCGAATTTGCGCCACCAGTCCGGCGAAATCGTCTCCGCAGCGCTGACCGGCGGGCCGCTCTGCCGCCGCCAGGACGCCTTATCCGGCGTGACCGGGCGCCGGTAATCCGGCATCACGATGTCCGCGCACCCGCCGACTGCGAGCAGCCACACGGGTGCGGCCAGCACCAGACGGCGGCGTGCGGCGGAGGTCACGCGGCGCCCCCCGCAGCGCTGCCAGCAGCGCTCCAGGCGTGCGACTGCGCGAATACCTCGAACAGCACCGGATCGATGTGGCCGGCGGTGCACTCGCCACGCATCAGGTCGAGCGCCTCCTCCAGCGGCACCGCCTTCTTGTAAGGCCGGTCGGACGCGGTCAGCGCATCGAAGATGTCGCAGATCGTCAGCATGCGCGTCTGCATGCTAATTTCAGGGCCCCGCAATCCGCGCGGATAGCCGGAGCCATCCAGCTTTTCGTGATGTCCATGCGCGATCGCCGGCACGCCGGCCAGGTCGCGGGTCCACGGAATCAGGATCAGGAAGGCATAGGAATCGGCGACATGCGACTCGATCTGCCTGCGCTCGTCCGGCGTCAGGCAGCCCTTCGACACATTAAGCGCAGAAAACTCGAACGGCTCCAGCAGCGGCAGCATCGCCGGCTGCACGCCGCCCGCCGGATAGCGATAGTCGCGCAGGCCGTCGAGACCACAGGTGGCGCCGCAAGCCGCATGCGAGATCGCCGGCTCGTTGGCCGTACGCACCGATGCCAGGAATGTCTCCAGCCGCAGAAACTCCTCCTCCAGTACGGCCTCGATGCGATGTTTACGGCCGCAGAAATCAGCATGACCGAGTGCTTGCAGCGCATGGTCTTCCACCAGCTGCCGATACGCCTGGCAGGCAATACCGGCGCGGGCGGCCTCGAAGCGCAGTTCCAGCAGCCGCAACTCGGCATGATGGAGTTTCTTTTCCTTGCGCAGGACATGCTCGCGCACACCCACCTTGCCGAAATCATGCAGCAAGGCGGCGTACCGGATCTCGCGCAACTGGTCGCGACTGAAGGCGACATCGCGCAGCGCGCCGCTGTCGGCCCGGTCGACGGCCTGCGCCAACCGTCCGACGTAATCGGCAACCCGGAATGAATGGCCAGCGGTGACCGGGTCGCGCTCCTCGATCGCCTGTACGGAAGCGCGGACGAAACCGTCGAGCAGGCGTTCGATGTCGGAATAGAGCTGGAAGTTCTTCAGGGTCACGGCAGCTTCGGCGCACACACCCGTCAGCATTTCCAGGTCCTGCTCCTGGAAGGCATCCGGATCGGAGGCGGTATCGACCTGGATCAGGCCGAGGCATTCGTCCTCCAGCAGCAGCGGCACGCACATGACGCTGCGAATCGTCTGCGCGACGATCGATTCCTGCTGCGCATAATGCCGGTCTGCCAGCGTGTCGACCGAGAGGATCGCCTGCCGGTTTTCCAGCACTTCGCGGGCGATGGTGCGCGAAAGTCGAATCGTACCGGGATCGATCGGCGCACCATCGCGGCGGCAGGCCGCGTCGGGCACCAGCGGCACCAGAGGCAGCGCGGCCGATCCGCCCGTGCCGCTTTTGCCAACCCTGCCACCATCCTGCGGTTTCAGGAAAAGGATGAACGCCCGGTCGGCCAGGGGAAACAGCTCGAAAATGAACTTCATGATCTTTTCGATCAGCGTCGCCCGATCAGTGACAGCGCCCAGCGCGATGCCGACCTGCGCCATCGCATGCAGTTTCCGGACCGTGCCTTGCAGTTGCGTCGCCGACGCCTTCGCCGTCGCGCTGACGGACGGCTTGCCCGGTAGCGCATCCTGGCGCGTGAAGCGCGTTGCGTCGAGGCTGCCGGTGATCAGCGCAGGCGGCGGCTCCTGCGATTGCGGCAACAGGGAATGGAATACCAGCAGCACGTTCGACAGGCCGAGTTCATCTCCATCGCGCAGCGGATGCAGGGTTCCCGGCGGGAGCCGCTCGCCGCTGACAAAGGTGCCATTGACCGAATGCAGATCCTCGATCAAATACGTGGTGCCGCGACGCCGGATGCGTGCATGCTGCCGGCTCACGGTATGTTCCGCGATGCCGACGAACTGTTCCTGCGCGGCGAGCGCGGCCGCATCGGCTTGCATCGCCGTCTGCCCGCGTCCGGCAACCTCCTGCCATGCCTGCAGGACTGCAGGGTCACGGCGGGTTGGCGCCTGCAGATCCTGCGTGCACTCCCGGCCGATCAACACCTCGTCCTGCAGCGGCACGATCCGCGGCGGCGCACCGCCTGCCTGCGGCACATCGAGATAGGCCATCACCGCGCGATGCGGGCGTTCCCCCAAACGTACATTCATGTTTTCGGCTTTCAAATGGCCCCGTCCAAGCGGAATGAACGGATGCATCATCTGTTTTTGACGCAGGCCGCAGCGCTTCGTTCCTGTCCGACAAACAGCGCGCAGGGACGGCAACGGAAGCTCGGACGACCGCGAGCGATTCAACGCACCGTGATCGTGATCTTCTTCGACACGAGCGGTGGCACGTGGGGGATGTGGCGCTCGTCGCCCAGCAGCAACTGCAGGGTGTGCTTACCGGGCGGCAGTTCGATGACGGTTTCGGTTTCTCCCGCGCCGAAGTGCAGATGCTGGCGGTCGGAGGAAATCTCCTGTCCCGCTGGCGGCAGATCGGTATCGATCAACAGATGATGGTGTCCGGTATTCGGAAAGGCGACGCCTTTCGGCGCAATGCCCATGTTGCGCAGTCCGAACCAGACGCGGATCGGCCGACCCGCCGGAATCACCTCGCCATCGTTTGGCCAGCCGATGTAGAGGTAGGCATCCGGCGCACTCGGGGTGGCGGTCGCCAGCAGGGGCGCGAATGCGATTGCGGTGCAGAGAACGACGACTGCCTTCTTTATTTTCATTCACGGGTTCCTGTCAGGAATTTCTCGCGGCCCGATTACGCGGGTCAGCGAACGATGATCGAAATTTTTTTCGAATACACGGGCGGCTGATGCGGTCTGTGGTTGTCGTCGCCGAGCAGCATTTGCAGCGTATGCTTACCGGGCGACAGCTCGATGCGGGCTTCCGTTTCACCCGCGCCGAAATGCAGATGATTCCGGTCGGACGGGATCGGCTCGTCCATCGGCGGCAGGTCGGTGTCGATCAGCAGATGGTGATGACCGACATTCGGCTGCGTCACTCCCTTGGGCGCAATGCCCATGTTGCGTAAGCCCATGCGGACCCAGAACTTGCCGCCCTTGATGACCGTGCCGTCGGCTGGCCAGATGAAATAGGCCTCGGCATTTTCAGGCGCCGGCGTGGCTGCCGCCACCTGCACGCAAAGGCTTGCCAGAGCGACCGACAGCACGATCGTCGATGCGGCGAAAAGCGCGCTTGCAATCGAACGCCGACTTGGGTTCGCGGCTTTACATCCGTCGCCCTGCCTAGGCTGCC
>JACMOV010000006.1 GCA_014377845.1 Herminiimonas sp.
AATGTTGGAGTCGTCGGAGCTGTAGTTGAAGGTGATGAATTCGGCCCCAACCCAGGGCTGCGGGTTGGCGATGCACCGGCGGCCGCCGGCCGTCGAGACCCCCGGAACGGCGGGCGCACCGTTGAAGACGCCTGGGACGGGAAGGGGGAAGCAGTTGCTGGTGAAAACCATCCCGGTGTCGCTGCCCAGGTAGTAGGTATAGGTGCTCGTGAGGTCGGGCGGGTTGTTGGTCATCTCGTAGCTCATCAACCCCCAGTTGAACGCATTCCGGTAGCCCGAAATCGCGCTGCGCATCACCGAGCGGCCGATGTTGCCCCGGGTGTTCGGGTTGTTGCCGGACACCATCACGCCGTTCATGTAGGCGTCCATCGACTGGGAGTTGTCGTAGATCACCAGGACGTTGGGCGTCACCATGTTCGACACTGCCATCGGGACGTTCGAAATGTCGGTCGACGCTGCGAAAACGACCTGGGCCGCCAGCAAGCTGACAGCCAGGACGGTGCGGCGAAAAGGTGCCTTGTTGGTTTTCATGCACTGGCTCCTGTAGGAAAGGTCAGCGCGCATAAGTTGTCTGCACGATGCTTTGCGAATTGCGCGGTCCGACAACGCGGACCGTAACGCGGTAATAGACCTGGCTGGCAGAGGTGAACGAAACCGCACCGGCCTTCTTGCTGCCGACCGAGGTGCCGGTGAGGTTCATGCACTTGGTGGCGACGTCGGTGACCGGAGTCGGTCCGTCGCACAGCCGGTCTGCGACGTACTGCACGGCGTAGCTGGAGTCGACGGTGCTGCTGGGAACGGTGGCCCAGTCGATCACCGTGGGCACGCCGGCCGCTGTGACGGCCGACTGCATGGTCGCGTAGTAGTTACAGGCGCCGGAGCTGCAACCGGCAGGATAGTTGGCATCGGGCGACGTGGTCGCAAGCGTGGCCAGCGCTGTCAGCGCCGCTTCCACGCCGACGTCGGTGGCGTGCAGCGAGGCTTCGCGGAACGCGAGATTGCCCGAAATGACATTGCTGGTGTCGGCCGACCGCATCAGCGCCAGACCCGCCAGCGTCATCGCTACCAGCGCGATCAGCGCGATGATCAGTGAGACGCCGCGCTGGCTGCGCCGACACTGCAGGAATGCGCGGCTCCTGTTCATACGCCGGCCCAGATGATGTTGCGCAGCGGGATGATGGTCTTGTAGACCCGATAGCGGTACTTCTTCCAGTCCGCATCGGCGCTCAAGTTGATGACCGGCTCGGCGTCTGCCCACACGCAGGGCCCGTTGGCATTGACCACGGTCCCGGTGGCGTTGGTGCACGGAAGGGTGACATCGGAGTTTTCGCGCTTTGAGCTGCGGGCCACAATCACCAGGCGAACCGCCTTGATCCGCTTGACCTTGGCGGAATCGAGCGTGTCCCAGCCGGTGCTGGTAGTGGCATCGACCCAGGCATTGACGTCCTGGCTGCCGGTATTCGCGATGCCGTACTGCGCCTGCAGGCTGACGATATCCGCGGCCAGGGTCGACGTGGTCGAGGCCAGTGGCGTGCTGTTGTCGGTCAGCATCAGCTGGTTCGACGAATCGACGGCGAAAGTGTGGGAAATGAGCTGCCCCATCTTCAGCACCTTGGCGCCGGTCGCATAGGCCGGCCAGCCATTGGAGCTCTGGAACGAGTTCGGCGGGTTGTTGGTGTTGGCGGTGCCCGGATTGTGCTGCAGCTTCATCGCCGCGCCCTGCACCTGGGTGACCAGCATGACGGTGCAACTGCCGGTCGCGCTGTCGATGGCGAGCACGGTATCGCCGTCGACGAAGCCGGTGGTCGCGCTGATGTTGAGTTCGGCGGACGAGGATGGCATCGGCTGCGTGATGGTGGCGGGGATCGCACCCAGCAGGTCGCCCGAGCGCTTGATCGTCAACCGGTCGGAGCCGCTGCCGCCATCGGTGATCTGCACCGGGATCATCGACATGCCGCCGCCGACATAGGCCGGCATCGGGGAGACCACGGTGCCGCTGGATTCGTAATAGCTGAAGACGCTCGTGCAGTCGAACGCCGCAGAATCGGTCAGGCCCGCGCCGGCGTTGCGCAGGTCCTGCTCCAGCTCCGTCAGCGCCAACACGCCATTGACCTGTGCCGAGGAACTGCTGATGGTGCGTTGCTTCTGGCCTTCGAAGCTGCCCCACACCTGGGTGACGATGAGCGTGATCAGCAGGCCCAGCGTCAGGCCCACCATGGTTTCGATGAGGCTGACCCCGAGCTGGCGCCGCGCCGGGCGGACGGGCAATTGCATGGAGCGGTCCCTCATGGCGGGTTGATCTGCCCGGTCACCACGAAGTTGTGGCTGCTCGCTTCCTGCGGGCTCTTCCAGCAGACCGTGACCTTGACCTGCTTGGTCGAGCCGACCGTGCTGACCACGATCTGCGTCTTGCTGGCGGCGGATCCGGGCAGCAGGTCTGTGACCTGGGCCACCCAGCCGGTCACCGGCGTTACCCAGGGGGAGGCGTCGGCGGAAGCGGAACCGGTGAAGGCGCATAGCGTCCCTGTCGAATAGTGGCTGTATCGGTCGATGTTGGAGCGGTCGATCCACATCTGCGAAATGATCTGGTTGGCCAGGTAGGAGGCGTCGGAGCGGTACTTGGCATCGATGCTGTTCTTGATCGACACCGCCTGCAGCGCGACCAGCGCCAGCACGCCGATCGAAAACAGCAGGATGGCGAACAGCGCCTCCAGCAGCACGGCGCCTCGTTGCGATCGGTTCGCTGCTTGCGTTTTCATCAGCACCCAGTCGACGAACCGGTCGCGGCATTGGGGTTGCACAGCCGGATGGCGCCGCCGCTGGAAATCGTGATGCGAAGCTCCCTGGACGAGGCTGCGGGGATCAGCGAAACCGGCACGTCGGAATCGAGCCGGGTGATGGAACTGCTCGCATCGGTATTGGCCTTGACGCGGCCCAGGCCGTCGAAGGTGACCTTGGTCGCGCCAGCCGGCGCCGCGACGATGTTGACGGACGGCGAGCCTTCGGCGGACGACCGTGCCTGCACGGTCGTGCCGCCGGCCTCCACCTTGACGTCCCAGTCGCTCTGCGAGCCCTTGGTGAAGATGACTCGCTGGTTGCGGCGGATGGCTTCCACGCGCGCCAACTGCAGGCCGTCGAAGCTCGCCTGCGCCGCCGTCCTGATCTGGGCGTTCGCCAGCATGACCTTGAATGACGGCGCCACCAGCGCCGCCAGGATGGCGACGATGGCGATCGTGATCAGCAGCTCGATCAGCGTGAAGCCGCGCTGGATCAGCACTCGCCGCCCCGGATCACCCAGCAGGTCTTGGTGACCGCATCGCCCTTGAACGCGGTGGTGCCCTTGGCGTTGGCTTCGTTGATGGTGTAAGCGTAGTCGCCGGCGGTCCGCCCGACCGCCCCGGCGATGCTGGTTGCTGTGGCGGTGTAGCTGACCGTGGGGGTGGAGGCGCCGACGGTGCAGGAGTAGGTGAAGTAGGTGCTCGCCGCGAGGGTGACCGGGCAGGCGGCATTGACCGTTCCGTAGTTGCGGTTGTCCTGGAAATACTGCTCCATCTTCACGCGGTAGTCGCCCAGCGCCGCCAGTGCGTCGGTGATCTTGCCGCGATTGGAATAGTTGGTGTACGCCGGCAGGGCGACCGCGACCAGGATGCCCACGATCGCCACCGTGATCATGAGTTCGATGAGAGTGAATCCCTTGTTTTTCATTTTTCTTCTATTACTTTTAGCTGCGGCCAGAACTGGATTTACGGTGATTCAGAAACTGTCTATCGACCGGATGCTGCTCTTTGAATTCACAACTGCACAACACCTCGTTACAAGGAATTTCCGTTTCCGTGACTTTCTTATCAGATAAATACTTTTGCCTGTGATTAAAAAGGGATTGGACAAATAGGACTGCAAGCGTCGCTCAAACAAAGGTTTCGGTTTCCAGATGCCTGCTTGCAGGCATGCGTTTCCCACGACCATGGCGGCATGCGGATCGGGGCGATCGCGCGTCCTCGCGACGACACCGACGGGAGCAGTCACGCGCTTGCCCGCGACAAGTTCCTCAACTTCGACGCATGCCGGTGCGGCGATGCACCAGCGCATCCGATCCGCAAACAGCGGGCAGCAGGATTTCGCTTCCATTGCGTTGCGTTTCTAGCTCAGCAGTATAGGCGAGCTTCTTCGCTTCCAATGCGCGATCGCCTATGAGCGACCTGCACCTCTCGCCGCTCACCGTCAAGACCCACGTGCCGAACATCTGCTGCAAGCCCGAGACGCACTCGCGCCAGAATGCGCTCTTCCTTGCGCAAAAGCGGGGCCTTCCTAAGCTGTGAAGCCGGCCGTCTGGTTCCTGGTGCTGCTGGCCATCGGTATGGGGACCGGCGGTGCGATGTTGCAGTTGCGCCAGCCAGAGCAGGAGTTGGAGTTGGAGCAGGTCGTCATCACCCGGACCGAGTTCGTCAAGACCGACGCTGCGACCCCGCCCAACCACGGCCCGTGGGTGCGGCGCGAGCTTTTGGACAACTGGAGCCAGACCAATCCGGGGCAGTCGAGTCACGGCTGGTACCGCGTCACCTTCTCGCTGGCGGCCGACGGCAAGCACCACCGACCAGATGGACGTTAACGGCGCCGACTCGGCAGCAGCAGCGCCCGATGGCAAGGCGCTGCAGCCGTCCTGAGCCGGCCGGGCACGGCCGTGACGCCGGAGGCGTGCTGGGCCGGTCGCCGGCGGTTTACTGCTTCGCCATCCCCAACTGCTGGATCATCGCGCCCCAACGGTCGTAGGTGGCGTGGGTCAGTTTGCCGAAGTCTTCTGGACTGAGCGAGCCAGCTTCGTAGCCGCCCTTGCGGTAAAAATCCTTGACCTGCTGCATCGCCAGCACCTGCGCGATGGCGCCGTTGAGCGTCTTCACCACAGCCGGCGGCATCTTCGCCGGGCCATAAAACCCGAGCCAGCTGGGCAGGTCCAGTCCCGACACGCCCTGTTCGGCCAGCGTCGGCACGTCCGGCAGGGCCGGAATGCGCGACTCCGCCGCAATGCCGATGATCTTTGCCTTGCCGGTGCCGGCCGTGATGATGGCCGACGAGGCCGAGTCGAAGAACAG
>JACMOV010000062.1 GCA_014377845.1 Herminiimonas sp.
AAATGGAAGTCAAGGGCCGCAATCTGTCGGAAGGCATTCCGCGCTCCTTTACCATTTCCAGCAACGAGATCCTGGAAGCGCTGACCGATCCGCTCAACAACATCGTCTCCGCTGTCAAGAACGCGCTCGAGCAGACGCCGCCCGAACTCGGAGCCGACATCGCCGAAAAAGGCATGATGCTCACCGGTGGCGGCGCCCTGTTGCGCGACCTCGATCGCCTGTTGATGGAAGAGACCGGCTTGCCCGTGGTCGTGGCCGAAGATCCGCTGACCTGCGTGGTACGCGGCTCCGGCATGGCACTCGAGCGCATGGACAAGCTGGGATCGATCTTCTCCTACGAGTGAGCTCGCAGGACGCGATCGATCGCTCTTTCGATCAAATCGGCCGATGACGCCACGCGCGGGCGCCGCCGGCAGGCAGCGCACCCGACTCCCGGACAAGTACAGAAGGCAGACTGGCCAAGTACCCGGCCAGGATAAATTGGGAAATGGATGTGGTCATGATGGGATGCGAGGCAAGGCGGCAGACCCGCCGCAGTGCGAGCACTGCAAGGGGCGGCCAACGCAGCGGCGCGCCCATCAGGGCCGCAGACGTTCACAATTCATTCTGGCTGGGTACTTAGACGTTCCATGGAATACAGTCCTCCGCCACTTTTCAAGCAAGGCGCTTCGGCCCGTGCAAAAGTGGTGTTCTTCTCCCTGATCGCGTTCAGTTTATTGATCGCGGACTCCCATTTCCACAAGCTCGCCGCGATCCGGCAAGTGGTCGGCACCGCCCTGTACCCGCTGCAGATGGCGGCAATCGCGCCGCGCGATGTCGCCTACCGGGCCGGTGACTATTTCGTCTCGCTGTCGACGCTGAAGGAACAGAACCGCCGGATGCGGCTCGAACGGGCCGAAAATGCCGAGCGCCTGCAACAGGCGACGCACCTGCTGGCGGAAAACACCCAGCTGCGCAAGCTCCTTGGCACCAGCGAACGCCTGCCAGTCAAGGCGATCCTGGCCGAGCTGTTGTACGACGCCCGCGATGCCTTCACCCGCAAGGTCGTGCTCGACCGCGGCACCCGCCATGGCGTCGCGCTCGGGCAGCCCGTGATCGATGACATCGGCGTGGTCGGCCAGGTGACGCGGGTGTTTCCTTTTTCTTCAGAAGTGACGCTGTTGACTGACAAGGACCAGGCAATCCCGGTGCAGGTGCTGCGCAGCGGCCTGCGCAGCGTGGCCTACGGCGGGGGCCAGTCCGGCCTGCTCGACCTGCGCTTCCTGGCCGCGAATGCCGACGTCCAGAACGGCGACATGCTGGTCACCTCTGGCATCGACGGCGTCTATCCGGCCGGTCTCGCAGTGGCCAAGGTGACCCGCATCGAAAGCAAGTCGACCGATGCCTTCGCCCGCATCCTCTGCCAGCCGGCGGCCGGTGTCGACCGCAACCGGCAACTGCTGATCCTGCTGGCGGAATCCAAAGCCGAGCCACGCCAGCCGCCGGAAGAGACCCGCGACCACAAGGAAAAAGGCACGAAGAAGAGAGCCGCCGCGCCTGCCGCCAAAGCAGTGCCGGCTGCCGGATCTGCAGCACCCGCGGGCGCTGCGTCCACCACGAGCGGCGCTGCCAAAGCCGCCGCTGCCGTGCCGCCCGCAACCACAGCCAAGGCCGCACCGGTACCCGCGGCCGTGGTCGCGCCAGTGCCGGCTGCGGCCGTTCCGAAGCCGTCTGCGAAAGGTACTGACCGATGAACCATCCGCATTACATCCTGCTGCCGGCGAATTCACTCTTCATCGCCTTCAGCTTGGCGGTAGCCTTCATGCTGAACCTGCTGCCATGGGGACACTGGATCGGCGTGCCGGATTTCGTGGCGCTGGTGCTGGTCTTCTGGAGCATCCACCAGCCGCGCAAGGTCGGCATCGGCGTTGCCTTCTGCATGGGCCTGCTGATGGATGTGCATGACGCCACGCTGCTCGGCGAAAACGCGCTGGCCTACACCCTGCTGTCGTATTTCGCGATCATGATTCACCGCCGGGTACTGTGGTTTCCCGCCGGGATACAGGCGCTGCACGTGCTGCCGCTGCTGCTCGTGACGCAACTCGTGCAACTTGTGGTGCGGCTGATCGTCAGCGGCAAGTTCCCGGGCTGGTTCTATTTCGTGGAAAGCTTCAGCACCGCGATCCTGTGGCCGGTGGTCAGCGCATTGCTGCTGGCGCCGCAGCGGCGCGCCATCGATCGCGATGAAACCCGGCCGATCTGACGCGATGCGATTCGCGTTCGCAGTGATGAAAATGACAGCCGACGATCGGCAACGGCACGTCACACCAGGCGACAGGTCGCCACAACGACCGGCAATGACGATCACGCAATGACCGAATTCAAGAATACCGAACGCGAACTGCATTTCTTCCGCCTGCGGCTGTCGGCGGTGGCGCTGTTCGTGCTGATCTGCTTCGGCCTGTTACTGTCGCGCTTCATCTGGCTGCAGGTCTACAAGTACGCCGGCTATGCCTCGCTGGCCGAGGACAACCGGATCTCGGTGGTGCCGGTGGTGCCCAATCGCGGCCTGATCCTCGATCGTAACAGCGTCGTCCTGGCGCGGAATTTTTCGGCCTATACGCTGGAGATCACGCCATCGAAGATCCGCGGTGATCTCGATGCCGTCGTCGACGATCTGGCAACGCTGGTCGAGATCCAGCCGAAGGACCGCAAGCGATTTCGCAAGCTGCTTGAAGAATCGAAGAACTTCGAAAGCACGCCGCTGCGCACCCGCCTCTCCGACGAGGAAGTGGCGCGCTTCACGGCCCAACGCTACCGCTTTCCGGGCGTCGATATCCAGGCCCGGCTGTTTCGCCAGTATCCGCTGGGGCAGGTGGCTTCGCATGTGATCGGCTACATCGGCCGCATCAGCCAGAAAGATTCCGAGGTGATCGACGACACCGATGACGCGACCAACTACAGCGGCACCGACTACATCGGCAAGGAAGGCCTGGAAAAGAGCTACGAGGCGAAGCTGCATGGCACCACCGGGTATGAGGAAGTCGAAGTCACCGCCGGCGGACGCGCCATCCGTACGCTCTCGCGCACTGCGGCCACGCCCGGCAACAACCTGATCCTGTCGATCGACATCGAACTGCAGAAGATCGTCGAGGAAGCCTTCGGCGACCGGCGCGGCGCGATGATCGCGATCGAACCGGCCACCGGCGACATCCTGGCCTACGTGTCGATGCCGACCTTCGATCCGAACCTGTTCGTCGAAGGCATCGATCAGCAGAGCTGGGAAGCCTTGAACACGTCGCTCGACAAGCCGCTGGTGAACCGGCCGCTGTCGGGCAGTTATCCGCCGGGTTCGACCTTCAAGCCGTTCATGGCGCTGGCGGCGCTCGAACTGGGCAAGCGCACGCCGCAGATGACGATTTCCGACCCGGGCTACTATTATTTCGGCGGTCACAAGTTCAACGACGACAAGCCGGGCGGCCACGGCCAAGTCGACATGTACAAGTCGATCGTGGTCTCGTGCGATACCTATTACTACAACCTGGCCAGCGACCTCGGCGTGGACGCGATTCACGACTTCATGGCGCCCTTCGGTTTCGGACAGAAAACCGGCATCGACCTCGAGCACGAGCGGCATGGCCTGCTGCCGTCGACCGCCTGGAAGCGGGCGGCCTACAAGACCGCGGCGCAGCAGAAGTGGTATGCCGGCGAGACGATTTCGCTCGGCATCGGGCAGGGTTACAACGCCTTCACACCGCTGGAGATGGCGCATGCGGTGGCCAACCTGGCCAACGACGGCGTGGTGATGAAGCCGCACCTGGTGAAAATTCTGGAGGACGGCCTGACCCGCGCCCGCACCACCACCGTGGCCAAGGAAAGCTACCGCATTCCCCTGCAGCAGAAGAACATCGATTTCATCAAGCAGGCCATGGCCGGGGTAGCGCGCGAAGGGACGTCGGCGCGCGTGTTTGCCGGCAGCGAATATGTCTCGGCCGGCAAGACCGGTACCGCGCAGGTGGTCGGCATCAAGAAGGGCGACAAGTACGACGCCAAGCGCGTGTCGGAACGGCTGCGCGACAATGCGCTCTACATCGGCTTCGCACCTGCAGACAAGCCCCGTATTGCAATCGCGATCGTCGTCGAGAACGGCGGCTTCGGCGCGGAAGCGGCGGCGCCGATCGTGCGCAAGGCATTCGATTACTATTTGCTCGGCAAGCGGCCGGAGCGCAAGAAGGATCCCGCTGCGACGGCCGAGGCGGCCGGCACGGAAGCCGATTCCGCCGCAGCGCTGAAAGCCGACGCCGAGTCGGTCGGCGGACCCAGGCCGGGCGCCGAAACCCAGGGCAACCAGGAATGAGCCGCACGTGAGACGCACCGCATGCAATTGACCGAACGCCGCCGGCTCTGGCCGCTCATCAAGCCGCACCTGCTGGTCTTCGACGGCCCGCTGGCGCTGATCATCTTCCTGATCATGTCGGTCGGGATCGTCACGCTGTATTCGGCCGGTATCGACTTCCCCGGCCGGGTCGAGGATCAGTTGCGCAACATCCTGGTCTCGTTCGTGGTGATGTGGATCGCCGCCAACGTGTCGCCACAAACCCTGATGCGGTTCGCGGTCCCGATCTACACCGTGGGCATCGCACTGCTGGTGGCGGTGGCCACCTTCGGCATGGTCAAGAAAGGCGCGCGCCGCTGGGTGAACGTCGGCGTCGTCATCCAGCCCTCCGAGATCATGAAGATCGCCATGCCGCTGATGCTGGCCTGGTTCTTCCAGAAGCGCGAAGGCGGCATCGGCTGGCGCGAATTCGCCGTCGCCGCGGTGCTGCTGGCAGTGCCGGTCGGACTGATCGCCAAGCAGCCCGATCTCGGCACCGCGATGCTGGTGCTGGCTGCCGGCTTCTACGTGATATTCCTGGCCGGCCTTTCGTGGAAGATCCTGATCGGACTGGTGGTGGCGGTCGGCGCCAGCCTGCCGGTGGTCTGGAACCTGATGCACGGCTACCAGCGCGAGCGCGTCATGATGCTGATCGATCCGACCTCCGATCCGCTTGGCAAAGGCTTCCACATCATCCAGTCGACGATCGCCGTCGGCTCCGGCGGCATCACCGGCAAGGGCTGGCTGCAGGGCACCCAGGCCCACCTGGAATTCATCCCCGAGCGCACCACCGATTTCATCTTCGCGGTGTTTTCCGAGGAGTTCGGATTGATCGGCAATTGCGTGCTGATGGTGCTGTACCTGCTGCTGATCGGACGCGGGCTCCTAATCGCCGGCAGCGCACCGACCTTCTTCACCCGCCTGCTGGCCGGTGCGATCACCATGATCTTCTTCACCTACGCCTTCGTGAACATGGGAATGGTGAGTGGTATCCTGCCGGTGGTCGGCGTGCCGTTGCCTTTCCTCAGCTACGGCGGCACCGCGCTGGTCACGCTCGGCCTGGGCAGCGGCATCCTGATGAGCATCCAGCGCCATCGCAAGCTGGTCCAGAGCTGACCTGATTTTCGCTCCCCGAATCAATGCATGGAGGCCGCCTATGGAATGTCGCCAGGACTGCAACTGCCTGCAACGCCGCCACCTGTCCGGCTCCGCTCCCGTTTTCAGCCCCGTCCTCAGGTTCGTTTTCAGCCTGGTCCTCGGGCTCCTGCTCGCCGGTTGCGGAACGGTGCGCCCGCCGATTGCGACGGCGCCAGGCAGCCTCAGCCCGCCGCCGGCCGGCACCGCTGCGCCGGCGTCGCGCGTGTCGATCCTGCCGCCCGCCGGCTCCGGTCGCGGCGGCTATTATCTCGACGACGGCCCGGGCGACGCGCCCCCGCCGCATCTGGAAGCGGTGCCGGATGCCGAGCCGAAGATCGAACCCTACGCCGCGCGCGGCAACAAGCCCTATGTCGTGTTCGGCAAGACCTATGTGCCGCTGACCGACAACCAGCCGCTGAAGCAACGCGGCACGGGCAGCTGGTACGGCAAGAAGTTCCATGGCCAGAAGACATCGTCCGGCGAGCGCTACGACATGTACAAGATGACGGCAGCGCATCCGACCCTGCCGATTCCGTCCTATGCGCGGGTGACCAACCTGCGCACCGGCGCGCAGGTGATCGTGCGGGTCAACGACCGCGGCCCGTTCCATTCGAAGCGGATCATCGACCTGTCGTACACCGCCGCATTGAAACTCGGCTACATCGCCAACGGCAGCGCGGAACTGGAAGTCGAGCGCATCCTGCCAGACGAGATCGCACGCATGAACAGCGGCGTGCGTCCGGTGGCGGTCGCGGCTGCGATGCCAGTAGCGGTGACGGCTGCGATGCCGGTGCCGCTGGCCGCGGTCAGTCCGACGCCGCTACCGAGTCCACTGTCGTCACCGGTACCCGGAGCCACGGGACCTGCGATGCCGTCAGCAGCGTTGTCAGGCACAGCCCCGCCAGCATCGCAGATCGCCGCCGCATCGCTGGATGATTTTCTGAGAACGCAGGAAACGCCCGGCATCATCCGGGTCGGCATGGAGGCGGGTGCGCCCCCGCCGATGTCGACGCCGGCGGCGGGGGAGGCCGGCATGATGCGCAATGGTGGGGCAACTACTGTCACCGGCGGCTACTACCTGCAGTTCGGCGCGTATGCACAGAATGCCAATGCGGAAGGCGTGCGCCAGCAATTGCTGCAGCGCTGGCCGGCCGCCTTGCCGGCGCCGGAAGTGCGACAGAACGGCGCGCTGTACCGTCTCTACAGCGGGCCGTTCGGCAACCGCGGCGATGCGGTCCAGGCGGCTGCCGTACTGTCGGCAGAACTGTCCGGCAGTACGATGTCAAAACCTGTGATCGTGCAGCCGTAGCAGGGTCTCGAATAATATTGGCCCGGGGCGCTCGTCGCCTTTCGCCCGTTAGAACGCAGCAAGCGCAACCCGTCTTTCAGGTGAACGTCAGGTCGCGTCCTTGAGCGCCAGTGCCCGCTCGTACAGCGCGTTCTTCTTCTGCCCCGTGATCAGCGCCGCCAGCGCAGCCGCCTGCTTCAGCGGGCACTGTGCCATCAGGATCGTCAGCACCCGGTCCGCCTCGATGCGGTCGCTGTCGACATCGACGGGCGCGCCTTCCACGATCACCACGTATTCGCCTTTTTCGCGATGACCACCCGCTGCCAGCCACGACCCTGCTTCTGCCAGCGGACAGCGATGCAGTTCTTCAAATAGCTTCGTGAGCTCTCGCGCGAAGACGATCTGCCGTGTAGGCTCGAAATGCATTTGCATGGCGGCAACCGTGTCGGCGATGCGGTGTGGCGCTTCATAGAACACCAGTGCGGCCGTCATGCCGCGCAGCGCCATCAGCGCCGTGTCGCGCTGCGCCGCCTTGGATGGCAGGAAACCGGCAAAATGGAATTGCGCATCCAGCAAGCCCGACGCCGACAGCGCCGTGATGGCTGCCGATGCGCCCGGCAGCGGAATCACGCGCAGGCCGGCTGTGCGCACGGCATCGACGATACGCGCGCCGGGGTCCGATACCGCAGGCGTGCCGGCGTCGGAAACCAGGGCGATGCGCTGGCCGGCCTGCAGGCGTTCGATGAGGCGTTCGGCGACTTCGCGCTCGTTGTGCTGGTGCGCCGCGATCAGGGTCTTGTGCAGACCGTAGCGGGTCAGGAGATGGCCGGTGTTGCGGGTGTCTTCGCAGGCTACCGCATCGACCAGCGAGAGCAGGTTGAGCGCACGTAACGTGATGTCGGCAGTGTTACCGATCGGCGTGGCCACCACATATAATGCACCCGTCGGATGCTCCTGCCGCGCCACTTCCTGCATCAGCGTGGCGATGGAAAATGCCGGCGTGCCGGTTGCCGCCGCAATCTCGGAAACAGTCGCCGTCCGGTCGGTTGCAGCGGGCGGCATCGCGTCGGAATCGGCGCTGGCGGTGCGATCAGGTCGATCGATCATGGAGGCAGAGGATGTCAGCAAATCGGATGAAGGCCGCATTCAGGGTGTTGCTGGCATGCGGGCTGTGCGCATTGTGCGCGGCGGCGCACGCAAATACAACTGCGCCCCGCCCTTTGCTCGCACAGGGCGACCAGTCCGACCGGTCCCGCGGCGATGCCGTCCGCATGCGGCAGGCGCAGGATCTCAGCCTGGTGCCGGTGCCGCAGCCGGAGACCGATATGCCGCAGATCGTAGACGGTGCCCCGCGCGGCCGGGTGCGCATGGCGCTGCTGCTGCCGCTGCGATCGCCGACGCTCAAGCCGGCGGCAGAAATGGTGCGCGACGGTTTTCGTGCCGCGCATGAACGCGATGGCGCCAACGTCGACCTGACCGTGATCGAAACCGACGATTTTGCACCGAATATCCTCTCCGCCTATCGCAACGCCGCACCGCGTTACGACATCATGATCGGACCGCTGTCCCGCAGCGCGGTGACCGCGCTGGCCAACAGCGGCGACGTCAGCCGGCCTACGATCGCACTGGCACAGCCAGAGATATCCGGCGATGCCGATATCCGGCTGCCGCCACAAATGGTGGTGATGGGATTGTCGATCGAGGACGAAGCGCGCCAGGCGGCCGACTGGGCCGCGCTCGACCATGCCGGCGGCAAGGCCCTGATCGTATCGACTGGCGTGGCCTGGCAAAAACGCGCGGCGCGGGCTTTTGTCAGCCAGTGGCAGCGCGGCGGGGCGGCGGTGGATGTGCTGGCGTTGAGCACCACCGGCACTTTCCTTGAAGGCCCCGGCCTGGCGCAGTTGAAAAGGCGCCTGGCAGCCGACCCACCTGCACTGGTGTTCGTCGCGCTCGATGCGTCGCAGACCCGGCAGCTGCGCGGCGCAATCGATCCCGGCATCGCCATCTACGGCACCTCGCAGCTCAACCCGCTGAGCTTGCCCGAGCTGGCGGGGGCCGAGCCGCACTCCGAACTCGACGGCGTGCATCTGCTGGACATGCCGTGGCAATTGCAGGCCGATCATCCGGCGGTGATGATCTATCCGCATCCATTGACCATCGGCCAACAGCGCCGCGGGCCCGACATGGAGCGGCTGTATGCGCTCGGGATCGACGCTTTCCGGGTCGCCTCCGAGATCGGCGCCGGCCAGCGCGACTTCACCATCGACGGCGTGACCGGCAGGCTGGTGATCCGCTTCGACGGCAACGAGCCGGCACTGTTCGGCCGCATCGAGCAGCAGGCGGTCTACAACAACGGCGTGGTGCAGGCGGTTCCCGGTGCGCGCTGAATCGGCACGGCCGTAGCAATGGACTGGTTCGGTCGCCCGGGCGCGAAGCCGACCGCCCGCCAGGTCACCGGCGCGGCCGGCGAAGAGCGCGCGCTGCAACACCTGGAGCAGCAGGGCATGCATCTCGTCGAGCGGAATTTCCGCTGCAAGGTCGGCGAGATCGACCTCATCATGCGCGATGGCGCGACCCTGGTTTTCGTCGAAGTCCGGGCCCGCGCCGATGGACGCCATGGCGGGGCAGCCGCCAGCATCACGCCTGCCAAGCAGCGCCGGCTGACCCGCGCGGCGGAACGCTATCTGCAAAGGCTGCGCACGCTGCCGCCGTGCCGCTTCGACGTGATCGCGATCGATGACGGCGTGCTGACCTGGCTGCGCAATGCCATCGTCGGTTGAGGTAACAAACTGAAACGCGTGGTGGCCGGCGCAGGGCTCGACATATAATCGTGCCAGTCGCTGCGGCTTCCAGGCAGCTTTGACTCGCGTGTACAGCATGCGCCCCGCTGCATCGGCCCACCCCTTATAATCCCCGACATCATGATCAACCAACGCATCCTTGCGCACTTCCACGAAAGTGCCGAACTAAAGATTCAGGCCGCCTCGGTCATGGCGCAGCCGATCGCTGACGCAGTCGAGCTGATGTTCGTCGCGCTCTCGAACGGCAACAAGATTCTCGCGTGCGGCAATGGTGGCTCGGCGGCCGACTGCCAGCATTTTGCGGCCGAACTGGTCGGCAGGTTCGAGCGCGAGCGGCTGCCGCTGCCGGCGCTGGCGCTCACCACCGATACCTCGATCCTGACGGCGATCGGCAACGACTACAGTTATCAGGAAATCTTCAGCAAGCAGGTGCAGGCCTTCGGCCAGTCCGGCGACGTGCTGCTGGCGCTGTCGACGTCCGGCAATTCCGCCAACGTGCTGGCCGCCGTCGACGTTGCGCTGGAGCGCGAGATGCGCGTGGTGGCGCTGACCGGCAAGGGCGGCGGCGCGATCGCGGCCCGCCTGACCGACGCCGACGTCCACATCTGCGTGCCGCACGATCGCACCGCACGCATCCAGGAAGTCCATCTGCTCACGATCCACTGCCTGTGCGACGGCATCGATGTCGCTTTATTCGGAGGAGATGCACATGATTGACGCGAATCTCGCGTACCGTTCGCGGACCCGGCTTCTGGTCAGCCCTCTGGCTCGTCCTTTGGCCCGCATCGTCCTTGCCGCGGCGCTTGCAGCGAGCCTGCAGGGCTGTGTCGAAATGATGGTCGGCAGCGCCGTGGTCGGTGCCATTGCCGCCACCGACCGCCGCACGCTCGGCGCCCAGACCGACGACACCGCGATCACGGTCAAGGCCGAAGCCAGCATTCCCCGATTGATCGGCGAGGCGGGCCACGTCAACATCGCCAGCTTCAACCGCAAGGTCCTGCTGACCGGTGAAGTGCGCGACGAGGCGACCAAGGCCGCGGTCGAACGCGAGATCGCCGGCATCCAGGGTGTGCAGGGTGTGATCAATGAACTCGACGTCGCCGAGCGCTCCAACTACAGCTCGCGTGGCAACGACGCGCTCCTGACCGGCAAGGTCAAGGCGTCGTTCGTCGATACCAGGGAACTGTCGGCCAGTGCCTTCAAGGTGATCACCGAGCGCGGAACGGTCTACCTCATGGGACGGGTGACCCAGCGTGAAGGCAAGCGCGCCGGCGAGGTCGCAGGCGGTGTCAGCGGCGTGGTGCGGGTTGTCAAGATCTTCGACTACATCGGCGAGGACGAACTTCGGGATATCGACAAGCGATCCTGAACGTTCGTTTTTCAGTGCTATATTCAAGCCGCCGGACCGATCGTCCGGCGGTTTTTTTTGGGATCTGCCATGACTGCAGTACTGATCGGACTGGCGCTGCTTGTAGTCGTGTTCTGGACCGTCGGCGCCTACAAGCGGCTGGTCGGCATGCGCCTCGCTTACCGAAGCGCGTTTGCGCAGATCGATACCCACCTCAAGCATCGCTACACGCTGATCCCGACGCTCGTCGAGACGGTGCGCAGCAGTTTGCCGCATGAGCGCGAGACGCTCCAGGGCGTGACGTCGGCGTGCAACCAGGCGATGCAGGCCAATGCGGTTGCGGCGCAGAATCCCGTCGATACTGCGGCAGTGCGGCAGATGATCGATGGCGAAGCGGTGTTGGGCGCCAGCCTGGAGATCCTGTCCGCCCTGGCCCAGGCCAATGCCGACCTGCTCTCCAACGACACGATGCGACGGCTCAACGAGGAGCTGGCAACCACCGAGCACCGGATCGCCTTCGCCCGCCACGCGTACAACGACAGCGTGGTGCAGTACAACCGGGCCTTGCATCAATTCCCCGGGTCGGTCGTGGCGAACATGTTCGGCTTCCGGATGGCCGAGCCGCTGCAGTCGAACCAGAGTCCGCTGGAGCGGCGTCAGGGCCGTGGCGCAGGCTGAGCCGGTTGCCGCGCCTTTTGGCGATATCGACATAACTTTTGAATCTCGGCATTTTTTCCAAAAGCATCTTAGAATCCGGGTTCCGCCGGACGCGCCGGGGTAGAGTTCGAAACCCGCTCATGGCTGCAGCGTCACGGCACGCAAGAAGAAACGACAGGAGAGATTCATGAACCAACAGCGCCGCGACATGTTGCGCGTTTCGACCGTGCTTGGCCTGGCGGTCGCGACTGGCCTGATGACGCCGAAAGATGCACGGGCTGCCGCCGAAGGGTGGAACAGCGCCGCATTCGATACCAAGAGTCTCAACGACACCATCAAGGCGCTCGGCGGCACGACTGCGGCGACATCGAAGGACCTGGTCATCACTGCGCCGGACATCGCTGAAAACGGCGCCGTGGTGCCGGTGAGCGTGACGACGAAACTGGCTGACGTGCAGCAGATCGCGATCCTGGTCGAAAAGAATCCGAACGCGCTTTCCGCGAATTTCACGATCCCTCCAGGCACGGACGCGTATGTTTCGACCCGGGTAAAGATGGCGCAGACGTCCAACATCCATGCATTGGTGAAAGTCGACGGCAAATGGCTGGTCGCCAGCAAGGAAATCAAGGTCACCCTCGGCGGTTGCGGCGGCTGATCCGCCTTTTGGTCGCGGCAGTAGAACAGTCACGTTTCATGAAGTAAAGGAGTGGCAAGATGGCAGATCCGATGCGGGTACGCGCGCTGGAGCAGGGCGGCGTCACGGAAATCAAGGTGCTGATGCGGCACGATATGGAAACCGGTTTGCGCAAGGATACGGCGGGCAAACTGGTGCCGGCGCATTTCATCCAGCAGATCAGCGTGCGCCACAAGGAGCGGGAAGTGTTGTCGGCGCAGTTCGGGCCCTCGATTTCAAAAGACCCCTTCGTCGGCTTTCGCTTCAAGGGCGGCGTCAAGGGCGACAAGATCACGGTGACGTGGGTCGACAACCTCGGCGAGAAACGGTCGGACGAAGCGGTCATCGCCTGAGCGGATCACACTTCAGCGGTTCGGCACGGGAGAGCGCAATGCAACGTCGTACATTCATCAAGATGGCAGGTGCGGGCATGGTGATGCTCCTTGCCGGCGGCATCGGACCGCGCGCGCTGGCTGCCAGCAGCGAGCCCGTCAAGGTCGTCTACCACATGGTCGACGGCATCGATCAGGCCGGGCGCGGGCTGGCGAACATCCGCAATCACCTGCGCGAAGCGCCGGATACCCGCATCGTCGTCGTGGCCCACGGCGAGGGCATCAATTTCCTGCTCGAAGGCGCACGCGACCGCAACGGTCGGCCATTCGATGCGCAAGTCGCCGCATTGGCATCCCAGGGCGTGGCGTTCATGGTCTGCAACAATACCCTGGTCGCGCGCGATATTTCGCCATCGAAGCTGCTGCTGGAGGCGAAGGTGGTGCCTTCCGGCGTGGTCGAGGTGGCGCGGCTGCAGGCGCGTGAAGGCTACGTGTACCTGCGTCCTTGAACGAAGAGGCGGAATGCGCATGCAGATGGGTCAATTGAAAAGGTCGCTGGCGGCCACACTGACAGGCGCAACGCAGGTCCTGTGCGTTGCCGGCATGCTGTTGCTCGGTACTTTACCGGCACAGGCGCAGCAATCGGTCGCCGACAGCCTGGCCCAATACCGGCAGATGCTGGCCGACGACAATCCGGCTGAACTGTCGGAAGCCAAGGGCGCGGCGCTTTGGAAGACCGCGCGCGGCCCGAGGCATGTCAGTCTCGAGCAATGCGATCTTGGCGCGGGACCTGGGGTGGTCAAGGGCGCCTATGTGGTGCTGCCACGTTACTTCACGGATACCGACCGGGTACAGGACCTCGAGTCCCGCCTTGTGACCTGCATGACGACCCTGCAGGGCTTCACGGTGGCAGAAGCCAGCAAGAGTCCTTTCGCTGCCAGCTCGGACATGCAGGCGCTGGTCGCCTACGTTGCCGGCCAGTCGCGCGGCCTGAAGATGGCGGCGGGCGCCACCCATCCGAAGGAACTGCACGCGATTGCAATCGGCAAGTCGATCTTCAACTACCGCGCCGGCACGCATGACTTTGCCTGTGCCACCTGCCATGGTGAATCCGGCAAGCGCATCCGGCTCCAAGAGCTGCCGAACCTGCGCGAACGTGCCGATGCGCAGGCGACCTATGGCACCTGGCCGGGTTACCGGGTCTCGCAGGGCGAGGTACGCAGCATGCAGCATCGCCTGTGGGATTGCTTCCGGCAGCAGCGCTTTCCGGAGATCCAGTACAACTCGGAAGCAATGATTTCGCTCATGGCCTATCTGGCCAACAATGCACAGGGCGGCGTCTACAATGCCCCTTCCATCAAGCGCTGACCGGAAGAATCGCCACATGACACCACATTATTCGAGACTATCGCCGCAGCCAGTTTCCAGGCGCATGCGGAAGCGCGGACTGTGGCTGCTGTTGCTGGTGACGACGCTGCTCGCCGCCTGCGCCGTGCAACCGCAACCGGAAGCAGACCTGTCGGTGCAGACCGCCCAGGTCTTGCGCAATTCCTTCGTTGCGCGCGGCATCGCCGGCATGGATCGGCTCGACCAGGACATGGTGCAGCAGTTGTGCACTGAGTACGGCGACAAGCCGATCCCGCCCGCGGTCGCCGACAAGATCGTTGCCTCGCAGCTGGCGACGATTCGCAAGCCGGCATCGGGCAAGCTGATCGGTGACTGGCGCGCCGGCGAGAAGCTGGCACAGGAGGGGCGCGGCCTGCAGTTTTCCGATACGGCCGACGGTCCGAGAGGCGGCAACTGCTACGCCTGCCACCAACTCGGCGCGCAGGAAATCTCATATGGCAACCTCGGGCCCTCGCTGGCGAAATACGGCACTCTGCGCGGCAACAGCGCAGCGATCGTCGAGTACACCTACAACAAGATCTACAATGCCCAGGCTTACACTGCGTGCACCAACATGCCGCGCTTCGGGCACCGGCAGATCCTGACGCCAGAACAGATTACCGACCTCGTCGCATTGCTGCTGGATCCGCAGTCGGCGGTCAACAAGTAGAAGGCCGCCGCCGGCGTGACCGTTCAACGCGACTGGCAAGTGACCTGTCTATAATGAGTGCTGGCGACCAATTACCAGGATTTCATCATGCAATCGACACCGCCGGACCCATCCGCTTCACGACCTGATCCTGCTACTGACACCGGCGCAGCCGCGAAGCGCAGCCGGCGCGGGCTCGTCACTGCGCTCGGCGCGATCGTCCTTGTCGCGATCGCCGGCATCGGCTACCAGTCCCTCACCGCCAAAGCTGTCGCGCCCGACGTTACCTTTACGTCGCTGACAGGCGAACGCATCAGCTTGAAGAGCCTGCGCGGCAAGGTGGTAATGGTCAATTTCTGGGCGACCAGCTGTTCGACCTGCGTGCACGAGATGCCGCAGATGGTCGATACCTACACCCGCTTCAAGGATCGCGGCCTGAACTTCGTCGCTGTGGCGATGAGCTACGACCCGCCCAACTACGTGCTCAACTTCGCCCAGACCCGCAAGCTGCCGTTCACGGTCTCGCTCGACCCGCAGGAACAGCTGGCCCGGTCGTTCGGTGACGTGAAGCTCACGCCCACCACCTTCCTCATCGACCAGCAAGGCAAAATCATCAAGCGCTACGTCGGCGAGCCGGATTTCGCTGCGCTGCATCGGTTGCTGGACAAGACCTTGTCGGCTTCCTGACGGCACGCACGCATGCCTGGTCTTGGATTGGCTATCGGCCTTTCCAACGACACGGGCCTGTCACGCACTCTTGTTTTCCAAGCTCAGGGATAGCTATACGTCGGATAGGTATAAGCCCCTGCCGAAAACGGTTCCGCGGCGACCTCAGACATTTTTCTGTACACGAGATAGCTTCCCAACCCGAGCAAACCAGCGGCGACGATCGAGGCCGGGATCAGGTACGGCCGCATTGCACTGCAACTGGGCAGCATCGTCCCGGTGGACGCCGGCGACGGCGATGCCGCGACTTGCAGGGGTTGGACTGCCGGTGTCGGGCTATGCTGTACCGGGGGCGAGATCACGACTTCAGGCACCGGGTTACTGGATTGCAGCGCTTCTTGCGGCAGGTTGAATCGCCTTGGCGCTGGTTGCATTGCCCCAGCCGCCTGAAACGTCGGCCCATAGGCTGGTGGGTAGTCGTTCCGGCTGGCGGTGTTGTAACCACCCGGCCCGGCACCTTGCCCGGCTTCGCCCCTCGGGCCCGGCATTCCCGGAAAATTGTCCCGACGCTGCGGCCGTTCCGGCCTTGCCTGGACCGGTTCGCCCTGTGCCCAGAAGTCGGGGGAGACGTGTTGGTTTTCTGCGGGATCAAAGAAAAAATCCTCGCCGTCGAGATTCATTTTTATTACGGGCATCGAACTACTTTCTAAAATATGCGCGGGTGTTTCGCCACGCTGTTTGCTTCAATGCATTGCAAACCGTTCAGGATAGAGAACGCTGGCGCGCGATCCCTGCGTACGGTCAATGATTCCAACTATCCGGGCGACGTTTCCGGTTTCAAACAGGTTTTGAGGAGGGTCAGCGAGCCCGTGCCTTCGCGCATTCCTACATCGCTTTGCGCACCCGTCTGATACCCCAGGTTAATTCCAGGAATTACTATTCGCACATCGAATCCGGGAACCCGTGGCTCGACTCTGCAAACCATATAAATCAAAACACTTGGGAGTTTCGAACATGCTCTACACAATCGCTGTCGTACTGATCATCCTCTGGCTGCTGGGCATGGTGACGTCGTTCACGATGGGCGGCTTCATCCACATCCTGCTGATCATTGCAATCGTCGTGGTTCTGCTGCGCGTCATCAGCGGCCGCAAGGTTCTGTAAACCGTTCCGGACTGCACGCCACACGTGGTGCGCCCGATCAGAAAGCGATCCCCGCGCATCGAGCGATGCACCGGGATCGCTTTTCATTGTGCGTGCTCTGACGAATTTGATTACGGCCATGCCGGCGATCGCGCTCGATCGCTGGCAGCCGGACTCGACCATCATCTGGTCGAGCCGCTCGACGCGGAGGCATTGATCGAACTCGTTGCGCAGCGAGCGGCCGCCTACTGAATCGCTGTGTTGGATTCGCAATGAACAATGACCGCACGTCGGCGGTCATTGTTTTGCTATCCCGGCGTGTCCCGGGCGTCGTTCAGGCGGCAGGCTTGTCGTTGAGCAGACGATCGTATTCTTTCTTCACGCCGGCATAGCACTCGCATACACGTGCTTCCAGCCCAACCCGGTTGATGATGGTGATATGGCCACGGCTGTAATGAATCAGGCCTTCATCCTGCAGTTTGCCTGCAGCTTCAGCGACGCTCTCGCGGCGCACACCCAGCATGTTGGCGATCAAGCCCTGGGTCATGCTCATTTCATTCGATGGCAAGCGATCAAGCGACAGCAGCAGCCAGCGGCACAGCTGTTGCACCACGCTGTGGTGACGATTGCACACTGCGGTCTGCGACATCTGCGTCAGCAACGCTTGGGTGTAACGCAGCAGCATTTGCTGGAAGCGGCCGCCGTGGCTGAATTCTTCCTTCAGGATGCTGGCTTTCAGGCGAAAGCCATAGCCCGCGCTCTTGACGATCGCGCGATTCAGGCTGTTGCCCCCACCCATGAAGAGGGCGACCCCGACCACGCCTTCATTACCGACGACTGCGGTCTCCGACGATGCGCCATCGCGAGTTTCGTACATCAGGGACACGATGCTGCTGGTCAGGAAGTAGGCATGCTGCATTGCCGTGTCCGACTCGCATACCGTCATGCCGAACGGCATCGAGACGAATTCCAGGTGCGGCAGGATGCGCTCGTAGTCGGCGTTCGACAAACCGGCGAGCAAATGGTTCTGACGGGGATTGTGGCCATACAGTCCTGCCAGACGTACCGGCGTGACGGGGCGCAGTCCAGGCTGCACCAGGCTGCGGGCCGCTTTGGCCTTGACCGCTGTGATTGCGCCTGATGTGGCAGTGCTGCGCTTGTCGGTACCGGTGACGCTGTTCAAGGCTGATGTCATGGAAACTCTCCCCTATGGAATGTGATTCAGTGTGCGAATCATCACATAGCGGTGCAGATAGCCAAATCAGCGTTCGTCCCATTCCAGTGTGGGATTACGCTGACACGCGGTTCGGGGCTGAAACAAGGCAGTTTTGGCAGGCTCCGCGCATGCGTTGTGACGGAAAACCATTCATCTGAGCGCCGCACCACGGGTGACCTGCTCGAGCAGGTGGCGCAGTTTCGGCAACTCGGAGGTCTTGTCGAAGAAGTAGCGCACGCCGTACTGTTCGCCGACACGGCGGTAGGCGCTGCTGACGTTGTTGCTGAAGATGATCTTGAGACTGTCCGGCAGGGTTGGCGTGGCCGACAGGCTACGCAACAGGCTGATGCCGTTTCCCTGCCGCAATTCGATATCAAAGATGAGCACATCGTAGACATTTTGCCGCAGCAAGCGCAGCGCATCGGCTTCCGTGTCCGAAAAGCCCGCAAACACGAGTCCCGGAATATCGTCCAGATTTTCGACGATCAACTCCCGCACAGCCGGCGAATCTTCGACCAGGAAGACCCGCACCGGTTGTGCCGCGGCGGTCGCTACAGGAACGGTGGGCGGCATGGTTGGCACGATCTCGATTCGGCTTTGGTTTCCTGACTGGTTTTCAATCGATCAGATTCTGCTTGATGGCGTAATAGATAATGTCGGCGTTGCTGGTCATGTTCATCTTTTGCAGCACCCGGGCGCGGTAGGTACTGACGGTCTTGACACTGAGGCAGAGTTCGTCGGCGATCTTGGTGACGCCATCGCCCTGACTGAGCTTGTAGAAAATTTCATACTCGCGGGCCGACAAGGTTTCGTGCAGCGGTTTGTCGGCGTCCGTGTCCGGATCCATCGTCAGCAGTTCCGCAACCGCGTAGCTGATGTACTTGTGGCCGCGCATGATCGTCTGGATCGCCGTCACCAGCTCGGTTGCCAGCGCTTCCTTCTGCACATAACCGGAGGCGCCGCTGCGCAGGATCTGGACTGCATATCTGTTCTCAGGATGCATGCTCAGGATCAAAACCGGAAGATGCGGTTTTTCACGTTTTATCTGCTTGAGGACCTCGACGCCACTCTTGTCCGGCATCGCAATGTCGAGCAGCACGATGTCCCAGTCCTGCGCGCGGATCATGCGTATCGCTTCTTCCGCTGTCGCTGCTTCGCCCGCAATCTGCATGTCGGGTATGTCGGCGATGAAGTACTGCACGCCTGCACGCACCACGGCATGATCATCGACTACAAGAATTTTTATCATATGTATCAGGCGCCGGTCGATTTCGCCAGTGCCTGCCGTATCCAGGTCCAAGAGGTGGGGGCCGGCGACGTTTATGCACACCGGACCATGCGGCGACGATTGTAACGTGTCTGCCTCCGCGAGGACACCGATCCGACGACCGCAACGCCAGCTTTACACCGCAGCACGATCCTGACATCGGTCAGCTAGCAGTTTCGGTACGCCGTTCTCCACAATGCACCGTCGCGCACCTCCCGGATCAACGCCATTGACGTGACACGTCTCGGTTGCAGGCGCAAGGTTGCAACGGTGCCTCGGACCGCGCTGAGGGCATTGCATGTGCCATGCTGCGTCGCATCCTGTCGTACCGGCTTTCCTGTCAAATTTCATGCATTTTGGAAAAGTGTTAAAAAAGAAATATCCGAACTTCACATTTTCTTACAGAGTTTTAAGGCGCTGTCCTATCCGCATCGCTCGCAGGAATCGTTACGCTTCGCAGTGGGCTCCCTGTCGCCCAACCGAAGCAATTGCAATGATTCACGAAAGGCACGCCATGGGTGAAAAAGAGGTTTCTTCAGGCAGTACAAGAATGCCGTCCCGTCGTAGCGACAGTGCGCATCTGCCGGGTTACCTGCTCGACAACGAGCAGAAAGCAGGTCGTCGCATGCCAACCATCCGTGCCGAGCGGCCTCGATCGTCGGCGCCCGCAACCGAGGCTCGTCCAGAGCACGTCGTGCCGCGTGGCTTGATGCATCGAACCCAGCGTCTGATCGAAGCGACTTTGAGGATTTTTGCGCGTGTTGCGCGGTCTGCAGAGAAGGGACCGTCAGCGCCTGTACAGCTGATCGCGCCCGCGGCGGCACGGCATTTCGTTCCAATGCTGCGTCTCCGAGGGCGCACAGGTGCATGGCAAAACCCTGAATGGACGCAATCGAATCTTGGTTAGTGCCTGTTTCGCCTGTTTCGACCTGCCTGGTTGCTGCCGCTGAAATGATTGTCACCTGAATCAGGTAGTGCAATGCAGCTAGCACTGGCAAAACGGTACGCGGTCATTCGGAAGGGGTCGCGTGCAAATTGTTCTGACAAGGCGATTTCCACTGTCGACGTAGCCTCTTTGTGCATCGCACGGAAAAACCCGTGCGCTGATTGTTTGATGTCTATATCTATATAAGGAGAAGGATCATGGAAAAGAATGAAATCGTTTCGACACTCAATGACCTGATCGAAACCAGCCTGGATGGTGACGAAGGCTTTCGCACGTCAGCCGAACATGCAAAAGATGCGCAGTTGAAGGCGCTGTTCTCCAACCGCGCGCAAAGCTGCGCCACCGCAGTGCGCGAGCTGCAGGATATCGTGCGCGCCAACGGCGGCGAACCCGCCGACAGCAGCAGCATGTCGGGTGCCTTGCACCGGCGCTGGGTCGACATCAAGTCGATCGTCACCGG
>JACMOV010000063.1 GCA_014377845.1 Herminiimonas sp.
CTGAATGCGGTGTTCCGGTCGTTCCATACGATCAAAGGCGGCGCCGGATTCATGAACCTGCCGGCGATGGTGTCGGCTTGCCATCTGACGGAAAATTTGTTCGATGCGCTGCGTACCGGTAAGGCGCCGGTGACGCCGATCGCCATCGAAGCGGCCTTGCAGGCCAGCGGCTTCGTAGCCGACCAGTTGACCGAGCTTGCCAACGGTGCCAAGCCGGCGATGCTGTCGGCCATGCCGGATGCGCTCGAAATGATCCTGACCAATGCGATCGAAGGCAAAGGCGCCCAGGCGCCGGCCGCCAAAGCCTTACCGGCAATAGTTGCACCACAGCCTGTTACGCCGCTACCTACGATATCTGCAGACGGCATCGACTGGCACGCCTACTATCATGCGATCGTATCGGTTAGCGTACCTGAAGTCGTGGTCAAGGCGGTATCAGTCGAAGCCGCGCCCGAGGCAGATTTTACGAAGAGCGCTGGCGCCTACGGTTGGGACGGTATCGACCGTCGCGGTAACGAAACCGCCCGCCAGATTACCGCGCCGGTCAAGGAAGACAGTATCCGCGTGGACGCCGTCAAGCTCGATGCGCTGCTCGAGGTCGCCGGCGAATCGGTGCAAGCTGCCAACCAGGCCAGCGTACTGCTGGAAAAACTGGCGCAATTCCCGTTCGAGGGACAGGCAGCGACCCTGATCGCGGCTCTCGCCGAGACATTGGCGCGCGCCTCGCGCTACTCGACCGAACTGCAACGCGCCACGTTGTCGACGCGCATGCAGCCGGTCGGACGGCTGTTCCAGAAATTCCCGCGCCTGGTACGCGAACTGGCCAAGGATCTCGGCAAGGATGTCGAACTGGTGATCGAAGGCGCCGAAACCGAAGTCGACCGCGTGGTGGTCGACAGCCTCTACGATCCACTGGTCCACATGCTGCGCAATGCGCTCGACCATGGTATCGAGGAAGCAGTCGACCGCGCCGCCGCCGGCAAGCCGACCAAAGCCATCATTTCGCTGAAAGCCTGGCAAGAAGCCAGCAGCGTCATGATCGAGCTGTCGGATGACGGCAAGGGCATGGACCCGCAAAAACTGCGTGAAAAAGCGATTGCAAAGGGACTGATCGGCGACTCGGCGGCGCAGAGCAACGAAGAAGCATTCCAGTTGGTGTTCCTGCCCGGATTTTCGACCAAGGAAGTCGCTTCCAGCGTGTCGGGGCGCGGCGTCGGCATGGACGTGGTCAAGACGGCTGTAGAAAAGCACCGCGGCGCGATTCGTATCGAGTCGCTACTGGGTTCGGGCACACGGTTTTCGATCCGTTTGCCAATCGAACTGTCGATCGTGCCGACGATGCTGGTGCGCACTGCCGGCGCGGCGCTGGCACTGCCAATGTCCGTAGTACAGCGAGTGGTGGAATTGCCGGAGACCTTCGCCGAGGTCGGCGGTGCACCGGTACTGCGCGACATGGGGCGGCCATTGCCGGTGCGCTCACTGGCGGCGGTGTTGGGTTACGAAGCCAGTGTCGAACGCGTCGGCATCGTCATGGCCGCGCCCAATCCGTACATCCTGGCGGTAGGTGCAGTCGATGGCACGGCAGACCTGGTGATCAAACCGATGACTGCGATCGCCGTGCCAGGCATTGCAGGAACGGCGCGGTCGGCGGAAGGTGAACTGGTGCTGGTGGTCGGGTTGTCATTCTTGCTGGATGGGTGCAAGGCCGCGGTGCGGTTGGCCGCATAGCCATGCGGGCGGCTTGAACGCCGCCCGCCCTACTGCCGATCCAACGTCATACCGGCTGCGCCAATCGCGCTGCCTTCTCAACCGACCACTCGGCAATCTTCGTGTGAATTCCCTGCTGTTCCGCTTCCATCTGCGCCGGCGAGGCCAGCTGAGCGCACAGCTCCAGCCGAATACCGTTCGGATCAAAAAAATAAATCGACTGGAACACGCGATGATTCGTTACGCCCAGCACCTCGATGCCGTGCGCTTCGATGCGGGTTTTCATTGCTTCCAGCTCGGCTACCGTGTCGACCCGCAGCGCAATATGATTGACCCATGCCGGCGTGTTGGCCGACGGCGCCGGTAACTGGTTGTCCCCCAGATCGAAAAACGCCAGGCACGAACCGTCCGTCATGCGAAAGAAAATATGCACGTACGGACAGAATTCACCGGTCGACGGCACGATATCGGCGCGAATGTAGTGATACAGCGGCAGGCCAAGAATATCCTCGTAAAAATGCCGGGTTTCTTCGGCATCGCGGCAGCGATAGGCGAAATGATGCAGGCCGTTGACCGGCACCGCCGCCGGTAGCGTCGCGCCCTGCTCTGGCGCAAATGCGGTAAGCGTACTCATGTGACCTCCTCGACATCCGTCATTTAAAACCGCCGGCGCGCATTCGACATTATCGGGTGCGCTTCGACACGTACTGCACCACTTGCTGGTTGATTGCGCCGAAGATCGACTTGCCGCTGGCATCGAGCATGTCGATGCGGATGGTGTCGCCAAACTTCATAAACGGCGTGGTCGCTACGCCGTCGGCGATCATTTCGAGGCAGCGCTTTTCCGCGATGCAGGTATAGCCCTTTTTGGTATCCTTGTTCGACACCGTGCCGGAGCCGATGACCGACCCCGCCCTAGCATTGCGGGTCTTGGTCAGATGCACCAGCAGTTGCGGAAAACTGAATACCATGTCGACGCCGGCGTTCGGTTGCCCGACCTGCACCTCGTTCCAGGTTGCGCGCAGCGGCAAATGCACCTTGCCGTCCTGCCAGGCGCCGGCCAGTTCGTCGGGCGTGACCGCAACGGGTGAAAAGCTCGATGCCGGCTTGGACTGGAAGAAGCCGAAGCCTTTCGCCAGCTCCGCCGGAATCAGGTTGCGCAGCGAGACGTCATTGACCAGCATCAGCAACTTGATGTGCGACGCCGCATCGATCGGCCCGACGCCCATCGGCACGTCATCGGTGATCACAGCCACCTCACCTTCGAAATCAATGCCCCATTCTTCGGACGCCAGCAGAATGTCGTCGGTCGGTCCGATGAAGTCGTCGCCGCCGCCTTGGTATATCAGCGGCTCGTGCCAGAATGATTCCGGCATCTCGGCGTTGCGCGACTTGCGTACCAGCTCGACATGATTGACATAAGAGGAGCCGTCGGCCCACTGGTAGGCGCGCGGCAGCGGTGCCATGCAGCGCTTCGGATCGAAGTCGAAAGAACGGGGCGCGCGCCCCGCATTGAGTTCCTGGTAGAGATCATCGAGCTGGGGCGAAATGAAATTCCAGTCGTCGAGCGCGCGTTGCAGGGTCGGCGCAATCCCATCGGCAAGCTGGACGGTCTTGAGATCACGCGAGACTACGGCCAACTGCCCATCGCGGGTTCCATCCTTGAGGGTGGCGAGTTTCATGTTGCTTCCTGATGAATAAGTTTAATCCAGCGCGAGCTTGCGCTCCTTGATCAGCGCATGCCAGCGCACCGTTTCGCTTTTGATGTAGGCGCTCATCTGCTCGGGCGTGCCTGACAGCGGCTCGACGCCGAAATCGACCAGCTTCTTGTTAACCTCGGGCGTGGCAATCGCTTTGATTATCTCGGCATTGAGACGGGCGACGATGTCCT
Organism: Herminiimonas sp.; assembly: GCA_014377845.1. Taxonomy (GTDB): domain Bacteria; phylum Pseudomonadota; class Gammaproteobacteria; order Burkholderiales; family Burkholderiaceae_D; genus JANXSS01. The sequence continues at coordinate 3,599 of JACMOV010000063.1, forward strand.
TGGGCGTATTGGCCGGCACCACGATGCCCTGCCATGCGTACATCTCGACATCACCCAGCCCGACTTCCTTCAGGGTCGGCGCATCCGGCAGTTGCGGCAGGCGGTTAGGCGATGCCACGGCCAGCGCGTTGAGCTTGCCGGACTTGATTTGCGGCAGCGCGGTGGCCAGGTCCAGCACCATCATCGGCACCTGACCGGCGAGCACGTCCTGCAACGCCGGCGCGGCGCCACGATAGGGAATGTGGACGATATAGGCGTCGGCCTTCTGCTTGATCATTTCCATCGCCAGGTGATGCGGACTGCCGGCACCGACCGAGGCGTAGTTAAACTTGCCGGGCGCGCGCCTGACTTGCGCGATCAGGTCTTGCGCGTTCTTGAAACCGGCGTTCGGATTGACCACCAGTACCAATGGAAAGCGGGCGATCAGCGTGACCGGCGCGAAATCCTTTTGCGGGTCGTAGGACATTTTTTTGTAGAGCGCGCTGTTGAAGACGTACGTGCCATTGTCGCCGGAGAAAATCGTATAGCCGTCTGCCGGCGAACGCGCCGCCGCGTCGGCGCCGATCATGGTCGCCGCGCCCGGACGGTTATCGATGATGACCGGCTGCGCGAGCTGCTTCGACAATTGCGCGCCGATGGTGCGGGCGATGACGTCCGACCCGCCTCCCGGTGGATACGGCACGATCCACTTGACGTTGCGAGCGGGATAGCTCTGCGCAACGGCAAGCGAACCCGCCATGGCCAGCACCCCGGCTGCCAGCAGCCTGATGATTTTCTTGTACGGCATAGGCTCTCCTGATGCGGTTTCGGCTTGAAGGAAATTGCGTCGCCGAGCCGTTTCGCTATTTCGTATTGTTAAACACGTTCACTATATCGTAATATTGAACGACTATGAAATCAACCAGGAATTCCGCTACGGCAGCCACCGAGCCGGCTTCGCGTCAGGGCATCCAATCGGTGGAAGTGGCCGGCCCGCTGCTGCGCGCGCTGGCGCCAGCATCGGCGCCGCTGGTGTTGTCGGCACTGGCGAAGAACGCCGGCATGCCTGCAGCCAAGGCGCATCGTTACCTGGTGAGCCTGATACGGGTGGGATTGGTGGAACAGGACGCGGCCACGGGGCTCTATGATCTTGGCCGACTGGCGCTGGAGCTGGGGCTGGCGTCGCTGAACCGGATCGACGCCGTGAAACTGGCTGATGAAACCATGTCCAGCCTGCGCGAGGCCACCAGCGAAACGGTGGCGCTGGCGATCTGGGGCAACATGGGACCAACCTATGTGCGTCTGCTGCAATCGCGCCGCCCGGTGACCATTA